>DASYKK010000339.1:0-4763 GCA_035995565.1 Candidatus Angelobacter sp.
CTGCGCGACCGATGGAAGGAACGCTTCGGTTGATCCACCATGCTCCTGCTGTACGCGAAAATCGCCTGCGCGTGGCCGCTTCAGCACGGCGTGGCTAAACTGGCCGTCGACATAAACGAATGAGATCTCGCCGTCGGTTTGAATCTCCGGAATGAACTGCTGTATTAGGAACGGCCCGCCCATCTGCTGCTCCAACTCCGCATTGGGAGGTAAAGCTGCGCCATCCATCAGCCATGTCTTATGTGCAGAGGCTGACACCGCAGGCTTCACCACGAGCTTCGGCCAGCTCTTGATCTGCGATCGCTCCGCCGCACCAATGGCTTCGCTGCCCGTTGCGAATATCGTCGGCGCGATCTCGATTCCCTGGCACTGCAGCTCTCGCAGATAAAATTTGTTTCTGTTCCAGAGAACCGTCTCAATGTCATTCAGCACCGGCACTTCGCTCGCGGTGCGCCGCAGCCATTCCGTGAATTCTGCGCCGCGCAGATGATAATCCCAGCACGAGCGCAACACCACAAGATCAAACTGGCTGAAGTCGAAGGCCGAACTCCGCCAGTCGATGATTTGCGTTTCCACTCCGGCTGCCGCCAGATGCGGCAGCATCAGCCGTTCGCTCGCCGCGCCTTCTTGCAGGCCATTCCACGTAATGAGCGCAAGGTGTTTTTTCATCGACGCAGACAGGTCCCGCAGACGTTCATATTTTCTGCAAGTCTGCTACCGTTCGCTCATTTTGCACATTGCCCGTGTTGAGCGTGGTGGCAGGCTCAAACAGGATAACGTGGGTTTCTTCCAGCGTGTAAGGCATGTGCTCGGTACCATGAGGAACAATCACAAATTCGCCCGGACGGATCAGGTCGTCATGCTCCTTGCCGTCAGCGTCACGCCACTTCATGTGGAGCTCGCCCTTCGTCACCATAAACATCTCGTCTTCCGCATCATGATGGTGCCATATGAACTCGCCCTGCACTTTGACCAGCTTTACCAGAAAGTTATTCAATTCGCCCACAACCTTGGGGCTGAAGTGGTCCTGAAATGTTGAGAACTTTTGCGCCAGGTTAACAACCTGCATCGTTTGTCCTCCTCCGCTGAACAGACACTAGACTTGCAATTATTTTACTGTTGGTTCCCAGGGGATTAAGCAAAATGAACTGCGTCGCCGACGCTTGCGCTGCTCCACCCACCACCAACACACGGCGCGTCTGCTTCACATTTTATTGGTGGCGCCGGAGGAAAACGCAGTTCAGTACGCTGTTGAACGCCTGTGAGATCGATGACCTTGATTTCCTGGCCAACGAGAGGCGCAGAACAAGCGACGAGAACCAAGAGCAGTAATAAGTTACGGGCGATCATGCGACGGCTTGTTTGTAGCCGGACTAAAATAGCCTTACACCAAACAAATATTCCGAGGCTCATTAGGTTTTACTGCGAGGGCACGTAAAGCCAGGCCTTCTCGGAGGAAAGCGGGCCGTTGGGCCGTCCACGGGACGCCATGTAGCCGCCGGTAATCAATGCGCGGCCATCTTTCAGAAGCGTGGTGGAAGCAAAAAAATGCGCTTCATCCAGGTTGCCCGCGCGGAAGAACCTTCCTGCGGCGTTGTCATAGACCTCGACTTCCGCCGCTCCGCCGGCGACCAGAATTCTCCCATTTTTTAAGACGGCCGTTGCGTCGGGAATCTTGAAGCGCGCCAGTTCCATATCACTAATCGCAGTGAACTTGTTGGTGCGGGGATCAAAGACTTCTGCCGTGCGAACCGGATGCCACTGGCTATCAGGAGAGCCACCGGTGATGAGGACGCGGCCATCCGGCAATAAAGTTGCGGCATGTTTTAACCGCGGAGCAGTCATGTTCCCCGTCGCGTGCCAGACACCGCTCGCGGGATCGTAGATTTCAGCAAGGTTGCGCCCGTTACCGCCTCCGGTAACCAGCACGCGGCCGTCTTTCAAAACAACAGCCGACCGAGCGATCCGGGGATTTAGCATGCTGCCGGTAGCGGTCCACTTATTGGCGGCGGGATCAAAGATCTCAGCGCTCGCAAGTCCATGTTCGTCGGATTCCTCACCGCCTGCCACCAGAACCTTTCCATTCGGCAACAACACAGCGGCATGGCCTGTTCTGGGTGTTCTCATGGAAGGTCCCGGCATGAAGCGGCCGGTTGCAGGATCGTAAATCTCAGCGGTAGCGACGATTCCGGGGCCGCCTTCGAAGACGCGTCCCGCCAGACCTCCGGCAATCAGCACCTTCCGGTTCGGCAGCAGTGTTGCACTGTGCCCCACGCGACGGGACTGCATACTGGCAGCGGCGACGAATGTTCCTTTGCCGGGATCGAATAGTTCGGCCGAATTCAGGAAGACTCCATTTTCCACCATGCCGCCTACAATCAATACTCGCCCATCGGGCAACAACGTTGAGGTGTGATCGGCCCGGCGATCGTGCATGCTGGCAGCGTGCATAACCCGTCCAAGCTCAGTGGAAGTCGGCGAGGACGCGCTGGTCAACATGAGCGCGAGAAGCGTGAAAAATGCAAGCGGAAATCGGGCAAATCCGTTCATGCCATCCTCCGGGGGAAGCCTGGAAGCGCCTTCTAATGACAGACTCACCACACAACGCAAGCGTTAGCAGTATAGGACAGGCCGGTGCAGCGAAAAAAGAATACTTAGCTCCGTAATCCCCTGCCCGAAGCCGGCATTTTTGCTTGACATAAAGGCGAACAAATGGTAAAGTCTATTGTTCGGATACAAGCTCGAGATCTGCCTGTGTGGGCAGCCGGAATGGAGTTCCCGCGATACCCAGCCAGGTATTTCCAAACTTGGGTCGAATTAGGTCAACGTAGGGGGCGGGGGTGGGACTTCAATTCCAGAATTGCCGGGATTGCCGGGATCGCCGACATTGCCACAATTGAAAATCGCAGCCGACGCAGGCTTCACAAATCCATATGCTTGAAGACGTTGCGCTGTTTCATCCGTCTAATTTGAATCACCGTTCACACAACCTTAATCCAAGATCAGGTACCATAGAAAGACTCATGACGATAAAGAAGTTAGCTGCAGAAGGAGCTCTCATCGGGTTCGTAGCCTTGTTTGCAGGTTGCGGAGGCGGCGCCAAAGCCGGACCGCCCGGCGGGCCGCAGGGTTTTCCCGTAAAGGTGATGACGGCGCAGTCGGAAACCGTTCCGCTCTCCACCGACTACCTGGCTACTTTGCGTTCACGCAATGCCGCCACGCTTCAGCCGCTAGTGGAAGGCGATATTACCAGGATCTTTGTGAATTCCGGGCAGCGGGTCGCGGCCGGGACGCCGATCCTGGAAATCGACCCTCGCAAGCAACAGGCAACGGTCAGTAACCAGGAAGCGGCGCTCAAGTCCAAGCTGGCAGTGATGCAGCAGGCGGCCCTTGATTTGGATCGCAAGAGAAAGCTTTACGCGGCCGGCGTCACAGCCAGGGCGGACTTTGATCAGGCGCAGAATACCTATGACGCGGCCAAAGCCGACGTAGAAGCGCTACAGGCCGCAATCCGCGAACAGCAGGTCCAGTTGCATTACTACACGGTGCGCGCGCCGTCGAATGGCGTAATCGGCGATATTCCAGTGCACGTGGGCGACCACGTGAACGCCCAAACGATTCTCACAACGGTCGATACCGGCGGCGCGCTGGAAACTTATATCAACGTTCCGGCGGAAAAGTCGTCGGCGCTAAAGATGGGCATGCCGGTGGATCTGGTCGACGATCAAGGCAAGCCACTCACCCGCTCCAAAATTACCTTTATCTCACCGCACGTTGATACTGACTCACAAACGCTGCTGGTGAAAACCCATGTGCCCAACGCGGACATGAAGTTTCGCAACGCCCAGCAGGTGCACGCGCGGGTGGTGTGGTCAGAACGCAAGGCCACGGTGATTCCGATTACGGCGGTCACGCGCCTGAGCGGAAAGCTTTTCGCTTTTGTGGCCGAAGGCGACGGGCAAAAGGCCGTGGCGCGCCAGCGCGTGATTCAGGTGGGCGACCTGATCGGCAATGATTACGTGGTGCTCGATGGCATCAATGCCGGCGACAAAATCATTATTACCAGCGTACAGATGCTGGCGGACGGCATGCCCGTGGTGCCTCAGTCGTAAAACATCAATTGGCAATTGGCAGCTAGCAATTAGCACAGCTAAAGCCGAAACCTAACAGCATTGAATAGACCCAAGGATTTTTAGAGCTGCTTTAGCTGGGCCATTGGCCAGATTGCTAACTGCCCGGACACAGGAACTATGGTCAACTTTTTCATTCGCAGGCCGGTATTCGCCACAGTATGTTCGCTGCTGATTGTTCTCGGCGGAGCAGTATGTATTCCCACACTGCCGATCGCGCAATATCCCAACCTCACGCCGCCGGCGGTGAGCGTGAGCGCTTTTTATACCGGTGCAAACTCGCAGGCGGTGGAAACCAGCGTGACTACGCTGCTGGAACAGGCCATCAATGGCGCGGAAGGTATGCGCTATATGAGCTCGACCAGCGGCAATGACGGCTCAGCGTCGATCAATGCCACTTTTGACCTGGACCGCGATCTGGACGTGGCTGCCGTAGACGTACAGAATCGCGCGTCCAGCGCGCTGGGGCGGCTGCCTGTTGAAGTGCAGACGACCGGCGTAAGCATCAACAAAAATACCGGCTCGTTTGTGGTGGCTTACGGGTTCTGGTCGGACAATAAGGAATACGACAACCTCTTCATCAGCAATTATCTTGATCTTTACGTGCGCGACGCCATCAAGCGCGTGAAGGGC
>DASYKK010000340.1:0-7134 GCA_035995565.1 Candidatus Angelobacter sp.
CTGCTCATCGGTCATAGGACCATCACTGGCGCCGAAGTCAACTGTTCCAGATGTGAGCTGCTGAATGCCGCCACCGCTGCCGATGGACTGATAGTTGATCTGCACGTCTTTGTGGGCGTTGTGATATTCGCTAAACCACTTCTGGTAAATCGGGTTGGGGAAGGTTGCGCCCGCACCATTTAAATTTGTCTCCGCGCTCGCCGAGCCGATCATCGCGGCCGCTAGGGCCAGCGCCATCGTAATTCTCAGTTTCATTGTTGCTCCTCAGTGTTGGTATCCGTGTTTACGAGATCAACCTAACAAAGCAGTGTTAAAAGAGTGTTAAAAAGGGTAAAGGGCTCATCCGACGGTCTATCAATCTTGTTACTTGCTAAAAAAGCGCCGGCTGCTCACACCGGCGCTCAAAAAAAGCAGGGAGAACTTAAGGTTCTGCCTTAGGGCAGAATGTAGCGGAAGCCGACGTAGCCCATGGTGAGGTGCGCATTCTTCGGAGCGCCGGCAGGAACAAACCAGGGTGCACGAGTCAGGTATGAAGCCTGCATCACGAGCGTCACAGCGCCGTATTGAGGATTCTTCCAGAACGTTTGCGTCCAGTCGATTGTCCCTTCCTGGATCGCGCGATTGTTGGTGTTCAGTGAGTTTGTTCCGCCAAACCCAATGCAGGGTTTGTTCAATAGAGGTTGACCTGGGGCGCAAGAAATCGGCGCGCCGGTGGTGTTGGCTGCTGTGAGATCCGCGAAGGAGTTGCGCTGAAAATACTCACCACCGTAATAGGTCCCGATCTGCGTTTTGGATCCAAGTTGAAATTCGAACCCGGCTGTACCGCCCCCAGAGTGGACCATGGACGTGTCCACATCGAAGGAAGTCGGGCTGACGCCGATGGGGCGAACTACATACTCCGGACCCAGGCCAATGAGGTAGCGTCCGATACCGTTTCCATACATGCCATTTACTAGGAATCGGAAATTTTTGATCAGTTCAACGTTGAATGCACCTTCAACTCCTTCACCAACGCTGAGGTGCTTCACGAAGGGATTAGCAGCGCTGCCGGTGGGTTGAACGGCGACCTTCGCCGTCGTAAACATTCCACCTGCTTCGAAATGGTATTTCTTGCCGCCGACAGTAATGTCATAAGCAAGCTTGGTGGCCAAATCCGGACCCGCATTGGGAACGCCTATGGTCGCGCCGCCATCAAGTTGGTTGCTGAGCACGGTTGCAAACGCAGTTGGCACAGTCACCTCCCCGTTGGTGAACTGTTGCGCGTTCTCAACGGCGAAAGCCCATACAAAATGGTCGCTGGGATGCCACGCTGCCCGGAACGAGCCTTGCCGCGTGTGCTGGATGCCCACATGTATGTTCGCATCTTCGCTCAACGTCAGAGCGAGATCTGACGGCAGAGGTGAAACACCGGTGCGGTTCGGCGTTAGAAGGCCCCATGCCTGTCCGCCAAGGAATTCCCACTTACCACGCTTCAGATCCAGCCAGTAAAGGCGCAGGCGCATGGTGTGGGGGTTGGTGCCCACAAACACGTTGGCGGCATCATTGCCGTTGAAGTCGGTTTCAATGTAGCCGGTTACGTTGTTGGCGCCGTACTTGCCTGCCACTTTTAGGTTGATGCGGGAATATTGTCCTGTCGCGCGAAATTCAGTCAGGTGAGCATTCGCGGAATTCGCAAATGGTATGGCGCCAAAACCAGTGGAGACCACCGAGCCAGTATTCGTAGAGCGGAATACGCTGGTGAAATCCACGAATCCGCCGGGCGTAAAGTCCGTTCCGCCGATGCGAAATGAAAGCGGCGATTCCTTGGGCTTTTCAGTCTCTTGAACAATGGAGGTGTTGCCGCGTGTTGTGAGCGCTGCATTGGCCACATGCGGAGTTGAATCGGCTTGCTTTTTGGCGGCTAGCTCCTGCCGCAACGACTCAATCTGCTGCTGCTGGCTGGCAATGGCATCTTCCAGGCTCTTGATTTGCTTCGAAATATGGTTGTCGTCACTATTTGTGTTGTTGGTTGTGCTCTGGCCAAAGACGAGATTTGAAACCAGCAGCAAAAAGCACAGTCGTCGGAACAATTTCATTCATCTCCTCCACGCTTGTCGATCGATTACCGCAATAGAAAATGCGTTTTGTTTTGTTGCGTCTAAGATTTGCGGAATTATGCAACGCACCCTTATAGGCGTTGTTTATTAAGAACTGATGAAGGGAATGTGAATGGGGAGTGAAATCGGGAACAGCAGGTAAATCTGGTCGCTCGCGGATTACAAATTTGAAGGATTAGACTTTTGGCAACAGGAAGAAAAAAGTTGTTCCGTGTCCCACCGCGCTCTCCACGCGAACCGAGCCACCATGATTGAGGACAATGTGCTTCACGATTGCCAGACCCAGGCCGGTACCGCCGCTCTCGCGCGATCGAGCCTTATCGACACGGTAAAAGCGCTCAAAGATGCGTGGCAGGTGCTCAGACGCGATACCAGGCCCGTAATCGCGCACAAAAAACTCAATACCGCTTTCACGTTCCTGTGCCCCGACAACGATCTTCTTTCCGCTCTGCGCGTAACGCAGGCCGTTGCTGATGAGGTTGCTGAAGACCTGCTGTATGGCATAGCTGTCGGCCAGGACGGACCAGTCCGGCATTTCTTCGACTGTGAGTTCGACCTGGGCGGCGCGGGCATTCTCCTGCAGGGACGAAGCCGCTTCCGCAAGCAACTGGCGCGCATCCTGCGGACGCACATCAAGCTTCTCCTCGCCCGATTCCACTCGCGCCAACACCAAAAGGTCTTCGGTCAGGCGACCCATCCGCTCGGCATTGCGACGAATGACCTGAAGGAAGTCGCGAGCGTTGTCATTGAGCAGGCCGTCGGATTCGAGCAGGGTTTCAGCGTAGCCGCGGATGGACGTCAGCGGCGTGCGCAATTCGTGGGAAACATTAGCGATGAAGTCACGCCGTGTTTTTTCCACCCGCTCGATTTCGGAAATGTCATGCAGCACGCTGACGACGCCGCCATCGGGTAGCGGTTCCGCTGTTACGGAAAAAGATCTGCGTCCGGAAAGGGAAGTAGCAATCGTGCTCTCCCGGTGTTTCGATTGCAGAACGTCATTGATTGTGGCAAGGAAGTCAGGATGGCGAAGAAGTTCAATCACGGGCACGCCGATGCGGACTGGCTGGTGAAGAATGCCGCCAATGGCATGATTGGCCCAACGTACTTTCAGGTCCGGGGAGACGGCGATCACGCCATCCGTCATGCTGTTCAGCAACGCTTCAAGCTCAGAGCGGCTTTCCTTGACGGCAGCAAAGTTTTCTTCCAGGCGGCGCGCGGTGCGATCAAGGGCCATGGCGACCTGGGCAATCTCGTCGCCGCTGGTCTCAGCAATGCGCGCAGAGAGGTCTCCGGCCGCTATTTTCTCGGCAAAACGGACGATCCGGCGCAACCGCCTGGAAATTACTTCGGCAATTATGGCCGCAAGCACGAGCGCGAGAAGCAAGGCGAGCACGGTCGCCCGCAGCAGATTCGCGCGAATCGAGGAAATTTGTTGCTGCATGCTGGAAAGCGGATAGGCCAGACGAACAATCTTGTCACCACTTGGAACGGCAAGATAAAGGAACTCTATGCCAACAGTGTGGCTCAGCCGAGAAGAGCTGCCAACCTTCCCTCCCAGTGCGGTGGCCACTTCAGGCCGGCCGGCGTGGTTCTCCATGGTTTTAGCATCGGCTTCAGAATCTGCAAGGACGACGCCGTCGCGGCCTATGATGGTGACCCGCGTTTCTGTAATTCGCGCTTCCTCAGCCGCCATCTGCTGCAGCGAATGCAGGTGGTCATTCTCAACGCGAAGCGCGAAGCCCTGCGCATTCTGGATAAGGAGCCGTTCAATATCATTGTGGACCGCATTTTCCCAGGTGTGCCGGATGCTGATATCCAGCGTAAGCGTCGCCGCGGCAATTACCGCGACGAATGCGCCCATGGCCTTCAGGAAAATTCGGTTTCTCATTTCGCCGCCTCGAATTTGTAACCGGCGCCGCGAACGGTCTTAAGATAACGAGGCTCTTCAGGATCCTGTTCGATCTTTTCGCGGAGCCGCCGGATGTATACGTCGACAGAGCGTGGCGTCACAAAAGATAGATCACGCCATACGGCGTCGAGCACCTGGTCACGGGTATAGACGCGTCCCGGATGCGAGGCGAGGAAATGCAAAAGGCGAAACTCGGTGGCGGTCACGTCAGTTGGCACTCCACGAACGATCAGAGTCATGGAATCGCTGTCCAGTTGAAAATCGGGAGTGGTGATGCTGGTGGTCAGAGGCTGTTCAAAACGCCGCAGCACTGCTCGGACACGCGCTGTGAGCTCGCGAGTTCCGAAAGGCTTGGTGATGTAATCGTCGGCGCCAAGATCAAGCCCGCGCACTCGGTCTTCTTCCCCAGCCCGGGCAGTCAGAAAGATGATGGGGATGCGGGCAAAGTCGCGGCTCTCGCGGATTTGACGGCAGACCTCAAAACCGCTGTACCCGGGAACCATGATGTCGAGCAGAAAGAGAATGGGAGCATGCTTGCGCGCCAGAGGCAGCACTTCGTCGCCAGAAATGCAGACACGCACATTGAAACCGGCCAATTGCAGATGATGGCGTACCAGGTTGCCAATGTCCGAATCGTCTTCAAGAACAATGATGTTTTGTTTCAAATGGGAGTTCCGAGCCTTCCGCCTAACGATTTTAACCGCAAGCATGCTGCGGACCGGCGAAATAGCCTGCCGATTGTAAGCCCTACTGCAGGCTGCTACCATCAAAGTGTGAATCGTTTGAAAAGTTTTCCAGCAAGAATTGCCCTCGCCGTGGCCCTTGCCGCCTCGGTCGCGATGTATGCAGCAGCGCCGGCTGCTATTGTCCTGCCATCAATACCGTCCACTGTCGATTCGATTACGCCTATTGAGTTGCGCATGCACCTGCAATTTCTTGCTTCTGAAGAATTAGGCGGACGTTATACGCTTGCGCCGAACTTCGCAATTGCGGCACGTTATCTGGCTTCGCATCTTGAGGCGTATGGCTTCAAGGGAGCAGGTGACCATGGTGGTTTCCTGCAGACTTTTCAAGTGGTTGCAGGCAAGCCCGACCCGGCGAAGAGTTCACTGGAAGTTACTTTTGGCGGCACGGCGAAGACCCATCATTTCGGGGACTTTTACATCCCGGGTGAAGGCGGCAATGGCGAAGTCCAGGGCCAAATTGTTTTTGTGGGAACCGGAATCTCGGCGCCATCGCAACACCATGACGATTATGCCGGCCTGGACGTAAAAAAGAAGATTGTACTCATCGTGCCGGGTATGCCTTCCGACGTGGATCTGTCGCGACTCGATGAGAATGAACACGGCCAGGGAGCCGCTCGCGCACACGGCGCCGTGGGCGTTCTACAGCTGCCACCGCAACGTTTCTTGGAGTTGATGAAAAATAAGGGCTTTCAAGAGAGATCAGCTGCACGTGAAACTGTCCGGCTGGCACGTGGCGCTGATGGCAGCCTTCCCGTCGTGACGCCAGGGCCGGCGTTGGCAGAAGAACTTCTGACCGCTTGCGGACTTGATCTCAAGAGCGTATATGAGGCAGTGAGTCACAAACAGAAGTTGCAGCCAAAGACTACAGACATCACCGCGAAGATGACCGTGGCCATGCAGGTTACCCGCACGACCACGCAAAACGTCGCGGGCATCCTTGAGGGCACTGATCCTGCACTCAAGCATGAATATGTAGTGTTCAGCGCGCATTACGATCATCTTAAGACAGGGCCTGGCGGCGAGATTTATCCTGGCGCCGATGATGACGGTTCCGGCACGACCTCTGTGCTTGCGATTGCTCACGCCATGTCACTGGAGCGGCCAAAGCGGTCCGTGCTGGTGATGTTCCATGCCGGTGAAGAACTGGGGCTGCTGGGGTCTGAATACAATACGGATTACGCGCCCGTGGTGCCGCTGAAGCAGATGGTGGCTGACCTGAATATCGATATGATTGGCCGTTCCAAACAGCCGGGCGACACTGCCACGGAAGATGAGCATCTTACGGACGCGAACACGGTGTATCTGGTGGGATCAAACCGCATCAGCCAGGAACTGCATGAGCTTAGCGAAGAGACTAACACCCAATTTCAGAAGATGAAACTGGATTACCACTACAACGATCCTGGCAATGCGGAGCGGATTTATTTCCGGTCAGATCACTGGAATTATGCCAAGCATGGCATTCCCATCATCTTCTACTTCGATGGTACTTCAGTGGATTATCATCGGCCCACGGATACGATTGAAAAAATTGACTTTACCAAGATGGCAAAAGTGGCGCGGCTGGTATTTGAGACGGGATGGCGGATCGCCAACCTGGATCACAGGCTGGCGACGTCACATTAATGGCCGGCCTTTGCTGCTTTGGCTTGAGCGACAGGCTTTTTCTCTTGCATGTATGTGTCCATCACAACATCGAGTCGCTCAAAAAATGAAACTGAGGGTTTGATCGCTTCGCCTGCACTCGGGGAAGTAGAAAGTGGCGGAGTCAGGGCGCGCAGCAGTTCGTTCACACGTTCAAGGCGCTTATTCTGCTGCTCAATATCGGAGAGGCCGGTGGACTTTGCGGAAGCCTGTTCGATGTAAAACCACAATATCCGGCGAAGTTGATCCAGTTCGGCTTTGAAATCGTTGAGAACCTGGATGGCATTGCCATCTTCTAGGAACCTGGCCAACTTGCTACCACTTGAAGGTTGGGCAACCTCACGGTGCATCTCCGCCTGGATAGAATGTATCTCGGTGGTAACGTTGTGTATCCGGTGGAGGAGATCATTTTTTACCTGCGGTTGGCGCTGCCATGAATCGATAGCGGGAAGGGGATGGATATTACCGGTAGGTTTCATTCTTGTTTTTTCCAGTGAGCGCGAAGTCAGGTGTACACCATAATGGCTGTCGGCTGTTAACGTAAGCGAAAGAAACCGAGAGTCACCAAGATTGACAATAGAAGCAGAGCAATGAATCAAAGTCAGGGTTAAATTCGGCGGGTAAGGACAAGCGTGATGTCGTCGGGCTGCTCGGTTGAGCCAATCCAATCCTGGACTGCGGAAATAACGTGTTCGGTAATTCTTTCCAGCGGCTGATGACGATGCGCGGCCACGGCTTC
>DASYKK010000341.1:0-7393 GCA_035995565.1 Candidatus Angelobacter sp.
GGGTCTTAAGCTCTCTCGTGCACTCGTGGCGACGAAAGCCTTTGACGGCTATCGTGGCGCCGAACTTCATCCCGGTCCCGCAGCAAAAGATGACGCAGCTTTGCGGGCGCATATCTCCAAGTTTACTGAAACGCTCTATCATCCCGTCGGCACTTGCAAGATGGGCAATGATTCGGCGGCAGTGGTGGATTCAGAACTTCGCGTTCACGGCGTTGAAGGACTGCGCGTGGTCGATGCATCCATCATGCCGACCTTGGTTGGCGGCAACACGAATGCTCCTACCATCATGATTGCGGAAAAGGCTGCTGATCTGATTAGGAGAGGATCAGTCGCGCAGAACACGGGGGAGTACACTGCCAGCCTGCAGGCTCGATAATTGACGGGTTGTCCTCCGTCTTTATTCACTAAGTCTTGCGGGATTCTTTTGGTCAACCCGTCTTAGTATCGACTTTTGCGGCTGGTGCGGATCTACCCTAACAACGGCTGTTTCTCCGGGCTTGAAGCGTTCTGCATCTTCTTTTCCTAACCTGCTAAAGAAAAAAGGCTTGCTGTCCGTCTCGCTATAAGTCTGTCCATCAATTTCATAGGTGTAGACGATGTGGACAGTCGGACAATTCCACACCCAATTATCATCGAACTCTGAGGAAGCGATTTTGGCCCTCAACAGCTTCCAACTGCTGCTTCCCCAAGCACGACCAAAACGGAGCGTCAGCTTAATCGAGTAGGCGATAACAACATCTATGATGAGACCCAAAGTTACTTCCCCTTCAAAAACTCCGCCACCGTCTTGATGTAAAGATTCGGCTGGTCCACAAATGCCATGTGACCGGACTGCGGCATGATTGCCAGTTTTGAGCCCGCAATTTTTTCATGCATGGTGCGCGACAGTGACGGATTCGATTCGTCGTGGTCACCGCAGATCAGCAGCGTTGGAACATGAATAGTGGCAAGCTTGTCCAGGTATTCCACCGATTTCAAATTGCCGTCGATCACAAACTCTCCGTCAGAACCCCACATCTCACGATAAAGGTCCCATGCCGTTGTGGTATTGCCGGCCGCGGGATCATAATTTGCGTCTGGACGCCTCTGGTAAAGGTAAGGAAAGTAGCCATCGCCCCATGCCAGCTTAGCGTAGTCGTCGGGATAGCGTCCCTTTTCCCAATCCTTACCTTTATTGAAAAGGCCGGCCTTTTCCAGTGCTTCAAGTTTGGCCAGCGCCTCCGGAGGCATGCTGCGTTTTTCTTCGGCCAGCACTTTGTTCATTTCACGCGTGCTGTAAAACGTTCCGCCCAACACCAGGTGGGTGAGGTTCTGTTGATACTTGAATGCATACGCCTGCGCCAGCACGCCTCCATACGAATGGCCCATCAGGCTGATCTTGCCCAGATGCAACGCCTGTCGGACGCTCTCCACGTCTTCCACCATGTTCTCCACGGTGTACTGAGCAGCGTCTTCCAGCTTTTCTGATCGGCCGGAGCCGCGCTCGTCGATGAAGATGAGCTTGTTTCCCCGCGCCAGCGGCAGCAGGTAAGGCATCAGATAGTCATGCGAAGCGCCCGGACCACCGTGCACGATCATCAGTGGCGCGCCTTGCCCTATCGTCTGGTAATAGATGAGTACGCCATTGGCGTCAACATAGCCTTCTTGTACCGGATAAACGGCGGCAGATGACGGTAACGCCGCGGCTTTAGGTTTTTTGCTCTGCGCTAATGCTGTGATGGATACAAGGACGACAACCAGGAAGAATGCGGTTCTTTTCATGCGGAAGATTATAGTTCCGCATGTCAACCACAGCAGATGATTGAAAACATTGGGTATATACTTGCGCCCGTGCTCTTGCAGAAGGACTAGAATATTTGTATGAAACCGCTGGCTGCCGTCGTCGTTGTGCTGGGACTGTCTGCTCTTCTTCTTTCAACCTCATTAAATGCACAGATGCGCGGAATGTCTGGTCGTGGCGGTGGGAGCGCACCATCGCGAGCGAGTTCTGGCTTCCGCTCGGCTCCGTCCGGTGGGTTCACATCCGGAGGCCCGGCCGGATTTCACTCTGCGCCCGGTAGGTTCAGATCCGGCCCCGGCTTCCGCAGCTTCAGTCCCGCGCCGCGAACTGACGGCCTCTCAGCCTTTGCTCCATCACGCCGGACTTTCTCGTCGCGAGGCGTTGTGTCCAGGCAGCATGTCTTCGTTGACCGTCCCTTTGGATTTCGTCGCTTTCATCACCGGCGCTTTGAAGATTTTGACGACTGCTTCGGATGCCGCTCACCCTTCTTCTTTGGGAGTGGGCTTTTTCTGGGATCACCTTTCTATCCCTCTTATTTCCCCGGCGACTACTATGGCAATTATTCCGGCTACGGGCCTCCGGCTCAACAACAACCGGTTGTCGTGAACACAGACAACGGCAGTACCGTGGAGCTTGCGGCTGAAATCCAGCGTCTTACTGATGAAGTGGACGATCTGCGTAGCGAAGAGGGCCGGCGCTATTCCCAGGATCGCGCGGCGGCGGCGAACTCTGGCAAATCCATGTCTGCAAGAGAACCAGCCGCAGCCACGGTTTTTGTCTTTCGCGACGGCCATCGCATCTCAGCTCAGAGTTATGCTATCGCCGGCCAGACGCTGTGGATCTTCAACGAGCATGCGGCCCGCAAATACCAGATTGCCGACCTGGATGCCACCGCAACAGACCAGGTCAATGCTGCCAACGGTGTTGAATTTCACGTTCCTGAACCCGGCGTAAAGCATTAATGCGATTTGAAAAGGGCGGCGCCCAACGCTGTCGCTGACTCACATTCGCGGGCGGATTTACAATCCGCGCCACCGTGGCCCACGATCCGAAGACCCTAACGATGAAACGCACTACTAAAGAAATCTGAGACGGGGGTGTCCAGGTCAGCTATAGTACCCAACAGTTTTGCAGTTAACTCAGGGAGAAGCATTCATGGGCACGTCGTCGCGCAATACTATTCCACTCTTACTTCTTGTCATGGCTTTTGCCGCGATTGTTCTGGCGCAAGAGCCAACCCTACCCGCTGCTAGGGGAACCACCACGTCGGCGCCTCCGCACGCTGCTTCGCCAGCTTCGCCGCAATCAGAACATGTGGAAGGGACCGCCGCCGTCCTGAAGGTTAAGACGCGTCTGGTCGTAGTTGATGTTATTGCGCTTGACCACAAAGGCGCTCCGGTTGCCGATCTTAAAGCTGACGATTTTATCTTGCAGGAGGAAAACAAGCCGCAAAAAATACGCGTCTTCAACTTTCAGCAGGGCCTGCAAGGACAGGCGGCTGTGATGACTCCAGCGACGCTTTCAGCTAATCGCATTACGAATATGCCTCGATTCAAGACCAACAGCGCCCTGAACGTGCTGCTGCTGGATGGCATCAATGTATCCAACACGAACCAGAAATATGCGCGCGAACAGATGCTCAAGTTTTTGGAAAAGCTTCCCGCGGGACAACCTATCGCTGTCTACGCTATGGGAACCAAACTGCGCATGCTCCAGGATTTCACGGTCAATCCTACTTTGCTGAGAGATGCGGTGAAGAAAGCCAAGTTCAACGCCTCGGGCGCACGATCGGAGAGTTCGAATGCACTTGATCTTCCACCGGCTACGCTGGACGCAATGCCGCTTGCGATGTTGCAGCAGGTCCTTCGCTTTGGACAAGACCAGGCCATCAACCAGATGGACGAACGGGTTCGCTTGACTATCGAACAATTGAGCGCTCTTGCCCGCAATCTCTCCGGCTATCCCGGACGCAAGAACCTTGTCTGGCTTTCAGAGGCTTTCCCCGCTTACCTCTTCCCCAACGATCCCGATCCCACAGGTCGAAACAGCAGTTCTGTGGCGGCGTCGCAGTTGCCGATTGTGAAAAACTATCAAGGCGAAATCAACCATGCCGCCGACCTGCTGGCGAATGCCCAAGTTGCCGTCTATCCAGTAGATGCTGGCGCGGTTGGCAATCATGACTCGTATTCGTCATTGAGCAATACCGATAGCAATGGCAACTACCTTGGCAACAGTGCCCGAGGCGCCATCCGGAACGGGATGGGAGGATCGGCGCAGGCGTCGGAGATCAGCAATGCTTCTGAAACAGCAATAAATTCGCACTCCACCATGAATTCGGTCGCCGAACAAACCGGAGGAAAAGCCTTCTACAACACGAATGATCTGAATCGGGCCATTCGCGACAGCATGGAAGACGGGTCAACCTATTACACGCTGGGCTATTATCCGGAAAATAAAGATTGGGATGGACGATTCCGCAGGATCTCCCTCAAGGTCACCCGCCCCGGCATCAAGCTGCATTACCGCCAGGGTTTTTACGCGGTTGAGCCGAAGGTGTACGCCAAGCAAGATCCGAAAATTCAGGCAATCGATATGGGCAGCGCCCTGGACATCAGCAACCCGATCTCTACGGCACTGCCGTTCCAGGCCGTGGTGATTCCTCCATCGACTCAAAATGGAAATAAAGTGCAGATCAACTTTGGCATTGATGCTCACGCAATCGGGTTTGAATTGAAAGAGGACGGACTGCAACATGCCGCAATTGATTGCGGAGTGCGTGCTTATTCCAAAACCGGAGAGTCGTTGAAGCTGCAGGGAAACACATTTAATGCCGCGCTTACTCCTGAACAATACCAGAAGGTAATGAAAGCGATTTTTCCCTGCAACCAGACCCTGGAGCTCCCGCCGGGTGAATATTTATTGCGGCTCGCCGTGCGCGACACGAACAACGGACTGATCGGCACTGCAAATGGCAACGCCACTGTTCCCGCCGGAGCGGCAAATCCTCAGGCAAAGCCGGAGGAGAAAAGGCCTTAACGACAAAGGATAGCAACATGCCCTTCACTCGCATGGAGCCACGGCGCGTGATATCCTCGGCGTTCGAGCTATCAATTCCGAATGAGCAGCCTCTTCCTCGTCCGACACGGTCAAGCATCCTTTCTTGAGCGCAACTATGACAAGCTTTCCGCCAAGGGCGAAGAGCAGAGCCGCATTCTGGGAGAGTACTGGGCGAAATTGAAAATTGGCTTTGACCTTGTGTACTTCGGGCCAAAAGTGCGGCAGCGGGAGACGGCGCGCCTGGTGGGCGAGGCATACAAGCGCGAAGGGCTTCCCTGGCCCGAGCCGGTGCTGCTGCCAGAATTCGATGAGTTCCAGGCCGAGGCAGTGATAGAACAATCACTGCCGGAGTTGATCGACAATGATTCCGACATCAGAAAAATGCACCAGGCATTTAAAGACTCTCAAACGCGTGCCGAACAGTTCAAGACGTTTCAGCGGATCTTTGAAATAGTGATCGGACGTTGGGCGGCAGGCAATTTACCAGCACAAGGGATCGAGCCGTGGGTGGATTTCAGCGCACGCGTGCAGCGGAGACTGGCGCAGTTTGCAGCCAATGGAAGCCACGGTCAGCGCATCGCTATATTCAGTTCCGGCGGGCCGGTCGGAGTGGCCATGCAGCGCGCTTTGGACCTTTCCACTGAAGCTACGCTGAAAGCCGCGTGGATGGTACGAAACTGCTCTTACAGCGAGTTTCTCTTTTCGCCTGGACGGTTTACTCTGAGTTCGTACAATGCTACTCCGCACTTTACTGATCCGGAATTTCTCACGCATCGGTAAAATAAGTGAGATCGATCCGCTGAAAATGAGCGGAACAAGGAACGCGCTCTGATGTCAGCTGAAGGCGTCAATACTTTTTACATCGCCGATCCCCTGCAGGACGGTACAAAGCCTGTTCGTCCGGGCGAGGAACTGGACCTAACCCGCCTTGAGCCTTACCTCCGCAGCCATCTGCCCGATCTCGGCGAAGAGTTGGTGGTAAAGCAGTTTCCCAGCGGCCATTCCAACCTGACGTATTCCATCGCTCTGGGCGAAAAAGAAATGGTGCTGCGGCGTCCGCCCTTTGGCAGCAAAGTGAAATCGGCGCATGACATGGGACGCGAGTACAACGTGCTGGCAAAGCTGCACGCCGCTTACCCAACTCCTCGTCCTCTGCTCTACTGCACAGACGATTCAGTGCTGGGTGCGCCGTTTTACGTGATGGAGCGGGTCCGAGGGCTGATCCTGCGCCGCAACCTGCCAACCGGACTGACCCTGCCCCTCGAGACGGCACGGACACTCAGTGAATCATTTATCGACAATCTGGCTGCGCTGCACGGACTTGATTACACGGCGCTTGGTCTGGCCGACCTAGGCAAACCACAAGGCTATCTGGAGCGCCAGGTGCGCGGATGGATGGAGCGCTATCAAGGCTCGAAGACACACGATCTGCCGGATGTGGAACCGCTTTCCGCCTGGCTGCGGGAACACCTGCCTTCGCGAAGCGACGCAACCCTGATTCATAACGATTACAAGTTCGACAATATGGTTCTGGATCTGCCCGACATCACAAGGATCAAGGCTGTTCTTGATTGGGAGATGTGCACGCTGGGCGATCCTCTGACTGATCTGGGCACGGCGCTGGCGTATTGGGTGGACCCCAATGATCCACCGGAGATGCAGATGGTGCGCTGGGGTCCGACGATCGTCCCGGGAATGCTGCGCCGCGCCGATCTGGCCCAACGCTACGCGGAGAAAACCGGACGCGATCTCTCTGACATCATCTTCTATTATGTGTTTGCCATGTTCAAGGTGGCAGTAATCATTCAGCAGATCTATTACCGCTATTTCCACGGCCTGACGAAGGATGAACGCTTCGCGTCATTGGGTGAGGTCGCGAAGACTCTGATGAGGGTTGGGCTGACCGCAAGCCATGGAACGGGGCTGTAGTGCTCGTTACCTCAGCGGCTAAAGCCGCGAGTAATGAGTATCGTCACGCAGGCATGAATAGCGCCACCCTCTCTGGCCAGTCTCCTGTCCGCCCCTTAATGAAACACGCAACTTCTCAGCCAGTAAAAATGACAATTCTGTCCTACTGGTAGTAGCGCACCACCCATTCGGCAACGCAGCAGGGTTTATCGCTGCCTTCGACTTCAATCGTCGCGTTAAATACCGCTTCCATTCCGCTCGAAGGCACGTCTTTCAAGGACTGAAGCGCAACGCGCGCGCGAATATTTGATCCCGCGGGCACCGGAGAAACAAAGCGCACTCGGTTGAGTCCGTAGTTCACGCCAAGGCGAATGCCCTGCTTGATCTCCAGCGCTTGATGCATGAATTGGGGCAACAGAGACAGCGTAAGAAAGCCGTGAGCAATCGGCGCTTTAAAAGGTGATTCTCGGCGGGCTCGCACGACATCAACGTGAATCCACTGATGGTCGAGCGTGGCGTCGGCGAATTGTTGGATCCGTTCCTGCGTAACGTTGAACCAATCCGTGACGGCGATCTGCTGGCCGACGAGCACCTTGAGAGCGTCTGGCGAATCCAAAATTAGTTTGGGCATGGTTTTCCTATTTACCG
>DASYKK010000342.1:0-3995 GCA_035995565.1 Candidatus Angelobacter sp.
TGGGTTTTGTTACGACTGCCTTCTGTATGCTGCGTCTGCAGGACCTGATCGCGGCGCTGGTGGTGATCCGCATCATGGTGCAATTTCTCATGCAGGTGTTCGGGCTCTTCCTGCTGCGCTCGCGACACCCCGAGTTTCCGCGTCCCTTCCGCATGTATCTTTATCCTGTTCCGGCGCTGCTGGCCGCGCTGGGATTCGTTTATATTCTTTACGCCCGGCCCAACCTGAAAGAAATCCGGTTCGGCGCGGCAATCGCATTGGTTGGAATCGTTCTCTTTTTGGTCCGTTCCTGGCATCGCCGGGAGTGGCCGTTTTCCGGGCAGTCTGCTCACGATCCTGTCGGAGAAGCAGTCCAATGATTTGTCATGTCCTCCATCCCTTCGAGGCCCGCTAGATCCATGGAAACTCCGGCTTCAATCCAGCCTGTAGTGGTGCAAGATTCCGTTCTCTCGCCCTTGCGCGAGCCGCTTTTCCGCAGCCTGTGGATTGCCGCTGTAATTTCTTATACCGGAAGCTGGATGCAGAATGTGGCCACTGGCTGGCTGATGACCTCGCTCACAAGTTCTCCTATGTGGGTTGCTCTGGTGCAGGTGGCGGTAAGTCTGCCGGTATTTTTGATCGCCCTGCCGGCCGGAGCGCTGGCTGATATTTTTGACCGGCGCAAGTTCCTGCTCTTCACCCAAGCCTCCATGGTGGCAGCCGCTACCGTGCTCGGCGTAATGACGCTCACTCGCACCGTGACTCCGCAAATCCTGCTGGTATTTACATTCCTGCTGGGCGTAGGCGCCGTGATGAACGATCCGGCATGGCAATCGCTCACGCCAGATCTTGTTCCGCCAAGTAAGCTGGCCGCCGCGGTGGCGCTCAACTCGGCGGGGTTCAACATTGCCCGGGCAGTCGGGCCGGCGCTGGGCGGACTGGTGATTGCCACGTGCCAGGGCACAAGCACCGGATCCGGGCGCGCTTTCCTGATCAATGCATTTTCATTCTTCGGAGTGATTCTGTTTCTTTACAACTGGAAGCCGGAGAAAGCGGAAACACGGAACGGGACCACTACGTTCATGGGAGCTATCAGCGTTGGACTGCGTTATGCCCGCCAGGAACCACGCATACGTACGGTACTGGTTCGCACCTTGCTGTTTTCGATTTTCGCCAGCGTATTCTGGGCCTTGCTTCCATTGATCGCCAGCAAGTTCGGCGCGGAAGGCTTTGGCGCCATGCTGGCTTTCTTTGGACTGGGCGCGCTGATCGGCGCAGGAGTTCTTGCGCTGGCGCGGCGGCACCTTTCCCCAGATGCGGTGATCGTTTACGCGACTTTGATTTTTGCCATTGCGTTGTGCGGGCTGGTGCGTTCCCCTTCGCTGGCAGTAGCGTCAGCGTTTTCCGCCGCCGCAGGATTGGCATGGATCAGCATTCTGGCCACGCTCAACCTTGCCGCGCAGACGGCCGCGCCGGCCTGGGTTCGGGCGCGCGTGATTTCAATGTACGTGTTGGTCTTACAAGGCGGGTTGGCTCTTGGCAGCGCGGTTTGGGGCGCCGTCGCTTCCAGCGCCGGCGTACAGTTCACGCTCACATTTGCCGCGATTGCCCTAACCGCCGGCCTGCTGCTGTCGCCGTGGTATCGTTTACAGCATCCACCAATCCATAAATGAGAGAAGAGGAGAACCAAATGAAACATCTGAGAACATTCTGTGTGCTGGCGCTGATCTGCTTCGCCGTGGGAGCTTTTGCCCAGTCAGCCAAGCCCGCCACGCCGGCAGCATCACCTGCGGCGACACCCGCAACATCGTCTGCATCCCAGGCGCCTCCAACCATCAGCGCGGTGGTTGACCGCGAAATCAGCATCATTGAAAAAGAGTTCGTCGATGCCGCGGAAGCCATGCCGGAAGACAAATACAATTTCACGCCTGCCGGCCTGAATATCCAGGGCAGCGACTACAAAGGCGTTCGTACGTTTGCCGAAGAAGTAAAGCACGTGGCCACCGCCAACTATATGTTCTGGGGCGCCATCAGCGGCGATCCCATGCTGCCAGGCACCAACGGTCCCAATGGCCCCGACACCATCAAGACCAAGGCTGAAATCGTGAAGTACCTGAAAGATTCTTACGCCATCGGCCACAAGGCCGCCGGCATGCTGACAGCGGAGAATATTGTCGGGACCGTGAAAATCATGATGAGTCCCAACCCGGTGTCACGGCTGTTTGTCAGCACCTTTGGGGTGGCCCACGGATTCGACCATTACGGACAAGTGGTGGAATACCTGCGCATGAACGGCATCGTCCCGCCAGCCAGCCGCAGCGGCAACTAGCACGCCGTAACAATAAATACTGACTGGCATGGAGGAAGTAAATTTTTCTCCATGCCTTTACTTTTTGAGGCACTAAGGGGGTCAGGTGGTGCGGATGATATGCCCGTGATATCTTTCTTCGTCGCTTCAGATCGTATTATAGAGGAGAGTTTCAAAATGAAACAGATGATAAATTTTTGCCTCCTGGCCATCCTGACCTTTGCCGTGGGGGCGTTTGCGCAAGGCGGATCAGCACCGGCGCCAGCTGCTTCACCCGCGCCTCCAGCAACTTTCGCTTCGGTGGTGGACCGCCAGGTAAGCCAATACGAGAAGCTCATGGTAGAGGCCGCCGAGGCCATGCCGGCTGACAAATTCGACTTTACCCCTGCAAGCCTGAAGATTCCTGGCAGCGCATATAGCGATGTCCGGACCTTTGCGACATTAGTGAAGCATACCGCCACTGCAAACTATCGTTTCTGGACCACGCTCACTGGCGAGAAGATGCCGGAGAATATCAAGGGCCCCAACGGTCCGGACGAGTTGAAAACCAAGGAACAGATCATGCAGTTTCTCAAGGACTCATTCGCAGTCGGTCATCGCGCTGCCAAGACCCTGACCGCGGAAAATGCATTGGAGCAAATCCCGTTCTTCCGCGGCACTCAGGCCCGGTTGTTCGTTGCTTCAGGCGCGGTCATTCACGCCGCAGACGAATACGGCCAGATGATTGAATATCTCCGCATGAACGGCATAGTGCCGCCGGCCAGCCGGGGCAACTGAAGTCTCAACCACACAGGAACACGGAGGGAAACTTTCCGTGTTTTTTTGGCTGCCCAAAATCTTCGCCTAAATTCGCTTGCGGCGTGATGTCACTTCTGCGGATCGATACCGCGCATCCTGAGATATTCGATCATTTGTCCGTAAATGTCCCACGGATGGGAGATGGCTGCCGTCACTACGGAAAGTCGCGCGACGCGCCCGCCGCTAGGATAGTCAACTTCTCCCATCAGATTTTTCTCATTCATTGTGCTAGCGCCTTTATGAAGGTAGATGAACGAGTCGCGCAGAAACTTAATCACTTCAGCTTTGGTCCGGATTGAGTCAGAACCATTTTCATGGACCCCAGGCTCGATGGGCGGTTTTTCTCCCAGCAGAGCTGCGCCGCTTAAGTAATTGTCGACCGCAATATGTTTGGCCAATTGAGCAAATGTACGGACACACCCTTGAATTCGCCACGGGTAGGCGCGAAGTTGTAACTGGACTCGGGCATTTTTTCGGCCAATGCCAGAGTGGCGCGTTCGGGGCCGCTGATGGATCTGTCTAACACTTCCGTGACGGTTTTGGGAGAAGCTGGCGCTTGGCCAATCGCACTAAGAGCGCAGGCAATCGACATCAAAAGAATCCAGCGCGAAGGAATCATTTGTCCCCCAGATGCATCCAAAGAACGAAATGCGGGTAGAGACTTGCGCAGCTTCTTATAGTCTTTATTTAGCTCTGCAAACCGTTTCCTGTTAACCATCCCGATACTTAGACCTTTCTCACTAAGGGCATAAGCTGTTACGCTAAGGTGCTCTGGAAGATCGCGCCGCTTCGAAAAATTGGCCGACTCTTTCTTTACTAGCAGGCCTCCGCTGCTCGCTTCCCAGGTCCTGGCCGAACTGGGTCCCGTACTAACGGGTGAGCGAGACCTTTCCCAGACCGCCAATGGCGC
>DASYKK010000343.1:0-8524 GCA_035995565.1 Candidatus Angelobacter sp.
AAGTAAAAGTCTTTTAGCTAATCAGGCCGCCCCATGGGCGGCTTTTTTCCATTCAGCTATGCCGCAACGTTCCTGCCAGCCATGCCGCCCAGCCAGTCAGGACCGCCAGCACAGCAGAAAATATAATTGGCGGGGGAACAAAATATTTCCAACTGAGTACGATACCTATGGCTTGCAAACCGAAGAAGACCCAGCCCAGCGCGCCGATTGCCTGAGGAGTGTTGCGCGCCATGGAACCCAGGTGCCAGGCCAGAAAAGCCGCGAACAGGAGATAGGCCGTACAAAACAGTCCGAAGCCGCGATAGAACCCTCCGTAGGTGTAACTCTTCGCGCCGAGGCTGAAGCGCACGTTATCCATGGCTTGTTGCACCGCGACGCCCTCCGGTGTAGGCGCCTTGAATTTTAGGAATCCGAGCGTATGCCCGGCGGCAAACAAGACCAAGACAAACGCGGAAATGCGGTAGAGCAACGTAGCGGTCATCGGTGCGCTCCAAGTCTGCTGGAATTTTCTTGAGTGGTTCAGTGTATCTGATCAGACGGCGCTGTGCCCTGACAACAATGCCGTCGTTTGATTGCCCACCTGCGCACCCGCTGATAGACTTAAGGGTTTGCCCTGCTCCATCACTCTCATACGTGGGTTTCTCATATGGCACAAGCTACAGATATTGCAATCGTAAGTGGCGCGCGCACGCCCATGGGCCGTTATTGCGGCAAATTGCGTGACTTTACCGCCATGGATCTGGCCGCCGTCGCCAGCCATGAAGCGATCCGGCGTTCCGGCGTCGATCCAAAGGAATTTGACCATGCCGTTTTCGGCAACGCGCAACAAACGTCGGGAGACTCGCTCTATGGCGCACGGCACGTTGCGCTCAAGGCTGGACTGCCGATCGAGACTCCGGCCCTCACTGTGAACCGCCTCTGTGGATCGGGGATGCAGTCGCTCGTGAACGCCGCGCAGATGATCCAACTCGGTGAGGCCAATATGGTGTTGGCGGGGGGGATGGAATCAATGTCGCAGGCGCCTCACGTGGTCCGTGGCGCGCGCTGGGGCCTGGGCCTGGGTGAAGGCAAGTTGGAAGACGCGCTTATGGTGGCCCTGCTGGACACATACTGCGGCCTCTACATGGCTAATACCGCGGAGCTTTATGCCGAGCAGCAGGGAATCACGCGTCAGCACATGGACGAATTTTCTCTCCAGTCGCAGCAGAAAGCCGGAGCGGCGCAGAAGGCCTGCCGCCTGGCGGAAGAGATCGTCCCTGTGGCTCTGAAGAATCGCAAAGGCGAGCCCACGGGAGAGATGTTCGAGAAAGACGATCATCTCCGTCCGGAAACAACGATGGAAGGCCTGGCCAAGCTGAAGGCCGCCTTTGGCAAGAACGGCACGGTAACTGCGGGCAATGCCAGTGGCATCGTTGATGGCGGCGCGGCCGTGGTGATGACGACACTCGATCAGGCTGAAAAGCGCGGATTGAAACCGATGGGACGCATCGTAAGCTGGGGCATCGCCGGCGTGGATCCCAAGATCATGGGCAGCGGCCCCGTGCCGAGCACGCGCCTGGCGCTGAAGAAAGCCGGACTGAAGCTGGAAGAGATCGACTTGATCGAAGTCAACGAGGCTTTTGCCGGACAATATCTCGCGGTCGAAAAAGAGCTTGGTCTGGACCGCAGCAAAGTGAACGTGAACGGCGGCGCGATTGCGTTGGGCCATCCGCTGGGCGCTACGGGAACAAGACTGGTGATTACACTGCTGCACGAGTTGCGGCGTCGCAAGAGTCAGTATGGCCTGGCAACGGCATGCATCGGCGGCGGGCAAGGGATTGCGATGATTGTGGAGAATTTGCAGAGATAGCAAAAAGCAAACCACAAAGGACACGAAGGATCACGAAGGTAGGAGTAAATAGCAGTTGATTCATACAACGGCATTTTGCGCGGCTCTGTTCGAATTAAAACCGCTCAGCCTCTGTGTTCCTTCGTGTCCTTTGTGGTTAGGGGTTTAAAAAGGAAAATCATGCAGATTAAAAAAGTTGGTGTACTCGGCTGCGGCCTGATGGGTTCAGGCATCGCCCAGGTCAGCGCGGTTGCGGGTTATGACGTGACGGTGCTGGAGCAGGAGCAGAAGTTCCTCGACAAGGGCTTTGCCGGGATCGAAAAGTCGCTGGCGAAATTTGCCGAGAAAGGCACGCTCAAAGAGCCCGTGGAAGCTGTTCGGGGCCGACTGAAGGGCGTAACCTCGCAGCGGGCGCTGGCCGATTGCGACATCATTATCGAGGCCATCATTGAGAACGTGGAAGTGAAGAAGAATACGTTTGCAGCCCTGGATGCAATCGTAAAGAAAGACGCCATCTTCGCCAGCAACACCTCTTCCATCTCAATTACCGAGGTTGCCGCCGCTACCCAGCGTGCCGACCGCTTCGTGGGCCTGCACTTCTTTAACCCAGTTCCATTGATGAAACTGGTGGAAGTGGTGCGTACCATTGCCACCGGCGACGCTGCATTTGAGACGGCCTATGAATTCGGCAAGAGCCTGGGCAAAGTTCCGGTTCGCACCAGCGACAAGACTGGCTTCATCGTGAACCGGCTGCTGGTGCCATACATGCTTGATGCGATTCGCGCGTATGAAGAAGGCGTGGGCTCGATCCCTGATATCGACAATGCCATGAAGCTGGGCTGCGGTTATCCTATGGGGCCCTTCACGCTGCTGGACTTTGTTGGACTCGACACTACGTACTACATTACGCAGGTGATGTTCGACGAATTTCGCGAGCGACGCTTTGCCTCACCGGCCCTGTTGAAGCGCCTGGTAATGGCCGGATGGTACGGACGGAAAAGCGGCAAAGGGTTTTACGATTACGCCGACCCGAATAACCCAGTGCCAATAAATTTCTAATCAGAAAAGAAGTTAGCCGCGAATCAAACCAAAGAACGCGAATCAGGCGTTGAATGGGCTGCTCTGATTTGTGTTATTTGCGTGTATTCGCGGCCTACTGGTTGAAATATGGAAAACGTCAAACTTGAAAAGAAAAATCAGATTGCTTATGTCACCATTGATCGCCCCAAGGTGCTGAACGCATTGAACATGGCCACGATGCAGGAGCTGTGGCAGGTCTTTAGCGAACTGAAAAATGACAAACAGATTCGCGTCGTCATTCTTAGCGGTGGCGGCGAGAAGGCATTCGTTGCCGGAGCGGACATCAACGAACTGGCAAAGAACAACGCTGTCGAGGCCAAGGCTTACACACACAAAGGCCAGGCCACGCTGGATCTGATTGAGAACCTCGGCAAACCGGTGATTGGATGTATTAACGGCTTCGCTTTGGGCGGCGGCTGCGAGATCGCCATGGCGTGCACCATGCGCCTGGCCAGCGAGAATGCAAAGCTCGGCCAGCCCGAAGTAAAGCTTGGCATTATCCCTGGCTATGGTGGCACGCAGCGTCTGCCGCGACTGGTCGGAACTGGCTTGGCCATGCAGATTCTTCTGACCGGAGAGATGATCAGCGCCCAGGAAGCGCATCGGATCGGGTTGGTCAATGAAGTGGTTGCCGCGGACCGGTTGATTCCGCGTGCCGAAGAGATTGCCCAGAAAATTATCGGCATGGCTCCTCTGGCGATTCAGTACTGCATGGAAGCCGTAAATCAGGGCATGAATATGACGCTGCCTGAAGGCCTCTTTCTTGAGGCCACTTTGTTCGGCATTTGCTGCGCGACTGACGATAAGAAAGAAGGCACCACTGCTTTTCTGGAAAAACGTGCCGCCAATTTCCTGGGCAAATAACATGCATCCAGACTGGGAGCCGGACAAGCTTGCCACTGCCGCCATTTTCCATAACCTGCATGAGGCGGACATTGCCAAGGGTCTGCTGGACTCCTGTGGCGTAGACTGTTTCCTGTGCGATGAGCACATGCATCGAGTCCATCCGCTGACCAGTGAAATTATCGGCGGTGTGCGGCTGCAGGTTGCGCAACAGGATGTTGATCTGGCAAAAGAGCTGCTCAAAGAATACAAACCGCCGGAAGATCCTTCGGGGCCCGGGCCGATAGAATGATTAGATCGAATGATTAAGGGCATCACTACAATTCGCCACGTCGCCGGCAGCAAAGAGTTCAAGGCTCTCAGCAAACTTTTCGATGCCATGGGATTCGAGCGCGGAACTCCGTGGAAGACAGCACGCGGCCAGGGCGCGCCGTTTAAAGCGCCACTGGGACAGATTGAGTTCGTTGAAGGTCTGGAAACGACCCACGCGGACATATGGATCGAGGTCACGGACCTGGATTCGATTCGCGATCTGCTGGCAAAGCAGAACGTGAAAGCGTCCATCGAGATCCAGCAGACGTCGTGGGATTCGCGGTTTCTGGTGGCTGAGCCAGCCAGAGGTGCGAAGGTACTTTTCTGGCAGAAAAATCGCCCCGCCGAAGATGCGATTGAAGGTGATCTGAATGCTCGCGGCATGCGCTTTGGCGTGGTGGTGAGCCGGTGGAATTCTTTCATCACAGAGCGGCTCCTGCAGGGCGCGCTGGATGGGTTGCGCCGCAGCGGCTGCCGTGAAGAAGACATTTCCGTCGTCCGGGTGCCGGGAGCGTTTGAAATTCCGTCGCAGGCCCGCACTCTAGCCCAGAGCGGAAAGTATGATGCCATTGTCACGCTAGGCTGCTTGATTCGGGGCGAGACCACGCACTATGAGCATATTTCCACTGAGGTCACACGCGGCATCGGGCAATCGGCACAGGAAACCGGCGTGCCGCACACTTACGGCGTCCTGACCTGTGAGAATCTGGAACAGGCTCTGGATCGCGCGGGCCTGAAGGCAGGAAATAAAGGTTTTGAAGCAGCCATCTCCGCCGTTGAAATGGTAAGCCTGCAGCGGAAAACAAAAAAACGCGTGAAGACAAAAGCCACATCCGCAAAGAAGAAGAGCAAAGGCCGTTAAATGGGAACCCGACGTAAATCTCGCGAACTATGCTTGCAGATGCTCTTCCAATGGGACATGGGCAAGCAGGCCCCAGAACACGTGAAAAAGACCTTCTGGTTGGAGCGCGGAGAAGTGGACCAAGAGACGCGCAATTTTGCCGACGACATTTTTCAGGTGGCCGTTGACCGGCAACAGGAGATTGACGCGCTGATCCAAAAGCATGCCCAGCACTGGCGAATGGAGCGCATGGCTGCGGTGGACCGCAACGTCCTGCGGACGGGCGTGGCGGAGTTTCTAGGCCCGCATCACACGCCTCGGCCGGTGGTAATCAATGAAGCGCTGGAAATTGCGCGAAAGTTTTCCGCGCCCGAGTCAGTGCAGTTCATCAACGGTGTGCTGGATTCGGTGGGAAAGGATCTTTCGGCTGCCAAAGTTCCGAAGCAAAGCTGAGGGATCACGAAAACTGCTACTCGCGATTCGAGATTTGAGAAAAAGCAGTGCTACAATAAAGCACTCCATCGCCCCCGGTGCCCGCAAAATAATACAAACGGAACTCTGCTTTGAAAAAACCTTCTATCACGTACGCCGACAGCGGCGTTGATATTGACCGCGCCGACCGCGCCAAGCAACGCATTAAATACCTGGCCCACCGTACGTTTACTCCAGGAGTGGTCAGCGAAATCGGCGGCTTCGGCGGCATGTTTGCCATCGACAAGAAGAAATTTCGCGAGCCTGTGCTGGTTTCAAGCGTGGATGGTGTTGGCACCAAGCTCAAAGTAGCTTTCATGATGAACCTGCATCACACTGTGGGCGGAGATCTGGTAAACCACTGCGTGAATGACATCGCCGTCCAGGGCGCGACGCCCCTGTTTTTTATGGATTACCTGGCCACAGGCTCGCTGGACCCAGAGATTGCCGAAAAAATTGTGGAGGGGATGGCCGATGCCTGCCGCCACAACGGATGCGCGCTGATTGGCGGGGAAACGGCTGAGATGCCGGGCTTTTATCCCAAGGGCGAGTACGATCTGGCTGGCTTCATCGTTGGTGTGGTGGAGAAAAGCAAAATCATTACCGGCGATAACGTTGAAGTCGGGGATGTGCTGGTGGGCCTGCCTTCCAACGGCCTGCACACCAATGGCTATTCCCTGGCGCGCAAATTGTTTTTCGACGTCGCCAAGTATACGCCAGATACATATGTGAACGAGATGAAGGCGAAGGCCGGCGCCGAACTTATGCACACGCACAAGAGCTACTGGCCAGTGTTGAAAAAGTTGATTGCGGCTGAACTCGTCCACGCCATGGCGCATATTACCGGCGGCGGAATCACGGACAACCTGCCGCGCGTGCTACCTAAAGGCACGTGCGCAGTGGTGGAAATGGGCACCTGGCCCGTTCTGCCGGTGTTTACGCATATGCAACACATTGGCAACGTGCCGCAGGATGACATGATGCGCACATTCAATATGGGGATCGGAATGGTGCTGGTGGTGCCGGCCAAGAAATTTAAGCGCGTGCAGTCGATCATCGAGAAAATGGGCGAGAAAGCATATCTCATGGGCCGGATCGTCAAGGGCGATCGCAGAGTGCACTACGCATAACATGCCTTGCCTGAAAAAAATTGGGATCCTGCTTTCCGGCCGAGGCTCAAACTTTGAGGCCATTGCTGATTCAATCGAGCGCGGAAAGCTTCACGCAGAGATCGCGATTGTCGTTTCTAACCGCGCTGATGCTCGTGGCCTTGACTCGGCCCAACGGCGCGGCCTGAAGGCTCAGTTGATTCCTTCCAAAGGGCGAGTCCGCGAAGAGCACGATGCTGAGGTTGTAGCGGCGCTGAAGCAAGCGCAGGTTGATCTGGTCTGCCTGGCCGGCTATATGCGCCTCCTCTCGCCCGATTTCATCCGGGCTTTTTCCAATCGCATTGTCAACATTCATCCGTCGTTGCTGCCCGCTTTTTCCGGAATGGACGCGCAGAAACAGGCGCTTGAATACGGCGTGAAGGTGACCGGTTGCACGGTCCATTTCGTTGACGAGCATCTGGACCATGGGCCCATCATTTTGCAGAAAACCGTGCCTGTTCTGGATGGTGACGATGTCCATACACTCTCCGCGAGAATTCTGGAGCAGGAGCACACGGCGTATGCGGAGGCGATTGAATTGGTCCTTTCCGGCGAAGTGGAAATTCAGGGACGAACAATCGTGCGCAAACACGCACGCGCGGAGGGCAAGTAGATGCTGAGCGTAAAGCTTCTTTCTGCCTCGGCAAAAACTCCCACCGTTGCACATCCGGGTGAGGATCTGGGCTATGACATTTATTCTGCCGAAACCGTAACGCTGGAGGGACGCGGCCACGCCATTGTCTCCACCGGTGTAGCCATCGAGTGCACATCACCAACTGGTGAGCCAATGGGAGCGTTGCTGCGCGATAAATCATCCATGGCGGCTCGTCGGCTGGTGCTGACCGGAGGAGTGATTGACGCCGGGTATCGTGGTGAAATCAAAGTTCTGATGGAAAACCTGAGTGACCTGCCGGCAACCATCCGTGCCGGAGATAAGATTGCCAACCTGATCCCGTACCCGGTGCTGACCGGTGAGGTTAGAGTGGTGGACGATCTCAATGAATCCAGCCGTAAGGCCGGCGGGTTTGGGTCTTCGGGAAGATAGGTTTTGTCTGCAATCCCGAGCGAAGAGGGATCCCTCTGGCTGAAAAATCTCAGCCGTGCCCACACCATGCAGCGCTGGTTGATTACAAATCGAGTTTTGTTTTGTGCGTTCCATTTTGAACGCCCTTAGAAACGTGGTATTCCCAATGCATGGATGTTGCGATAGGGGTTCCTCTGCCGCTGCGCGGCATTCGGGATTTCAGAAAAAGTTTCTCTATAATCATCCCTGATGGCAAATTTCCCACCTGTTGACGAACAACTGGCTTACATGAAGAAGGGCGCGGCGGAGATTATCCACGAGCGCGAGCTGCGTGAGCGCCTGGAGAATTCCCTCAAGACCGGCAAACCAATGCGGGTGAAGGCGGGTTTTGATCCCACTGCGCCAGATCTGCATGTAGGGCATACGGTTCTTATCCGCAAGCTCAAGCATTTTCAGGACCTGGGCCACACCGTGATCTTCCTGATCGGCGATTTTACCGGGATGATTGGCGATCCTACGGGTCGCTCAGTCACACGGCCGCCGCTGACGCGCGCCGATATTGATCGCAATGCCGAGACCTACAAAGCGCAGGTCTTCAAAATTCTAGATCCGCAGAAGACCGTGGTCGATTTCAACTCGCGCTGGTTTTCAAAGATGACGGCGGAAGACTTCATCCGTCTGGCGGCCAAATTTACGGTGTCGCAAATGCTGGAGCGCGAGGAATTTCACAAACGTTTTCAGGAAGAGAAGCCTATCGCCATTCATGAGCTGCTCTACTCCATATGCCAGGGGTACGATTCTGTCGCTCTTGAGGCCGACGTGGAACTTGGTGGCACCGACCAGAAATTTAACCTGCACATGGGACGAACGCTGCAAAAAGATTTTGGACAGCTCCCACAGATCATTCTGACCATGCCGATTCTGGAGGGCACGGATGGCGTGCAGAAAATGTCAAAGTCATACGGTAATTACATCGG
>DASYKK010000344.1:0-15389 GCA_035995565.1 Candidatus Angelobacter sp.
GCGCTGGAGATGCTCTCGTCAGTTTCCTTTGTCATTGTTTCAGGCGCGTATTTCGATTCCAAGACTTTGGAATCCTCTGCTCTGCTGCGTTTGCTGGATGCCGAACTGGCTTCAGCCGACTTGAGCACTTTGCTGAACAAAGTTCTGGACATTACCACCCAGACATTTCAGGCTTCAGTAGGCATCATGCTCCTGTGCGATAACGAGATTGGAGCACTGCGGATTTCCGCTTCTGTGGGCATGGATGTGGAAGTGCCGGAAGATTTCAAGGTGGAACTGGGCAGCGGATTTTCCGGGAAGATCGCCACGAGCGGCGAGCCAAACATGATCCTGGATACGAGTGCGGATACAGGCTCATTGAGGCCGATGATCCGCATTAAAGCCAAGTCTCTGTGGGGCGTGCCGTTGAAGGCGGAAGGCGAGACAATTGGCGTGATGGTGATTGGCTTTCCCAAACCTTATGAATGGCTGCCGACCGAACGCGAGTTGATGCGCGCCATTGGCGACCGCACGGGGCTGGCGATTGAACGTGCCCGCATGACCGATGCATTGCGTGAGCGGGAACAGCGGATCGCGGAACTTTCAGGACATTTGCTGCGCGTACAGGAAGAAGAACGCAAACGCATCAGTCGCGAATTGCATGATGAAACGGGGCAGGCCCTGATGGTGATCCGCCTGTACCTGGGAATGATGGAAACCGGAAGTACCGCCAAGAACGTGCGCGGCAAAATTCGCGAGACCGTTGAAGTCGTCGATCGGACGATTGAGGGCATTCGCAGAATTATTGGCAAGCTCTCTCCGCTGGTTCTGCAGGAACTGGGACTGGTAGCGGCGCTCCGCAAAGAGGCCAAAGATTTTGCCCGGAATACCGGTGTGAAAGCGCGCGTGATGATTGCCGAAAACGTAGGGCGGCTGGCCTCAGGAACCGAACAGGCGATTTATCGAGTGGTGCAGGAAGCCCTGCACAATGTGGCCAAACATGCCCAGGCAAAAAACGTTACGGTGCAGGTGGAACGGGCGGATGAGCTGGTGCAAGTGGTGGTGGAAGACGATGGCGTAGGAATTCAGTCGCGCAGCAGCAACTCTCGCGACCACTCTTTTGGGCTGGCCGGAATCAAAGAAAGAGTAGCAATGTTGGGCGGGACCTCACGCGTGATCTCGACCAAAGGGAAGGGTACGCGAATCGAGATCAGTGTGCCTGCGGGCGAAGAACAAGTTTTGGACCGTCCGCTGGCGCATGCGGCCCATGCAGTACAGAGGCCGAATTAAAGAAAAGGACACTCCCCCATGCCGAAAATTAAATGTTTACTCGTAGATGATCACACGCTGTTTCGCCAGGGTGTACGCAGGTTGCTGGAAAGCGAAACCGATTTTGAAGTCGTGGGCGAAGCCGCAGACGGCGGAGAAGCCGTGGAGAAGGCGCGCGAGTTGCGTCCTGACATCGTGCTGATGGATATCGGGATGCCGGGACTATCGTCCTTTGAGTCCGCGCGGCAGATCAAGAAAAACCGCATGGAGACGAAGATCCTGTTCCTGACCATGTATGAAGACGAAGACTACCTGGTGCAATGCCTGGAGGTCGGGGCGTCGGGATATGTGCTGAAGGATACGCCGGCGCCGCAACTGCTGACGGCGGTCAAAGACGTCTACAAAGGCGGGAAGTATTTGAGTTCGCAGGTGCTGGGCAAGCTGGTGGAAGATTTCCGCTCGCGCGTCCGCGATACCAGGATGCGGCCACGGATCTCAACGCTAACGCCGCGGGAACGGGAAATCCTGAAGCTGCTGGCAGAAGGAAACTCCGTGAAAGAAATTGCGGTGATTTTAGGATTGAGTGTGAAGACCGTGGAAGCGCACAAGTTCAACCTGATGCGCAAGCTCGATATTCACAATAAGGCGCAGTTAGTTACGTATGCGATTCAGAAAAAGATCATCAAGATTCCCGTAAACCAATAAGCTGTCGTACCCTCCCCCCAAAGAAGACGGCGCTCGCAAGAGCGCCGTTTTTACGTTTTGACTCGCCGCCACGAGCTGCGAGAACCTTGTGTCTTTCTCCGAATCGCACCGACGAAATCCCAGGCCAGCCAAACTCTTTTCGGATCGTCTGGTTAGCACTCGCAGGCGGCTCTTTCCGGGTTTTTGCTGTCCCTGACAGTAACTTTGCCGCGCGAATAATCAATCAATCCGGACTTACGCAGGATCCCTGCGGCCGAACTAAGCGAAGATGGAATGCATTTTTGTTCCGCGCGACTCAAGGGTATTTGGCCGCGGCGCCATGAAATTGTGCCTTTCGCCGGACTTTTCGTCGTTGCAATTGAGGTTCTCCCCCTCCCCCTGGAACACCATAGCGTAACCTGCTACGAAGATGAAATCCGTTTACTATCGGAATCCCAAAATGGGAATACCATTTTGAACAAGTAAGTACCTGCTTTTAATTACTAGAAGAGTTTGGTTTCACTATTTCTCATCTAGTTACCTTCGTAAGATTCACTAAGCGTTTTTTTAAAGTACTCTCGCTTCGTTCGATCGCTTCTTCTTCCGGAGAGCATCTGCGACGAATCGTGTGGTGGATCGGGTTGCTTGTTTGTGTCGGCGACCTCGCACATCAAAAAACAAATAAATTTGGGGGTGGTAGTGATCAGACTTTCCATCATAGTGTCATCTGCTCTGGCAATGCTATTAACCTTGCCTGCCAATGCCGGGAACGTTTCCGGCAAAATTCGCCTGTCCAACGTCTCCACACCGGCGGCGAACCAGGCGGCGGGGGAAAAAGAGAACGTAGTCATCTGGCTGGAAGGAGCCCGTGATTCCAAGCCGCCGGAGACCACGATAAAAATTTCCCAGAGAAGTCTTCAGTTCTCTCCTGACTTTGCCATCGCGGTGAAGGGGCAGAAAATTGAAATGCCGAACGACGATGACGTTGTTCACAACGTGTATTCATTCACCGGACAAAACCAGTTCAACCTTGGCTTGTATGCCAAAGGCGAATCCCGCACTGTCGTGTTTGACCAGACGGGGATCGTGGATGTCTTTTGTTCCATCCACCACCAGATGCATGCGCGGGTCTTTGTGGTGCCGACAAAATATTTTGCCAATGGCATGCCTGGCCATTCCTTTACGGTGGCTGATGTGCCGCCCGGAAAGTATGTTTTGAAGGCGTGGCATCAACGGTCGCGCATGATGCAAAAGACGATTGTCGTTCCACCCAGCGGCAACGTCACTGCGGACATCAATCTGGAGAGCGGCCCGCAGCCCGCGGCAATGGCCAAGCAATAAGCAAGGAGCACGTAGAAATATGGCAAGACATGAGGTCGTTTATAGAGCGAGCGTTGGAGTTGCGCTCAGTGCCGTTCTGTTCTTCAGCCTCCGCGGTTTTTCCGCGGACGACCACAGAGCTCAGCCTCCCGCAATCACTCCCCAAATGCTGGACACCATGAAAGTGCTGCCCGGCGGTTTGGCGGCTTTACCCGCCGTCACTATTCCATCGGACAATCCACAAACGCCGGCAAAAATTGAGCTGGGAAAAAAGCTCTTTTTTGATACGCGGCTGTCTCTTGATCGCGGCAGCAGTTGCGCTACCTGCCACAGTCCGGATAAGGCCTTTGCCGATGGCCTGGCGCGCGCCAAAGGTTTTCAGGGCGCCACACTCGCTCGCAATTCGCCGACCGTCTTAAACGCGGCTTACAACTCAGCTCAGTTCTGGGATGGCCGCGCCGCCACCCTCGACGAGCAGTGCAAAGGACCGCTTCTTGCGCCGGCGGAAATGAATATGCTGGATGAAAAGCACCTGGTCGATCGTCTGAGCTCCATTCCGGGGTACCGGCATGACTTTCAGAGCATTTTCGGCGGCTCACCTTCGCTGGATGGGGTAACCAGGGCTGTCGCCGCTTTTGAGCGCACGCTGGTAACGCCCGACTCCCGCTTTGATCACTATGCAATGGGAGACAAGAACGCTTTGTCAGATGCGGAGAAGCGCGGACTAATCGTGTTTATCGGCAAAGCAGCCTGTTCAGAGTGCCATAACGGCCCCAACTTTACTGACAACAAATATCATAATCTCGGAATAGTGGCGGGGCACGGCAATCCGGACGATGTGGGGCGCTTCGCGATCACAAAAAATCCGGAGGATCGCAATGCGTTTAAGACGCCCACATTGCGAAACATCACACTCACCGCGCCTTACATGCATGACGGTTCCAGTGCAACCCTTGACGAAGTAGTCGACCTCTATGACCGTGGCGGCGGCGATGCTCCAAACAAATCAAAGCTGATCTATAAACTGAACCTCTCCGCGCAGGAGAAGGCCGATCTCGTGGCATTCATGAAATCGCTCAATGGGACCTTGCCTCAAATGAAAGCTCCTGCCATGTATCCGGAAGCTGATCCGCAGTCCAAGGGAGAACTCGGCCGGCAATGAGCAGAATCAGAGTGGGTATCCTCGTCTTGTTGTTTACTTGCATGCTTGCGCTTGCCGGTTACAGGCTGCGCACCGGGCATGTAACCGCCTCAGTGCCGGCCGGAACGCATCCGCCCGCGCAGAATCGCGAAGACCTGCGAAGATTCATGCAGGCGAGCGTGCACCATGAATATACTTTCCTGAGCTTCACCATCTGGCATGATCGTCCGCTAACTCCGGCAAAGATGGATGCAATTGTCACCTCCTCCGCTCATGTGGTGGATATGTCCAAAGAACTTACGGCTTACGCAGCCATTTACAAAGACCAGGGCTGGAGCAGTGACGACGTGAAGTTTTTCGAAGAAAAGCGCTTGCAACTTTCCCGAGTGGCTGAAGAACTTGGGCATGCGGCGAAAAAGCGCGACTCTTCGGAAGTAATCAACTTCTTCATGCATCTTGATACCACCTGCCAAAGTTGTCACAAACATTTCCGTCCTGATCTTCAGTGGCTCTAGGCCGCCAGGCCGTATTTCTGAACGGGGCTCCGGTTTTCCAATGAACTCCGGGGCCCCTGACTTCAGGCCGCTACCCCAGTTGCGCATGGCAAAGACTCCATTTAGATTGGAACTGCCACCGTGAAACCCGTCGCCCCCTGAGGTCCATCAATGAAAATTTCGAAATCAGTGGTCCTGATGGCACTGCTTGCATGTATCGCCGCTGCACAGACTTCGCGGCGCCAGCAGGATAAAGCTGATTGGAACTTCGCCGTCTCAGGCGATTCCCGGAACTGTGGTGACGTGGTTGTCCCCTCAATCGCCGCCGGTGCGGCAAAGAACAAGGCCGTCTTTTACTGGCATCTGGGCGATCTGCGCGCCATTTACGGCATGGATGAGGACTATCAGCACAGCCCGGAGCATCGCGGCAAGACCGTCGAGCGGGCGGTATACCTGAGAGACGCCTGGGATGATTTCATCCAAAACCAGATTGGCGCCTTTAGTTCCATGCCGGTCTTTGTCGGCATCGGCAATCATGAAACCACGCCACCCAAGAGGCGTGAAGAGTTTGCCACCATGTTCGCTTCCTGGCTTGATTCGCCCACTCTGAAAAAACAGCGGCTGGCCGACGATCCGAAAGCCCTGGCTCCCACCACTTATTTTCATTGGGTACAGGACGGCGTGGATTTCGTTTACCTGGACAATGCCACGCTCGATCAATTTTCGTCCGAGCAGGTGAGCTGGCTGGAAGGCGTGGTGGAACGCGCATCTTCTAATCCGGAAGTGCGCGCCATGGTGGTGGGTATGCACGCGGCGCTGCCGGATAGCGTGGCCAGCGGCCACAGCATGAGCGACTGGGTGGAAGGCATAGAAAGCGGGCGTCGCGTCTATACCGATCTCTTAAATTTCAAAAAGAAGACGCACAAGAATGTCTATGTGCTGGCCAGCCACTCGCATTTCTATATGAGCGGTATTTTCAATTCCGAATATTGGCTAAACAACGGCGGCGAACTGCCGGGCTGGATCGTGGGGACTGCCGGGGCAGTTCGTTACGCGCTGCCGCCTGATGCGCCCCGCGCCAAAGACGCACGCACCAAGGTTTACGGCTATCTGCTGGGAACGGTTCACGCCGATGGCAAGATCGATTTCAAATTTGAAGAGGTCAGGCAGTCTGACACTCCGGCCGCCATCAGCCAGCGCTACACACCGGAGTTCGTGAATTTCTGCTTCGACAAGAACACAGCCTTCAATCAAGTTGCCGAGCCGCCGCACAAATAAAGATTTGCGTTCTCCGGAACAAATTGGAGAGTTCGTTGGCGAAGCAGAACCTTTTTCTCTCAGGTGCCCTCGCGACGTTTCCGCGAACTGCCTTCCACGACTGGATATGCATTTTTTTGTTGACAATGCAACATGAGTACCTCAATATCTTGTATGTAAGCACACAGCGATACAATTCGTTGGGCTTCAAAAAGTGAAATTGGGCTCCAGAGCAACTAAATCTTCTTAAGGAGGCATTCAACTCATGGCAACTAAGAAAAAAGCAGCCAAGAAAAAGAAGAAAAAGTAGCAAATTAGCGGAGCCAAGTCTCCGTGAATTTCACAAGGGAAAATAGTTATGACGGGGTGTTCATCGGAACACCCTTTTTTATTGCCTGTTTTATTGCTGGTTTCTTTCGCCGGTGGCTGAGCATTGCTCGGGGTATTTCCCATGCTGGCCTGCACCTGCCGCGTCCATCGAATACAATTTCAATATATGCACGCGATGTCCAGAGCCAGAGTGCTCACAATTCGAAGGTCTTTCTTGGTCCTCTCGGTCATCCTTTTCCTCGCCGGAATCTCAGGTCGCGCGCAGCTTGAGGGCGATGCGTCCAGGAAGGATGAGAATGCCGGCCATACCGCCGGTCCGGAAGACATCATTCCCTTTCTCAATCAGACCATCGTGTGGTCAAGGCAGTTAATCGCTGAGCAGCAGCTGGTAAGCGAACCCAGTGATGCATTGTTCCTCAACGACAATCGGCAGGTGGCCGATCAGGTGGTCAGGCTTGCTTTTGAGTTCGCCCGCGCGCGCGCGCAAGCCCTGGCCAGCCAGGCGGGGCAGGGCGCGGGCCGCGCCCAGGCTCCTACGCAATACCAGGGACTGGTTGACTCGGCCGCCAAGGCAGACCAGCAGGTAAAGGGTCTGCAACAGGAACTGGAACAATTTCACCAGCAACTGCTGACTGCAACCGGCAAGAAGCGTGCTACATTGCAGGCCGTAATTTCGGAAACCGAAGGTGAGCTTCAGTTGTTCCAGACTCGCCGCGACACCTTGCGTACCATGCTTCAGTTTGCCACCGGGACCGCATTGAGCGGCCTGGGCTCTGGCAGTCTGCTTTCACAGGTAGAAGAACTTGCCCGCACCGTGCCCGTCGCCTCTGCCGAAAACAGGGAACAGGCTGGTTCGAACTCAGCCGCAAACAATCCCACATCGCCCGCGATTGTGGCTTCGCGGGAACATAAGGAAGCTCCCACGGGCATACTGGCGCTGGCCACGGACCTGTTTTCCCTGCGCCGCAAGCTGCGGGCGTTACAGGACAATTTGAACCAGACGGAAGCGCTCTCCCAGAGTTCCAAAAATTTGCGCGCGCCGCTGGTAGCAAAAGTCAGAGAGCTTACCCAGAAGGGTGATGATGTTGCGGGCCAGCCGGATTCCCAGGATCCCAAGGTGCTGGCACAGCAAAGAAAAGACCTGGACTCGCTCACCGCGCAGTTTAAGCAGGTTTCAGCCAGCTTACTGCCCCTGGGCAAACAGTCAATCTTGCTGGATATTTACAAGCGAACGACCACTAACTGGCACAACGCGGTCCAAAGCCAGTATCGGGCTGAACTCAAAGGATTGCTGCTGCGGCTGGTTGTGCTGGCCCTGGTTCTGGGCGTGGTGCTGGGCGTTTCAGAAGTGTGGAAACGCGCAACGTTTCGTTATGTGCCTGACTTGCGCCGGCGTTACCAGTTCCTTTTGATACGCCGGATCGTCTTGTGGTGCTTGACGGCCATCATCATTGCTATCGCCTTTGCCAGCGAGCTTGGCGCCGTGACTACGTTTGCCGGTCTCATGACCGCAGGCATAGCTGTCGCGCTGCAAAATGTCATTCTCTCAATCGCGGGCTATTTCTTCCTGATCGGAAAGTATGGTGTCCGGGTAGGTGATCGGGTCAACATAGCCGGAGTCACGGGTGACGTTGTGGATATAGGTCTGGTGCGTCTGCAAATGATGGAAATCACCGGCGGTTCGGTTCCACTTCCCACAGGCCGCGTCGTGGCCTTTTCCAACGCCGTTGTTTTCCAGGCCAATGCCGGCATGTTCAAGCAGATTCCTGGAACCAACTTTCTCTGGCATGAAATCACGCTCACGCTCGATCCCAAGACCGATTATCGCCAGGTGGAGCGGCGGATGATGGAAGCGGTCAACAAGGTCTTCGGTGAGTATCACGACAAAATGGAAGTGCAGCGGCGCAACGTCGAACGATCCTTGAATTCCACCGTCCCGGCTTTTGCTCCGGAAAGCCGCCTCCATCTCACGCAAACCTCGCTTGAAGTGGTAATTCGCTACCCTGTGGACCTGGCCCACGCCGGTGAGATCGATAATCGCGTTACCCGGGAGATACTTGACGCGTTGGAGCGCGATCCGAGCCTGCGCGTCCAGGTTTCCGCCGGACCCACTATTAAGGCGGAGCAAGTACCGGCTGAGCCGGTGAAGGGCTAGACCCTGTCGTCTCTCAGCATATGATTACCACGGCAGTTCCTGGAGGAAGAACTTGAAAACTGTCTTCGTCATCGGCGCGGGACCAGCAGGAATGTTTGCCGCCCAGAAAATTGCCCAGGGTGGTCATGAAGTCATTATCCTGAACCGCGACATCAAGCCCGGCGGCCTGGCTGAATACGGCATCTATCCCACCAAAGACAAAATGAAGATTGGGCTGCGGAAGCAGTTTGCCAAGGTGCTGAGCCTTCCCAACGTGCACTATTTCGGCCATGTGCCGGTATCGAGCCAATCTGCGGTTTCCATTCCTGATCTGCAGCAGTTCGCGCCTTCAGCCATGGTCTTTGCCGTTGGCGCGCAGGGGACAAAAAAGCTTGGCCTGCCTGGCGAGGAAATTACCGGGGTTTACGCGGCCAAGGACTATGTTTACAGCTATAACCTGCTGCCGCCATTTACCTCGCGCGATTTCTCTACTGGGAAACGGGTAGCGATTGTCGGCATGGGCAACGTAATGGTCGATATAGCCCGCTGGCTCCTGATCGATTCACCTGTGAAGACAGCGGAGGAAGTCATCGTTGTCGCGCGGCGCGGCCCATTTGAAGCAAAATTCGACAAAAAAGAATTTGACTACATCGAGGAGTTTCTTGACCGCAAAGCCTTTGACGAGGAGTTGCGCCGCATCCAGCCGCAGCTTTCCGCAATTGGCCAGGACATCAGTAAGCTGGCCGAGGAAACATTCCCAGTCCTTGCTACCTCGGCCACTAATCACCCTGAAGGCAAGGCTCGTCTGCGTTTCCGCTTCCTGTGTTCACCGCATGCGATCCATGCCGATGGTGGAGGCCGCATTGACCAGCTTACAGTCGCCGAAAATATTCTTTTCGAACGTGACGGCAGCATCGCCTGCAAAGCCACCGAGAAGTCAGCGAATCTTGATGTAGATACCATGATCTTTGCCATCGGTGACGTGGCTGATCCGGCTGTGGGCTTGCCCTATAGCCGCGATAGTTACGTCATCAATCCGGATCAGACCGATCCCAGGCGCGCAGCATATGAGTTGTTTGATCCGCACAGCGGCAAAGTGCTTGAAGGGATGTATGCGGTGGGCTGGGCCCGCAAGGCCAGTGATGGCCTCGTAGGCATTGCGCGGCACGATGCCGAAGTCGGAGCGGTGCACGTGCTGAAATTTCTTGAGACCTCGCACGAAAGTAATTTTGGCGCCGCAGAGATCCAGAAGTTTCTCCAGCGCAAAGGCCTGCGAATTGTTACCAAGGCCGATCTTGAAAGTCTGGCGCGCGCTGAAGAAAAACAGGCACAGAAGTTTGGCGCTCTATGGTTCAAATTTGCCGAGGATAACGCCATGCTGGCCGCCATCGAGTCAGAGAAAACGAAGGCGGTTTCGGTCTAGATTCTTGATTCTTCCTGGTGCACGCGATTAAAGTCTTCAACACATGCCCGCATGGGATCCCAACCTATATTTGAAGTATGCCGATGAGCGCGCCCGCCCTTCGGCGGACCTGATCGCGCAAATCCATATAGAAACTCCTGCCCGCATTGTCGATCTTGGCTGCGGCCCGGGCAACAGCACAGAACAGCTGCGCGAGCGCTGGCCGGATGCTGCTACCACCGGCGTGGATAATTCGCCGGAAATGCTGGCCCAGGCCAAGGCCAGGCATCCCGACTGGCAATGGGTGCTGAGCGATATAGAAACCTGGAACCCGGAACCGGTGGTCGATCTGATCTTCTCCAATGCCGCATTCCACTGGGTAGCGGGGCATGCTACGTTGTTCCGCGGCATGATCAATGGCGTGGGCCCGGGCGGAGCTTTGGCGGTCCAGATGCCAAACAATTTTCATTCGCCCGCCCATTCCGCAATCCAACAAGCTGCGCTTAGCGGCGACCCTCGCTGGGCGAAGGCCATGGCCGCTGTACCAGGCACATTTACCGTGCAGCCAGCCGCTTTTTATTACGACGTTGTCCGCAAACACGCCAACCGCGTTGATATCTGGGAAACCGAGTATCAACACGTCATGGACGGCCCAAAGGCGGTCTTCGATTGGATCCACAGCACCGCCATGCGTCCTTATCTTGATCGCCTGCCCGATGCCGAGCAGCGCCAGCTTTTCGAAGAGCTTTGCCTGGAAGGCATCCAGGAAGTCTACCGGCCCAACGACCAGGGAAAAGTTCTTTTCCCGTTTCGGCGAATGTTCATCGTAGCGTATCGATAAACAATCGCTTCTGAACAAGTCCGCGTGCGCCACCTTCGGTCTTTCGTCATGCTCCGACTTCCCTGCTGCAACCTACAATAAGTTCCATGACAGAAACTTCAATGCAAGCTGCCTTGCCCCGCCGTCGTCTGGCACTGCTTCCCGGCCTGCTCATGGGCGCGATCATAGCGCTGCTGCTCGCCGTGCTCCTGGCACGGGTGCAGTCAGGTCCTCTAGCGGCGTTGTGGTCGATGCTAAGCGGACGTAACACGCGCATCAACAGTGAAGGCAGCGTAATCGAGCGTATCCAGCGCTTGCAGCGTATGGAGACCGTCGTCTTCAACATGGATAAGATTGTGACCGGCGAAAAGGACAATCCGATACTGCCCGACTTTATCGCCGGCGATCGGCTGCTGATGATCGTTCACGGACAGGTTGTTGCCGGTATTGACTTCAGCCGGCTGAAAAATGGCGACATCAAGATTCATGGCAAAGAGGTGCGCATCCATCTGCCTAATCCGCAAATCCTGCTTACGCGTCTGGACAACGCTCGCACCAAAGTCTATTCCCGCAACACTGGGATTCTGGTTCGTGTCGACCCCAACCTTGAGACGCAAGTCCGTCAAGAGGCCGAGGGCGAGCTTCTGCAAGAGGCGGCTGTCGGCGGTATCATTGCCAATGCCCGCGACAACGCCCGCGCCACTGTGACCGCGCTGCTTCTGGGAATGGGCTTTGAGAAAGTTGAAGTGGACTAACGGTTGACCCAATAATCTTGCGGCGGTCTTGCAGCATCCTGTTGATGTTAAAAACTTCACCGACGAAAGGCGCAAATGGAATATACCAACCTTGGCTCGACCGGCGTAAAGGTCTCTCGCATTTGCCTGGGCTGCATGACCTATGGCACAAAAAAGTGGCGGCAATGGGTACTGGAAGAAGAAGAGAGTCGCCCGTTCATCAAACAGGCGCTCGAATCCGGCATCAATTTCTTTGACACCGCCGATATGTATTCCCTTGGCGCCAGTGAGCAGGTCCTGGGTCGCGCTCTGAAGGACTTTGGTCCATCGCGCGACAAACTGGTGATTGCAACCAAAGTATTCTTCCCTATGGGTGACGATCCCAATCAGAAAGGCCTTTCGCGCAAGCACATCATGCACGCCATTGATGACAGCCTGCGAAGGCTCGGCACGGACTATGTTGATCTCTACCAGATTCACCGCTTCGACTATGAAACGCCCATCGAGGAGACGCTTACAGCGCTGCATGACGTTGTGAAGGCGGGCAAGGCGCGGTACATTGGCGCGTCATCAATGTTCGCCTGGCAGTTTGCGCGAATGCTGCATACTTCTGACCGTCTTGGCCTAACGCGCTTCGCGACCATGCAAAACCATTACAACCTCGTTTATCGCGAGGAAGAGCGCGAGATGATCCCTTTGTGCCGATCAGAAGGCGTGGGGCTTGTGCCCTGGAGTCCGCTGGCCCGCGGCGTGCTAGCAGGAAATCGCAAGGCCGGGACGCTACGTTCCCAGGAAGACGATTACACCAAAAAGCTATACACGCAGGAGGCGGATGACCGCGTAGTCGAGGTGGTGGCCCAGGTGGCGAAGAACCGGAGCGTGCCACCAGCCCAGGTGGCTCTGGCGTGGCTATTGCACAAACCTGAAGTTTCCGCGCCGATTGTCGGAGCATCCAAGCCGCACCACCTCCAGGATGCTGTGGCAGCGGTCAACGTTAAGCTTACGCCTGAAGAAATTTCGCAGCTTGAATCGGTGTATGTGCCGCATCCGGTGTTGGGACATCACTAGACTTCTATCCAGGCGGCTGCGACCCGGTCTTGCGGCCCAGCAGCCATCCGGTAAGCATGCCCACGGCGAAAGCTCCCGCGGCCACTGTTGCAACCGATGTGAGAGGACGATCTTTTACATGCTCACGGACATCATCGAGTCGATCTTCGGTCGCGGCCTTTGCGCGCCGGACGGTCCGATTCAGATCGTTGTATGTATCGTCCAGGCGGTCCTTAACTTTGGCGGAGAGGTCCCGTGCCCTATCGGCAATTTCAGCTACGTTGTCCCTTAAATCGCGTGTCAGATTTTCAGCTTTCATAAGACTTACCTCCGTGCTGCATTAACAATTATGACAGAGAATGAAGTTCAAGAGCGCTTCTTCAGCCATATGTCATTGCGTACTACGTTAAGTCCGCAACTTTCAATTTGATCTCTGCGCTCTTCCAGTTGGATTGGAACTCCTTGTCGACAAACTGTGCGTCGTAGGCGCGATTTTGCGCGCGCAACGCTTCAGCCAAACCAAACAATGATCGTGGATTGCGCGGGTTGCGGTCCAGGTCTTCACGAAACACCTTCTCCGCATCAGCCGCGTTTCCGTTCAGCAAGAGCACTGCGCCCAGCGATTCACGTACCGGATAGAACCAATCGGGCGGCTCGTCATACTTCAATGAATCCTGGATGGCAACGGCGCGGCGCAGCATAGCAACCGCACCGACTGAGTCATGCTTTGCCTGCGCGATTTTTGCGCCTAACACGTTGGTAGCGATGGTCAACACGTCTTTTGCTTTGTTGTTGACCGGCATGGCAAAAACCTGGTCTGGCGGTGTCTTGTCCGCGGCTTCGCTTACGATGTGATGTTCGGCCTCAGCTTCAGCCATTTTGCCTTTCGCCGCCAGGGCCATGCCGCGGGCAAAATGCCAGAAGACTGTGGTGGTTTGCATAGCCGCGGGCGGCTGCGGCATTGCCAGTATCCGGTCCCACTTCTGGAAACGGACTTCTACCGCGATGGGCACCGTCATGAATCCTTCTAAAGGCGGTATGTCTTTTACAAACCCGCCGGCGTGGGTGGCGAGCGCCTCTCCTGCCCTGTGTGCCTCCGCGTAATTTCCGTTCATGCTGGCACAAGCGGCGATGAAATGCAGATTGTGGCTGTAATACATGGCGCTATACATGCCCTGGAAGCCCCTGGTCTGCAAGTAAGCGTGATCGGCGGCCGCGGCGAGCAGGTTGGTCTTAACCGCGGCTTCAAAATCGCCCGTGCGAATGTAGACGTGTCCCGGCATGTGGACCAGGTGTCCTGCCGCGGGTGCCAGCGCTGCCAACCGGTTGGCCGCCGCTAATGCGCGCTCTGGATTCGGCGAGGCTTCCACGGCATGAATGTAATAGTGGATAGCGCCCATGTGGTTAGGATCGCGCTTCAGTACCGATTCCAGAGCGGCAACGACGTCTTCCGTTCCAGCCTCCGGAGTGCCATCCGGGCGCCACAACCCCCATGGATGAAGGTCCATTCCGGCTTCAGCAAACAGCGTAGCGGCATCCAGATCGTCAGGAAATTGTTTCACAACATCACCCATCGCGTTGTGGTATCGTTCCGCTGCCAGCCGGTAATCAGCAGCGGGATCGGACGGAAAGCGACGGGCCATTGCGGCTATATAAGCTTTTTCGCTGGGCGACGCATTGGCTGCGAGTTCCTCTGCTTTAGCAATGGCGTCGTGGGCTTTTTTAAAACGGTCAGGATCGGCTGGGTCGTTGTAGTTTGGTCCCACAGCTTCCGCCAGACCCCAATATGCCATTGCCAGCTTTGGATCGAGTTCAGCAGCGCGTTCAAAAGATCCAGCGGCTTCTTCGTGGTTGAAAGCAAAGATCAGGCGCATTCCCTGGTCGAAAAATTTCTGCGCTTCAGGGTTGCTGGTTGAAACAGGATGGTGCAAATCTCCTAGTCCGGCCATTAAGGTGGCTTTCTTGGCAGCAGGTTGACTGTGCGTGGGGTGCTGCTGGGCGTTGATCGGACTTGAAAGCACAAACGCTACCAGGACGCTGATCGGGAGCTTCATGGGGTTTCTCCTCAATTGGGTTTGCGGGCCTTGAATACCGGAGATTCTACACCCGCATGGAATGCGGGACTGATGAGATCGCACTTAATGCCCACTACTGCTTTTTGCCGAATATCTCACGCAGCAAAGCCGTCGTTTGTGCCGCGGGATCCTTCCGGATCTTCCGCTCCTCTTCCCCCATCACGTAAAAGAGCCCGTCCATGGTTTTCCCGACGACATATTTATCGATGCTGAAATCCTGATTCTCCGCCACGCGTGCCGCCACGGGGTTTTGCATCAGTTGGTTGTATTGCCTGATTACGCCCACGTTTTCCATGGCACGGTGCACGATCGGCGAAAAAGCCGCGGTCAATTGGTCCGTGCTCGTGGTCTTGAAGTACTGCGTTGCCGCCGTGTCACCGCCGGAAAGGATCTGGCGCGCGTCGGCAATAGTCATCTTGGTCACGGCGTCAATAAAGATCTGGCGGGCGGCAGGTGCGGCCTGCTCCGCAGCGCGGTTCATGCCCACTTCCAGCGCGTCCACCTGCTGGCCCATGCCCATCAGGCGCATACCCTTGCCCACGCTGCGAAGTTTGTCCGGCAGCAGAATCTTGATGGCCGCATTTTTCAGGAAGCCATCCACGCGTCCTGTGGAAGCTACCGCCTTGCGCGTGCTTACGGTCAGCGCCTCTTTCAATCCTGCCGCAATGCGATCCTCGGCAGGTCCGCGCTTGTTGCCCAGAGC
>DASYKK010000345.1:0-5695 GCA_035995565.1 Candidatus Angelobacter sp.
CGCAATGCGTCCAAAGAGTTGATGCCGGTCTTTCCATCGGCGCTCGGCCACGCACTGGGATCAGTCACAAGCACTGAGATCACTTCCCACCACACAGGTCCAAAGTTCTTGCCGTCAATGATATGGCTGTGATTCAGTGTAGGCAAAAGCACGCTGGTGTTCGGCGGCACTTTACCAAGTTTTGCCAGCACCGGCCCGAGATCAGTCTGAGTAGCATGCATCGTGCACGTGCTCGGCATACCAGTGTGCTGCGTCACCGGCAGACCGGGCTCAGGACATTGCACCGGGACTGTAGGATTGGTCTTAAACGCTTCTGGAATGAACCCGAACAGCCCAAGCAACGCCTGGCCCAAAGCAGGCGTGAACGCGTCATTAGGATTCGTGTCATTCCCGAAGAATGGCGCGATTACATACATCTTAAGCGTATTCTGAATGGGTCGTCCCGTAGGATCGAGTGTAGGCCCGCGGCCCACGGTACAAATGGGGCGCTGGAATTCATTGGGGTCCACAGCCGCCACTTGTCCGTTGTGGTCAAGGTCGTCAAATGGTTCGTGGATACAATCGAAATTCTGGAAATAGGTGAATACCAACAGCTGACCCTGCGCAAATCCTTCAGTTTGGTTGACGGCAAGTGGTCTGGTTTTGTTTTGATTGCTCGATTGAGCAAACGCGCTGAGTGTAAGCAGCAATACCACTGATATGCTCGCAATCATACTGAAAGCACGACGTTCTTTCATAACGTACCTTTTCTCCCGGAAGCGGCAAAGCGGAGAGCTTGAATTTTTGGGGCCCGTGTGACTCTGGTAAGGAGTTGCAGATGTCGCCGAGGTTACGAAGAAAAACAACAAAAATATCGTGAAGCGATTCGCGAATTGTTCAGACGGGGATCTATCCAGGTTTTTCATGGTTCTTGTTTCTCATGCTACTTAAAATGTTTGTTTTCCTGGTCGCATTCATGATTTAAGCTTTCCCATTTCAGGAGATTGTTTATGAAGCCGTGTCGCACCCTCGCAACCCTGGTCATCGTATTCACCACTATGTCAGTTCGCGCCGCCGACTACCCCGCTCCGCAGGCCGGTATGTTTGTTGTAAAAGACTTTCAGTTCAAGTCCGGCGAGAAGCTGCCTGAGGTTAAGCTGCATTACTACACGCTGGGTACACCACAGAAGGATGCCAGCGGCAAAATCCACAATGCGGTGCTCATTCTGCATGGGACGGGCGGCACAGGACGCCAGTTTCTAACACCCAATTTCGGCGGTGTAGTCTTCGGACCCGGCCAAATATTAGACGCGGCGAAGTATTTCATCATTCTGCCCGACAACGTGGGCCATGGCGAATCCAGCAAGCCGAGCGACGGGCTGCACCAGCGCTTCCCGCACTATGAATACGATGACATGATTGAGCTGCAGTATCGTCTACTGACGCAGGGCCTGGGAGTGAATCATCTGCGGCTGGTGATGGGAACTTCGATGGGCGGCATGCATACCTGGCTCTGGTCCGAGCAGCACCCCGACTTCATCGATGCGGCCATGCCGCTGGCCAGCCAGCCAGTGGAAATTGCCGGCCGCAATCGCATGATGAGGCGCATGATCATGGACGCGATCCGCACCGATCCGGAATGGAACAACGGCGAGTACAAACAGCAGCCTCATGGACTCGCCGCGGCTTTGGATATTCTGCTGATTATGGGCAGCGCGCCCTTGCGCATGCAGAAAGACGAGCCCACGCGCGAAAAAGCCGATGCATTCCTTGAAGACTTTGTCGCCACGCGCATGAAGACGACGGACGCCAATGACATGCTCTATTACTTTGACGCGTCACGGAATTACAATCCCGAGCCGCAACTGGAAAAGATTACCGCGCCGCTCATTGCCGTGAACTCTGCCGACGACCAGATCAACCCGCCTGAACTCAAGATTATTGACCGCGACATTCAACGCGTAAAAAATGGCCAGTACGTGCTCTTGCCAATAACGGACCAGACTCGCGGCCACGGGACGCACTCCTGGCCCGCGATCTGGGGCGATCATCTGGCGGATTTGCTGCAGAAATCGCAGCGCTAGCATTCAATCTGAAAATGCTGCAACAACCCAGAAATTCGCGTAGCCATGCTCCTGATCGGGACGGAAGCACACAGAATAATTCATGCGATGGAAATCGGCATTGGCGGCGCGAAGGACCATTTGCTCCGGCAGATGATGAGGGTCGGAAGAAGTAAACACCACGACCGCTCTTACGCGCGAGAGGTTGTCGGCCAGCTTGATAGCATCGCCGTCCGTCGTGCAGGCGAATTCACGGAGCTGCGCTTCCCAGCGCGTTTCAAGCGGCCTGATGCCTTTGCCCTTCCGGGCCAGGTTGAATGCTTCAGCAAACGCGGCGCTGAATTGCGATTCCGAATATTCTGGAACCAGGAAGATAAAATCTTGCGTGACGTAAACCCTGCCTTTGTCCTCAACCACTCCTATTCCGACGGCGTTATAGCTGGTATTCAGGATGTTGGCGCGGTGGCCGGATGAACCCATCAGCGCTGGGTGGACATCCTCGATAAATTCTGTGCGCGCCACGTTTTCTGCGGCGACCGTAAAACGCACGCCAGTTGTGCCAAGACGCTCAGGCAGCGTAACTTCGCCGGGAAACTGATGCGAAAGCTTGCCATTTTCGGCCAGCAGTCGCGCATGCGCGCGCGCCGCATCGGCAGCGTAGTCATTCCACCCCAGAGGACGCAGGCCGTGGTTGATGCGCTCCCGATTGAGTTCCTCGAAGACGCGCCCCTCTGAGGTAGATATTGATGGGAGGATTTGAATCGCATGCGCAACGGTCAGAAGGGAAACAAAAACGCAATGAGAGAAGAGCTTCATCGGGGTGGTCTCAAGATTTTACTTGAGAGGCATTACTCCGCTGAACGATAAAAGGCCGCCACGACCCAGAATTTGGAAAACCCTGTCGCGCCGCCGGTCTGCAGGCACACGCCGATGTTCATCCGCTGGAGCGTTTTGTCCGCCGTGAACCTTCGCACATCATCGGGCAGCGAGCCGGGTTCGGACAAGGAAAACACCAGCAGACCGGATGCGCCGGGAATATTCTGAATCATTTTGTCGGTATGCATGTCCTGGGAGCAGGCCGCTTTCCGCAGCCGGGAATCGGCAATTACGTCAACGGGAGGCAGGTTTCTGGACCGCCGCGCCTGGTTGAATGTCGCAATGACGGATTCGCGAAATTGTTTTTCGGTGTAGGAAGCGAGCATGTGCGCGAAATCCTGGGTAATGAAGAGTTCACGATCTCGCTCCACAATGGAAATGCCTATGGAGTTGTAATCCTGATGAAGAATGTTGGCACGATGGCCGGGCGACTTCATGAGCGCGCTGTGGGCGGTATCCACATCGGGAGCGGCCGCCACGTTTTCCGCCACAGAGTTAAAGCGTAATCCGGTCGAACCCACGCGCTCCTGAAGTATCGGCTCGCCGGGGAACTGGTGCGATAGATCGCGGTTTTCCGCCAGAAGCTTGGAATGCGCCAGTGCAGCCTGCGCCAGACGGTCACTCCATTCCAGCTTGTTCAGGCCGGTTTTCTCGCGCTCATGATTCACCGGATCAAAGAGTTGTTGCTCACGCTGCGAGCGGGCGTGGGCTGTGGTGGGAATGACAAAAATAAAACAAGCAATCGCGACAATGGCCTTGTTCATTTTCAATGCACATTGTACGTGAGAAGCTGCTGTTTCCTAAGGACGGATGGATGGAGAGGATGGCAGACTCCGTTTCCGCCGACGGACCAGATAAAGCGCGCATGCTACGCCCGCGCCAACAACGATTGCAAATCCCAGGAAATACCGCAGCATGGGAATGCCGACCAGACCAATGCACAGGAAGCCGGCCACGACGATGAAGCCCGCAACTCCACCGCCGACGCGGATTCTGTGCATGGATATGCCGTTGTGTAAAGCATCGTCCTCACTATGCCACCTCTCCGCCAGGCTTACGATCTGTGCGGCCCAGGCTTAAGACTCAAGGCTACGCGCGTTTCGCTTTCAGCTCACTCAAGATCCGGCTGATCTCGTCTTCTTTTTCCATCTGGGCAAAGCGGTCTTCCACGCTGGCCGCTTCCGACGACAACAGTTCGGTCTTGGCCTGGCCAATGGCTTCCTGCCGCATCACTTTGTGTTTCATCCGATCAAACGTGGCGCCGTGGTTCGTGCCCGAGACGGCAGACTGCGCGTCCGCGGCCTTGCCCAGGGTGCGGGCGCGACGGTTCTGCGAGATCAGCAGTTCGCTGCGCGAACGCGCCTCTTCCAGCTTTTGCGTCAGCTTGTTGAGCGCGTTCTTCAGAGTCTCAACTTGCGATGTCTGATCGGCCACCTGCTGCCGAAAGTTTTCCGACATCTGCTTGTAATGGAGTGAGCGTTCAATCGCGGCGCGAGCCAGATCGTCCTGTTTCTTGCCAACCGCCATCTCCGCCTTGCGCCCCCATTCGGAAATCTTGTCTTCGTTCTCTTTCTGCTTTTTCTCCAGCAGGTGCTGGTCGGCAATGGCGATGGCCACCTGCGTCTTTACCTGAAGCAACTGGTTCTCCATGTCCAGAATGACCTGTTTGATCATGATCTCCGGGTGCTCAGCTTTGTCGATCAGTTCGTTGAGGTTTGCCCGGATCAACGTTGAAACTCTTTCCAGTAATGCCATAACGCCTCCAAATCATTTCGACTTTCGTGACCTGCTTACAAATTCAAATTACCCGTGCGAACACTGCTGCGGCGCGGCAAGCGGCTGCGGCGCGACCCAGCCGATCCAATCAGTACGCCGGCGACGAGTCCCATGCCCAGCCAGAAGAGCCAGCCTCCAGCCATCAGGCCGGCGACAATCCCCAGCACCGCGCCCAGGACCAATCCGATGAGTGAAATCTTCTTCATGCTCTATCTCCACCACTGCTGCTGTTTGTATGAGACCGCCGGCAAGCTGACAGCATCACCAACTTGCCGGCCTCCATTCGCCGCGACGAGAGCTCGCAGCGGGTTATGACTTTGCCGCCGCCCTGGCTTTGCCGCCGGCAGGATCATTGCCGGACGGAAGCTCCGGCGCTGGTTTCGGACCGTTGTCTCCAATCTGTTTCACCTTGGAGAACAGTTCCGACATGCTCATGCCGGAAAGCGATTCAAACAGTGCCGGAACCTGTGCGGCGATCGCCGCCATATCACCGGTGATCTTGCTGGCGCCCGCTGTAGTGCCGTTGCCGGTAGAAACAATGGTGATCTTGTCCACATTGGCCAGCGGCGCGGCCATGGCACGAACAATCTCCGGCAGGCTGCTAATCAACTTGTCCACCACAGCTGCCTGGTTATATTCCTGATAAGCCTCAGCCTTAATGTTCATGGCTTTGGCCTCGGCTTCACCTTTCTTAAAGATGATGTCGGCTTCTGCTTCACCCTGCATGCGGGTGGCGCTGGCGCGGCCTTCCGCTTCGGCGATCAGGCGCTGTTTTTCGCCTTCCGCAATGTTGAGCACGCGTTGCTTTTCAATTTCCGCTTGCTTCAACACGGTTGCGATCAGTTCATTGTTGTGACGCTGGATCTCAGCTTCCTGTACCTTGGTCTGCGCTTCTTTCTCGATCAACTGGACTTTTACCTGTTCCGCGATCACCTGCTGTTGCTGGATGTTGGACTGGATTTCATACGCCTTGTCGGCTTGTGCCTGCTGCTTCTTGACCA
>DASYKK010000346.1:0-7048 GCA_035995565.1 Candidatus Angelobacter sp.
TAAGTGGTGCGCTCCAGAATCGGGAACTCCGCGCGGAAGCGGAGCAGATCGTCTGTCATGAAAGGTCTCCCTTGTTGCCGCCTGAAAGTTGCCGCCTAAAGTGTACCCGATGCGGCGAATCCGCTATTACAGCTTTTGCACGAGGTGCTATATTGCATTTCACTGAAATGCGAAAAGCGAACCCTGGTGCACGACGTAAGCTGACAGTTTTGTCCCTGGCGGCAGCAACATATTTCATGGTTTCCGGTGGCCCGTATGGCGTAGAGGAGTTGGTCCAGGACACGGGCTATAAGCTCGCAATCGTGATTCTGTTTTTTACTCCTCTGGTCTGGAGCCTGCCTACGGGTCTGATGGTGGGCGAACTGGCCGCTGCGCTGCCTGCCGAAGGCGGCTTTTACGTCTGGGTGCGCCGCGCCATGGGGCCGTTCTGGGGGTTCCAGGAAGCGTGGCTCTCGCTGGTGGCCAGCATTTTTGACATGGCGATTTATCCCACGCTGTTCGTGCTCTACCTGGGACGGCTGTGGCCTGCTGCGATTGCCGGGCACAGAGGCGTGGCGATCGCTGGATCGATGATTCTGGTCTGCATGGCCTGGAACCTTCTTGGCGCGAAAGCCGTGGGCACTGGCTCAGTACTGCTGGGCGCACTAATGTTGACTCCATTCGCGATTATTACTATCTACGCTTTTTTTCGCCACATCACAGTAAGCGCCGCCCCGCCGGCGCAGGGAAGTTTTCTGACCGGCATCCTGGTAGCCATGTGGAACTATATGGGCTGGGACAATGCATCTACGGTGGCGAACGAAGTTGAAGACCCGCAGAAAACTTATCCGCGCGTCATGATCCTGGCTCTGGCGGCTATCTTTCTTTCATACGTTATTCCGGTGCTGGCTGTCTGGCACCTGCACGTTCAAGCCGAAATCTGGTCCGCCGGAAGCTGGGCCAGCATCGCGTCGATGGTGGTGGGACCATGGCTGGGAGCTGCCTTGGTGGCTGCGGCCATGATCAGCGAGTTCGGCACTTTCAATTCTCTGGTGATGTCTTATTCACGCCTGCCCGTGGCGATGGCGGAAGACGGCCACCTGCCTAGAATCTTCGCGCGCAAACTGAAGGACGGAGCACCGTGGGTTGCCATCATTGTTCTCGGCATCGCATGGGCCGCGTCGCTGGGCCTTAGCTTTGACAAGCTCATCATGCTCGACATCCTTCTTTACGGCGCCAGTCTGGTACTGGAATTTCTTGCGCTGATCATACTGCGTATTCGCGAACCGCAACTCCTGCGCCCATTTCGCGTGCCTGGCGGTCTGGCCGGTGCGATTGCCCTGGGCATTGGTCCCACTTCGTTGCTGGTGATTGCCCTGGTCAAGAATCGCGGCGAGCAACTGGACCTCGGCCGGCTGGGCAACGTAAGCCAGTTAGGCTTCGGGCTGGTTCTGATGGCGTTGGGCGTGATCTATTACTTTATGGCGGGAAGGCCGAAAGCGAAGTACAGCACAGCTGAGTCCGGCGAAGAAGCGTAACGGCAGCATGATGACACTAAGCGCCTCCGGCGCGCGAATTCGCTCTGTGATTTCTCTGGACCAACAAATAAGCCACAGTCAAAATCAGCAGATATGGCCCAGCGCTCAACACCGTGATGCGCGACTGCTCCACGCGCCAGGTCAACAAGATGGCAGCAAGGATTGCGATAAATCCAAAGACCGATCCAGCCGCGCCGAGCGGGGAACGTAAAGGAAGGTCTGCCAGTTGATCACGCGAGATCTTTTTCCTGAAGCGTATGTGGGCCAGCAGAGAAATGAGCCATGCGAGCATCCCGCCAACCAACGCCGCGCCGATAATGTACAAATAAGCGCCTCGGGGGGTCACAAATTGCAAAACGATGGCCGCGACAATCCCCAGCATCGACGCCAGCAGAGCACCCATGGGAACCCCGTGCCGATTCAGCACGCCCATCCGCTGAGGGGCATATCCCGAGCGCGCTATGGAAAACAACATCCGCGAAGTCGCGTAAAGGCTAGCATTCGCGCCGGAAAGCGCCGCCGAAAGCACTACAAAATTCATGATGAAGCCGGCAGCGGGAATGCCTGCCACCTTAAACACGGTGACAAACGGACTCTCCGACACGCCGGCATTTCTCCAGGGCATCACGCCCACCAACACAGCCATGGCGCCGATGTAAATAAAAGCCAGCATGGCAAAGGCCATGCGCGTAGCCTTCGCCACATCCCTACGCGAGCGAGCCTCGCCCGAGGAAATTGCCACCATTTCAATGCCGAGAAAACTGTAAAGCCCGAAGGAAATAGCCATCAGCGGAGCTGACCATCCCAGAGGGGCGAAGCCGCCGCTGGCCACATATTGCGGACGCACCCTACCGGCAAACAATAGCGCCGCGCCCATCACGATGAACACTAATATTGTGACCACTTTTAACAAGGCGAACCAATATTCAAAAGTTCCGTAATGGCCGACGGAAAAGAGATTAATCGCCAACAAAAACAGACTGAACGTGACCATCCACACGATGGCAGGGACCGTGGGATACCACTGCCGCATGTAAGTAGCAGCGGCCACCACTTCCGATCCAATCGCTATAACCACTGAAAACCAGTATCCATATCTCGCGATGAAGCCAGCCCAGCGATTTACATAAAGTTCAGCGTAAACGCCGAACGATCCCGCCGCTGGGTGGACCGCAGACATTTCGCCCAGAGCCATGGCGACTGTCCAGGAGATCAGCGCGCTCAGCACGAAGGTCAAAACAACGGCCGGTCCGGCGACCTGGATGGCCGCGCCGGAGCCGAGTAGAAGTCCGGTTCCGATCGACCCTCCAACGGCCACCATGGCCATCTGCCGGGCGGTCAATTCCCGCTTCAACCCCTGCTCTCGGTCTGTCATTGGGAAAAGTTATAACGGTTGTTACAGCGGATTTCCAGATTCGTTTGCTTCTCCAGAGATTTTTGGCCGATCGGCATGAAGGATTGAGTGCTCCGGCAATTCCGCATAGAATTGCTTACTCAGCCTCAGTGCATCCCGGCCGGGGCCTGTCCCGGGAGCATTTTGAGGAACTTGACCCCATGGCGGATATTTCCAAGCGACTGGAAAAAGCGGAAAAGTACCTGCAAAGAAGCAAGCCTGAGGCTGCGCTGGAAGAGTACCTGGACATCCTCTCGGACGAGCCCAGGAACGACAAGGTGCGACAGGCAGCGGCCGATCTTTGTCTGGTCCTGGACCGCCGTGCCCAGGCCGTGGAACTGTTAAGCGCTTTGTTGGAGCAGGAATTTGAGGCTGGCGAGAGCGCCAAAGGGTCTGTCACCTACAAGAAACTCTGTAAAATCACTACTCCCACTCCAATACAGACCTTTCAATACGCCCAGCTCACGGAAAAACGGGACCGTAAAGAAGCGCTTGACGCCTACACCACTGCCTTGCAGGGTTTCGAGCGGCAGAAAAAAGACAAGCAGGCGCTGGCTGCCTGCAAGCGTATCGTTGAACTCTCACCGACGATTGAAAACCTGCAGCTCACCGCGGAAAAGGCTTCCGCTCTGGGCGAAGGCAAGACCGCAGCCTCCAATTTAGTTCAGCTCGGGCTCTTGCAGGAGCAGGAGGCGCCGGGGTCGGGATTTCCTTCCTATGAACGCGCTTATAATTTCGATCCATTGAACTTCCAGGCAATCTATCTGTATGGCCGCGGGCTGTTTGCGCGAAACGCGGTCAAGGAATGTCTGGCCGTGCTGGAGCCGGTGGTTACGCGGGTTAAGGGCCTTCCTGAATTGCGGGAACTGTATGCGCATGCGCTGATGGCAGCCAGGCGTCCGGCGGAAGCCGAGCCTTACACGTGGGAGGCTTTTGAGAAAGACCCGCAGCAACTCGAAGAAGTCACTTCTCTGGTGGGCGTTTATCTGGATATTAATGACACTCGCGGGGCACTAGAACTGGCCAAAAGACTCGAAGCCCATGAAACAGCGGCCGGACGGCGTCGCGAGTTCATTACCAGCATGTATGAAATGTCTGACCGCCGGCTGGCCACGCTCGTATTCACAGAGTACCTGGTCAAACTGTTTGATACCGCAAATCGCGAGCATGAATACAGCCACACGCTGCTGAAACTGTTCCAGCTTTACTACGCCGCCGGTAAATACGGGCAGGCCGGTGAGACGCTGGACCGCGCCGCTGAACTCGATCCTTATGAACCCGGACATGCCAAGCGCCTGGAGATGCTGCGGGGCCGCATTGACGATCACGAATATAGCCGCATTGCCAATCGGTTTCATCGCACTGACAACAAATCAGAAGCGGTGGTTGCCGAGACAGCGCCCGAGCCTGCCGTGTCTGCGCCGGCGCGCGAATCCGAGCCTACGGTGCTGGAAGATTTCATCCTCCAGGCGGAGATATATTTGCAGTACGGCATGCGCTCCAAGGCGGTGGAGCGTCTGGAACGTGTAAGCAAACTGTTTCCGCGCGAAGAACAGAAAAACGAGAAACTGCGCCATCTTTATATTTCCGCGGGATTCACTCCGACATATGAAGTTGCCGAAGCAGTGGCACGCGCGACCGCCTCACAGCCGGCCCCGAAAGAAAAGACTGCGGTCTCTTCACCGTCATCCCCCGCTGCGCCTTATGAAGAGAATGCGGTTGATAATTTCGCCCGCGTTACGGAGATCACGCGGAATATTTATCGCCAGGCCAACGTAAAGAGCGTGCTGTTTACGGCGGTCAATGACATTGGACGCCACTTTAATGCCAGCCGGTGCGTCGCCGGACTTTGCACCGTCGGCAAGCCGCCATCGGCGGCACTGGAATATTGCGCGCCGGGAATAAAGCAATCTGACGTGATGGCGATCGTGAAATTGATCGGGATTACACAGCAACTCGCGGCGAATGGAGTGGTGAACATCACCAATGCCAAAGCGTCACGCGAACTGGCCCCGGCGGCGGAGCATATTCACACTTTGAATATTGAATCGCTGCTGGCGGTTCCGTTGCTCGATTCAGGTGAGCAATCCGGAATCTTGATTCTGGAGCAAACTGCACCGAGGCAATGGCAGCAAACGGATGTTGTGGTTCTGAAGACTATCGCTGAACAAATGGTGCTGGCGGTAAGCAATGTCCGCCTGCGCACATTGATGAAGACGCTGGCGGTCACCGACGAAAAGTCCGGTCTGCTGAAGCGGCCTTCTTATCTTGATGTTTTGCTCTCTGAGGTGCGCCGCTCGCTGCAGCAGAAAACGCCGTTAACTCTGATGCTTCTGCACTTCGGCAAGGCTTCGGCCATGGTTAAAGAAATCGGCGAGGCTCCGGTGGAAAGCATGATGCAGCAGATAGGGCAGACGCTGGCTTCCCATATTCGCCAGAATGACGTGGCCATACGTTACGATCTCACAACGATCGCTCTGGTCCTCTCCGACACCACCGAAAAGAACGCCTTCCTGGTGGTGGACAAAATGCGGAAAGTGCTGGCTCCGACCAAAGTTCCAGGCACCGAGCGTACTCCGCCTATCAGCGCTGGAATTGCAGAAGCCGTGCTGCAAGAGCGCTTTGACGCAGTTGACATGGTGACCGAAGTGATCAACCGGGTGGAAAGCGCGCTGGAGATGGCTCGCGCCGAGGGCGGCAATAAGGCCCACTCTCTCGCACCTGTGGTGCAATCGAATGCGGCAGTCTAGAACGTGATTCCCTGACCATCCCAGTTTTTTCCTAAGACGCAGGAATTAAAGTTTTATTAATACAGAGGTATTAGAGTCCTATTTTCGTTGAGCCAGAGTTGATCTTCAGGAATATTGATAGACATATTCCTGGAGTTTACCTTGCAGTTAAAACTCACCACTCTCCTTCTTTGTTCATCCTTCCTTTTTGCGGTATCAGGCTGTGGCGGGAGATCAGACAAAACGTCTCAACCCGCGCCCGCTACCCTCAACCCGGATCCAGGTTCCTCGTTTTCCGCTCCAGCAAATGCCACGGTGTTCCCAAAGATTGAAAATATGCCAGCCTGGATCTGGTGCACCGCACAACTCAATCATCAGCCTTGCGCCTCCGGCCTGGGCAATGCCACCTCTTCAAAGATCGATAATCAGACGAATCCTTCTGTGGATGGTAGTTCTGCGAAATTTTCCATTGCTGGTCCTAAAGGGTATTCCAACGCGCTTTGGTGGAAGTCAGTGAGCGGTGGACTGGATGCGTCCCACTTCAGTTATGACGTGTCATTTTACGTGGACAATCCCCATGTTTCAGAAGCGTTGGAGTTCGATGTGAATCAATCTTTCAACGGCACCCGCTACGTCTGGGGCAGCGAGTGCAATTTCAAAGGCACCGGCAAATGGGACATATGGGACCCGAAAGGGTTCAAATGGGTCGCCACCAATCTTTCATGTCCAGTATTTTCAGCCAATACATGGCATCACATCACCTGGCTCCTGGAACGCGTCAATGGTCAGGTGCACTACATCAGCTTGAGCGTAGACGGAAACACCATGCCTGTAGATATCTACAAAGATCCAGAGACGAATTTCAACGGGACCGACATAAATGTAGCTTTCCAGCTGGATGGAGACATCAAACAGCATCCTTATAACGTCTGGCTGGATGAGGTCACGCTGAAGGCCTGGTAGAAGCCAAACTCTCGACTTCTTTTTCAATAAGAAATGGACCGTCATGACAGGTGACGGTCCATTCTGGATAGCGGCTGATTGCTCAACCGGCTAGCTTGCCTCATCCGAGTTCACTCATCCATTCGTTATTCCGGATCCGTAGGATCGTTGAATAGCACCGTCAGCTTGATACTGCCATGGCCGAACTGCGGGAAGTTCTTTGTGGTGCGGACGCCCGGATCCAGCGTGGAAGCCGTATCGTCCGGCGGGAAAAGCACCAGCGAGTTGAGGAACGCCTGTATGGCATCCTGGTCTTCTGACTCCAGCCTGGCATAAGCGTTTCGCGACGCCAGCGATTCTCCGCCGTGACGCAAGATCACTTCATGCAGGTTGATGCTGCGACCATCGTGCCCATACGGCCCCGTTGTTCCCGCGCCCCAGAGCGGCCGCGTGAGGAACTGCTTCTG
>DASYKK010000347.1:0-7199 GCA_035995565.1 Candidatus Angelobacter sp.
TTCAGCAAAGATCGTCTGGTCATTCCGGCTGGGCCCGGCTATTTTGGAATTACCGGCGTCTCCCGCTCTAACGGCTTCCCCCAGATCGGCATGGATATACGTGGCGGCAAGCACGGCCGCAATTTGTACGTCGCCTGGAGCGACTACAGCAATGGCGATGTCGATGTTTTCATTTCGTCGTCCGCCGATCACGGCAAAACGTGGAGTATGCCAGCGCGCGTGAATACAGATCCAATCCACAACGGCAAAGACCAGTTCTTTCAATGGATGGCGGTAGACGCGCAAAGCGGCGCTGTCAACCTGGTTTTTTATGACCGTCGCACAGACAATCAGGAAACCACAGTGACCCTGGCCCGTTCCACTGACGGCGGCAAAACCTTCCAGAATTACACATGGGACCCCGATACTTTTATCGCCGAAGGCGACTTCCTGGGTGACTACCTCGCCATCGCCGCGTTCGGCAACAAAGTGTTTGGCGCCTGGGCACACCAGACGTCGGCAGAAGGCAAGACTGAACGAGGAAAGAAGACGCGGACCGTTCTGAGAGTGGGAAGCGCGGATTTTAATTGAGCTTTTCTCTGAAATTACGAGCGGAGCGAGGAAGCCCTTTGGCCTAACCAGCCGACGGCTGGCACTTTTGGAATTCTCATTGCAATAGGGTTCTCTCGCTGTCGCTTCGGGATTTCAGAAAGAGCAACATTCAGCGCCAGTTTCACATCTCTCATTTCGATGAGCTGCGACATCCGCATTGGCACCTCTGGCTATCACTATAAGCATTGGGTAGGAACCTTTTATCCGCCGAAGACACCGGCCTCAAAGATGCTGGAATATTACGTGCAGCACTTTGACACGCTGGAATTGAACAACAGCTTTTATCGCCTCCCCACAATTGCTGCCTTCGAGTCCTGGCGTGATGCCACGCCTAAAAACTTCGTCTTCGCCGTGAAAGCCAGCCGCTTCATCACGCATAACAAGAAACTCAAAGATCCCGAAAATGCTCTCGACAACATTCTCCCCCGTGCCGAGCACCTGGGCAAAAAGCTCGGACCTGTGCTCTTTCAACTGCCTCCGAAGTGGAAAGTAAATCTTGAAAGGCTGGAAGGCCTCCTGGAAATTCTGCCGCGCGAACATCGTTACGCGTTTGAATTCCGTGAACCAAGCTGGATGACTCCGCAAGTCAATCACCTGCTGAAGCGCTACAACGCGGCTTTTTGCATCTATGAGCTTGCGGGTTATCACTCGCCTTTCGATATCACGGCAGACTTCGCTTATGTCCGCCTCCACGGCCCCGGCGCGGGCAAATATCAGGGCAGTTACAGCAAAACGCAACTGCGGGAATGGACGCGGCGCATCGATGAATGGTCGGCGAAGTTGAAGGCAATTTACATTTACTTCGATAATGACCAGGCCGGTTACGCGCCACAAAACGCTCTCGAGTTGAAACAGATGGTCTTTGGCCGCTCGCGCGAAACCAAACGCCCAGCCGCCTGAACCAGCGCCCAAATTAATTTGGAATAAATTCTTCTGGGCCGGGTTATTCAGCTAAATTGTTACGAACGAAATTTCTTGAGCGGTCGGGGAGACTACTTGCGAAAGACGGTTGCCGTCATAGTGCTTTTCCATGTGGTGACCGCCGCCTGGGCGCAGGAAGCCAATCCCGGACGTCCTACGGTCTCGACGCCCGCAACACTTACGCCAGTCGGTTATCTGCAATTTGAGACCGGCGTACTGGGCGCGGAACACTCTCCCAATCTGCCCAACCAAATCAGTTTCAATGAAGTAATGAAGTTCTCGCTGAATGAGCGGGTGGAGCTGCTTCTGCAAACCCAGCCATTCGCTCACTCAGACCTTGGTTCTTCGCGATCAAATGATCCAGGCGACATATCCGTAGGACTACAGGCCGTGCTTCTTCCCGGCACAAAAAAACGGCCCACCGTCTCCGTAAGCTACTTCCGCCGCGTCTTTGGCGGCACCGCGCCTGACCTGGACATCGGCGGCAACCGCCAGTCCGCACTTCTTCTCGTTTCCACCGACGTTGTAGGGTTCCACGTTGACACCAACGCTATGTTTAATGAGCAGGTTCAGGATGCGCGACATCGCGCGCAATTCGGCCAGACACTGTCAGTCTTTCACGGCCTTCCGCGGCACTTCGGGCTGGGTGGCGAACTCTGGCATTTTACGCAGCCCTTTCAGCATGGGCATGCCGCTGGTTTTTTGTTTGGACCAACTTATTCGCCGCGGCCAAATCTAGTTTTTGACGCGGGCTGCAATCGCGGTCTTACATCAACCGGTACACGGTGGGAATTCTTTTTCGGATTTACTTATCTCTTGCCGAAGAAGCTGCTGTAGCCCGCACTAGCCCTTGGACTTGCCGGCAACCTCAAGCCTTGCAATGGCCCGCTGCAGCGCGGCCTGCGCTTCCTCATTGCCTTGCGGCCCGGCCTTCTGCAATTCGGCTTCAGCATTCCGTTTCGCCGCCTCAGCCCGGGCGATATCAATCTCTTCCGCTTTCTCCGCCGTCTCCGCCAGAATTGTGACTTTGTTTTGCAAAACTTCGGCAAATCCCCAAGCCACCGCCACGCGCTGGGTCCGGTTGCCGACCTTGTAGCTAAGTTCGCCAGCGGCCAGTTCGCTGATCAACGGAGCATGGCCCGGAAGCACGCCGAGGTATCCGGTCTTGCCGGGAATCTCAATGTACTCGGCGGCTTCGTTCACCACGAGCCGTTCCGGCGTAACGATTTCGAGTTGGATGGTCTCTGTCATTTGCTTACGCTGCCGCTCCCGACTTCATCTTTTCCGCCGCTTCCAGCACTTCTTCGATTGCGCCCTTCATGTAGAAGGCCTGCTCGGGAACGTCATCGTGCTTGCCTTCAATAATTTCCTTGAAGCTGCGCACCGTGTCCGCGACCTTCACAAAGCGGCCTTCCATGCCGGTAAACTGCGAAGCCACAAAGAATGGCTGTGACAGGAATTTCTGCACTTTGCGGGCGCGTGAAACGGTGAGCTTGTCTTCTTCGCTCAGTTCTTCAATGCCCAGAATGGCGATGATGTCCTGGAGATCGGTATAACGCTGCAGAATTCGTTTCACGCCCTGCGCCACATCGTAATGTTCCTGGCCAACGATGTGCGGATCAAGAATGCGAGAAGTAGATTGCAGCGGATCGACGGCCGGATAAATTCCAATCGCCGTCAGCGGACGCGAAAGCACTGTCGTTGCGTCCAGGTGGGCAAACGTTGTGGCTGGCGCGGGATCGGTAAGATCGTCGGCGGGCACGTAGATCGCCTGCACTGAGGTAATTGATCCACGTTTCGTGGAGGTGATGCGCTCCTGCAATTCGCCCATTTCTGTCGCGAGGTTCGGCTGATATCCCACGGCGGAGGGCATGCGGCCCAGCAGCGCCGACACTTCCGATCCAGCCTGGGTGAATCGGAAAATGTTGTCGATGAATAGCAGCGTGTCTGCGCCTTCTTCGTCGCGGAAATATTCAGCCACCGTCAATCCGGTCAGCGCTACGCGCAGGCGCGCCCCTGGAGGCTCGGTCATCTGTCCGTAAATCAGTGAGGCCTTCGACTCTGCCGGAAAGCCCGGCTTAATCACGCCCGACTCAGTCATTTCCAGCCATAGATCGTTGCCTTCGCGTGTGCGCTCACCCACGCCGGCAAATACCGAGTAGCCGCCGTGGTGCTTGGCCACGTTGTTGATCAGTTCCATGATCACAACCGTCTTGCCCACACCCGCGCCGCCAAACAACCCAATCTTGCCGCCCTTCAAAAATGGCTGGATCAGGTCAATGACCTTGACTCCGGTCTCAAACATTTCTGCTTTAGTTGCTTGCTCATCGAACGCCGGGGCCAGACGATGGATGGGCAGGCGCTTGGCCGCCTTAATCGGGCCAAGCTGGTCCACTGGCTCGCCGATCACGTTTATCACGCGGCCCAGAGTCTCCTTGCCCACGGGCACGGAGATGGGGCCGCCGAGATCGAGCGCGTTCATGCCGCGCACCATGCCGTCAGTGGCCTGCATCGCGACGGTACGCACGCGGCCTTCGCCCAGATGCTGCTGCACTTCCAGCACCACGTCGATCGGCACAGGCACTTTGAAGCCTTCGCTGGTTACCCGCAACGCCTGATAAATCGGCGGCAGATGGCCTTCTGAAAACTCCACATCAACCGCGGGACCCGCGATCTGTATCACCTTGCCAACATTTTGAGTCGCCATAAAATCCTTTATTAATTCGTCATCCCGACGGCCGTCAAGCGAGCCCGCGCATCAGCGGGCGAGTAGGCCGAGGGACCTTGTGTTTTCAAGTTCCAAATAACTCTTCATACCGAACTACTGTGCCGCGGCCGCGCCGCTCACAATTTCAATAATCTCTTTGGTAATTTTCGCCTGGCGGGCCCGATTCATGGCCAGCGTAAGCGAGTCAATCATGTCTGAAGCGTTGCTGGTGGCTGAATCCATGGCTGTCATGCGTGCCGCATGCTCGGCTGCTTCTGATTCCAGCATGGCCCGGAACAACTGCACGGAAATGTATCGCGGCAGCAAATCGCGGAACAGCACTGCCGGCGGTTGCTCATAAATGTAGTCCACCTGTGAAGTGCCGAATTCCGCTGCCTTCTTGTCCATTTCGCTTGTATCAGCTCCGCGGACGCCAACACCCGTATGCTTTGCCGCCTCAAGACGTTGCTTGAGTTGTTCTTCCGTGGTTTCCTCGGTCATCTCGTGCACTTGTTCACCGATGGCGCGAATCGGAAGCACGTCATCGACGACCAGTCGTTGTGCGATGACCGATTTGAACTCGTTATAAACGATGTAAACCGAATCAACTTTTGCTTCGGTATACAAACGGATGACTCGTTCGGCGATCTCGCGCGCGCTCGCGAATTGCGCCCGGTTCATCAGGCCCACGTATTCGCCGACAATCTGGATCGGGCCTTTGCGGCTGTCCGATTTCTCGACCGCCAGGGGGTAACGGCGACGGAAATAGTCGCGCGACTTCCGCCCCACACTCAGCACGTCAATGTTTTTGTCCTTTTTGATATCGATGAACTTGGCCGCAGCTTTCAGGATGTTGGAGTTGAACGCTCCAGCAAGACCTTTTTCGCCCGAGACTACGATCAACAGCGTCGTTTTCTCCTCGCGGCGAACCAGCAGCGGATGCAGCGCCTCTCCGGTCTCGGGATCGTATACGTCAGCCCGCGCCACCAGCGACTTCAGGACATTGGTCAGCATCTGCGCATACGGCCGCGCTGCCAGCGCCCGCTCCTGCGCACGCCGCAGCTTGGCTGCCGAGACCATCTGCATGGCCTTGGTGATCTGCCGCGTGTTGCGTACGCTGCGGATACGCCGCTTGATGTCTAAAAGGTTCGCCATATTTTTACGCTAGGCCTTTGCCGCTACTTTTTCTGCCTGCCGCTCGGCGATAAAGCGCTGCTTAAATTCCTTCAGCGTCTTCTCGATCTCTGCCTTAATTGCGTCGTCTATCGTCTTCTTCTGCATGATCATATCCAGCAGCTTGGGATTCATTGCCTCAACGTATTTGTTCAGCTCTTCTGAGAACGGACGCACCTGCTCCACTTCCAGGTCGTCCAGGAAACCGTTCGTTCCGGCATAAATAATCATGATCTGTTTGCTGAACGGCAGCGGCTGGTATTGGTCCTGCTTCAGGATCTCCACCAGGCGTTTGCCGCGATTGAGCTGTGCCTGCGTAGCCTTATCGAGATCGGAACCGAATTGCGCGAATGCCGCCAGTTCCCGATACTGCGCCAGTTCCAGCTTCAGCGTGCCGGCAACCTGCCGCATGGCCTTGATCTGCGCCGAGCCGCCTACGCGGCTTACTGAGATACCGACGTTTACTGCTGGACGCACGCCGGAGTTGAACAAATCGGTCTCAAGAAAAATCTGGCCGTCAGTGATGGAAATGACATTCGTAGGAATGTATGCCGAGACGTCACCGGCCTGGGTCTCAATGACAGGCAGCGCGGTGAGTGACCCTCCGCCCTTCTTGTCGGACATTTTTGCCGCGCGTTCCAGCAGGCGGGAGTGAAGATAAAACACGTCTCCCGGATACGCTTCGCGTCCCGGCGGACGGCGCAGCAGCAATGAAATTTCTCGGTAGGCGGCGGCGTGCTTGGAAAGATCGTCATAGATCACCAGCGCATGCTTGCCGTTATCACGGAAATATTCACCCATGGCGCAGGCCGCATATGGCGCGAGGTAAAGCATTGGCGCGGGTTCGGAGGCGGATGCCGCTACTACGATCGTGTATTCCATAGCGCCGTAATCTTCCAGCACCTTCACCACTTGCGCGATGGACGAGCGCTTCTGCCCGATAGCGTTGTAAATACAAATCAGGTTGTTGCCTTTGCTGTTGACGATGGTGTCGAGCGCCACGGCGGTCTTGCCGGTCTGGCGGTCGCCGATGATCAGTTCGCGCTGGCCGCGGCCCACGGGGATCATGGAATCGATAGCCTTGATGCCTGTCGCCATCGGCTCGCGCACCGGCTGGCGGTCAATCACGCCCGGGGCAATGCGCTCAATGGCAATCTGCTGATTGGAAGCAATAGGTCCCTTGCCGTCGATCGGCTGGCCAAGCGCGTTTACCACGCGGCCAATCATGCCCTCGCCCACTGGAACTGACATGATGGTACCTGTGCGCTTCACCTCGTCGCCCTCTTTGATTTCGGTGAATTCGCCCAGCAGCACCGCGCCCACCTGGTCTTCTTCCAGGTTCATGGCGAGTCCGGCAACGCCGTGGCCAAATTGGAGCAATTCGCCGGCCATCACTTTGTCCAGGCCGTGGATGCGGGCGATTCCGTCTCCCAGGGAGATGATAGTGCCCACCTCGTCCACGGAAACCTTGGACTCGTAATTTTCAATCTGCTCGCGGATGAGCTTTGTTATTTCGTCTGCTTTGATTTGAGCCATAGAACTTGTTTTCCCCTGCGGTCATTCTTGGTTGAGGTCCTTCGACTCGCTTGCGCTCGCTCAGGATTTCGGCAGCAGGCTCTCGCTTCGCTAACGCCTGCTGATCGCCTCAACTTTAATTGGTAAATGTAGAACCCGACGCCGTGCGTTTCTTCATTTACCCACTTACCCATGTACCAATTTCGTCACGCGCTTGCCAGTTCCTGCCGCATGCGTTGCAATCGGCCGTGCACGGATCCGTCATAAATCGTGCTGCCTACGCGCACCATAA
>DASYKK010000348.1:0-10977 GCA_035995565.1 Candidatus Angelobacter sp.
CGAAAACGGCGAAGTAGAGGGTGGAGGGCCTGGCACCCCACTTAGCCTGACTTTCCTGGGACAACTTTACGGCGAAGCCAAAATGCTGGCGCTGGCCAAGGCCTACCAGGATGCAACGGACTTCCATCGCAAACACCCGCAGCTTGAAGCAGAAGTTAAGAAATAGTGGGCATGATGTGAAGGCCCTTCACCCCGGATTGGGCGTCAAGTTGTTCTGGCCCTAGCCAATTGGAATCATGGGCCGGAAAGAGGTCAGGGCTGGGACGAACTGCGGCGCGCCCTTCAAAGCGCTATTTATTTTAATAAAGTGTTTCAAAACGGAACGGCGACGTTTGCTCCCGAAATTGGTCCAGAGTGGCCCGCACTGTGGGCGGTACGACACGGGGAAAACGCTCTAAGTTCTTGAATTTGAATTCTTTCTGGTTGAATCTGGCGGTTGGATTGAGCGCGTGTGAAAATCCTTACACCGCCAACGTGAAATTGCGGTTAATTACGGGAAATGGAAAGTGGCTCTGAATTGTTGTAGCGCGATTCAATTTCTCATGTAGTCTATTGGCACCCGAGGGGACAAAATTTCTGAAAGCGTAAATATTGGAGGAAATTAAATTATGAAGATGGCAATCCGCATGTTAGTGATGACAGTTGTATTAGCTTCGAGTTTATTCGGCGTGGCGCTCAATTCTGGATTCGTTGGTGGCGGCGGGCCGATTCCGTTTCCGCCCAAAACGGCCAGCATCTAAAATTCCAATTGTGACAACAGTTTGAATCGTAAGATTTGTGAATTTTAGCGAGCTGGTTTAGGCTGGCCGCAACGATCATGGACTATGGATGGTTCTGGGAGATCGTAAACTGGCTGTCGCTGCCTATCCTTACTGCGCTGGCAGGAATTTTCTTGTGGCGGGGACTCAACCGCGAGTTCCCTCTTTTTTTTGGGTTTATTGTCGTATCAGATGTTTCTACGGTCTTGCGCTTTGTGGCGCAGTTCAGTTCACCACGAGCTTATTTCTACTCTTATTGGATCAGCGACCTGGTGATCACGGTTTTTAATTTCCTGGCTATCTACGAGCTGTTTGTAAGTCGTTTATTTCCAGGATTTTTTAAGATTCGATTCTATCGATATCTGTTCCCTCTGATGGCTGCCGCCATCATCTTTCTTGGCTGGCTTACCGCGCTTGAATCACCTGATAAGAACGCGGCTTTTTTTATTGAAGCCAGGGTCCTCGACTTTGCCATGGCGGCGATGCTGGCTTTTTTTGCCGGACTGATGATGTTAATGGGGCGCGTTTGGACCAGATATGATTTTGGAATTGCCACGGGCTTCGGTATCAACGCCGCTGTTTTCTTGTTTGCTTCAGCGATGTGGGTACGTACCCACTATCGACCCAGTTCGGTTGACCATTTACCACTGATCGCCTATGACATTTCTTGTTTGATCTGGCTCTGCTGTTTCTGGAGCGCACCCAAGATTCAAGGCCCGGTTCCTCCCCAGCCACTTGCACCCGAGGCTCTGCACGAAGCAAAAAAATGGGAACAGTCGCTTAAGGACTTCATGTCCCAGGGTAAGCGCTAATCTTCCGGAGAAACTTTCTATTGAAGGGTTGGTTTAGAGGCTTTGCGCCAGCGATTCATGCAGGCTGGAGAATTTCAGGCAGGTCAGATGGTCGGCTTTGTCTTTCAGCAAGGCATAGGCAGGCAGCAGACTGGATGAAACCAGGCTGCGAACGTCGCCGCTGTTGGCGGCTGAAAACAGCGGTAACCATTGCAGAGAAGTGCGAACCTGCAGAACTATTAATGCCATAAAGGTGTAAAGCCGCACATGGACGCCGGCATCCACCATCTCCTGCGCCAGTGAAGCGATCAACTGGTTGCCGCTCTGCAATTGCGTATACCCAACCTGCTGGAGCAATGCTGCATTGTGTGACATGCGGCGCAAACATTCCATGGTGAGCGCAACCTGTTTCCGGTAGATCCTCAACAGTTCGTCGCGGCCATAGGTTTCCTGCAGATGGCGCTGCTGAGCGGCATCGATGACATTTGAAAGCACTTCCACGTCCACCGGCAGGAATGAATTCATCAAATCACCCAACTCCGCTCCAGGTGCCTGTTTCCGCCGCAGGTTTAAAAACGCTGCATAGAGAAACAGCAGGAGAATTCCTGCTGATAATCCGATCCATAGAGCGAACATGGTATTAGACATTCGTTTTGTTCTCTGGTGTTACACGCAAACTCTACCCTCGTACACAGTCAAGGTCAATCTAAATTGCTTCCGGCCGTGGGCACTTTGGTAATTCCAGGGTGTCCCAATATGGAACCACCGGAACCCCACCTTAAAACCATGGCTTTACAAGGTCTTTTGCCTTTCCGCCGCCTGCTTTAGCGGTCGCCTGGTTTGGCCAGAATGATCGCCGGGACATCCTGTTTCTTTACGACCTCGTTATACGCAGGTACATCTGTACTGAGAATCTGTTTCCACTTCGCCAGTTGCTCATCCAGTTGTTTACTAAGCATGTCAAAGACTTCATGGGAGACCTGCGTCGGCGCCGAATCTGCGCTTTCCACCACTCCTCCCAGCGCCACCAGGTAGTTGTTCAGCCGGATGGGATAGTTCAGCACGTCCTGGCCGCTCTTGGCCTTGGTCTGGATCAGCACTTCTTCGACCTCCGTCATTTTCTTGTCCAGTTGCTTGCCTGCCTCGGCCACGGTCTTTGCCTGGGGCTGTTTTTCCAGACGTTTGTTCAGGTCCGTGATCTGCGTCCGGATATCGCGAATCTGGTTTACCGTTTCATGCGCCTGGGTAACCCGCTCGCGGATTTTAATAAGCAGATCGAACTGCTTCTCCAGATCCTGCTGTGTGACTTTTAATCTTGGATCCGGAACGATCTCCAGCGGCGCTGTATATTGCTTGCCATTCACGGTTATACGCACCTGGTAGTTGCCGGGTAGCGCCTCAGGGCCATTGGTGCTGCCGGCCCACAACGGCGACCGCGGTACTTTGGTGGCGCCTTCATAGCGCATGTCCCAGACAAAGCGGTTTAAGCCGGCTTCAGTAGGCAGACCTCGTTCCGCCGGGCGGGGCCCAAAGCCCTCGTCGTCTCCAGCATCCGCGCCCGGTTGGGTCTTGGGCGGATATTTGCGGACCACCTGGCCTTTCTGGTCCAGGATTTCCAAGCTGATTGGAGAGCTCTTTGCGGCGTCACCCTTATCATCGGCCTCCGGCTCAGTTTTCGGCGGCACCGGAGCGTTCGCAGGGTGTGCCTGCCCTGGCTCCTTGCCTTCCGCCGATACCTCTTTGGCTGGAGTTGCGGCTGTTGTCGTGGCCGCGCCTTCTGGTTTCTTCTCCTCAGGCTTTTTCTCGCCCGGTTTTTTCAACGCCGTCTTCAGCGAGTAGTAGATTACCGCTCCCGTGGGAGGATTCTGTCCGCGCTCTCCACCACCGCCGAAGAAGCCACCGCCAAACTGCGTATGGTTGGCCGGACTGGGCGCATACAGGTGCACCTCTTCATTTTCATTCGCCACCTCAGGCTTGTACTGCTGGAGCGGAGAAAGATCGTCCAGCGCCCAGAACGCGCGTCCATGCGTTGCGACAAGCAGATCATTGCCATGCACCAGCAGGTCGTAAATGGGAGATACCGGCAGATTGCCCTGAAACGATTGCCATGTTGCCCCATCATCCCAGGAGAAGAAGACCCCGCACTCGGTACCCGCGTAGAGCAGCCCTTTGCGCTTCTTGTCTTCGCGCACCGCATGAACGAACGCATCCGCGGGAAGACCGCTGGTGATGTTGGTCCAGGACTTGCCGAAATCCGTGGTCTTAAAGACATAGGGCGCAACGTCATCCATTTTGTGCCGCTGGACGGAAACGTAAGCGGTTCCGGCGTTGTACATAGAAGATTCAATCATGCTCACCGTGCCCCACTCCGGCATGCCTTTGGGTGTCACGTTGGCCCAGTTCTTTCCGCCATCGGTGGTCACGTGCACAAGGCCATCGTCGGATCCTGCCCAGATCAGGTCTTTCTGCACCGGAGATTCAACCACGGAGAAAATCGTGTCATAGATTTCAACGCCGGTATTGTCTTTAGTGATGGGCCCGCCCGATGCTACTTGCTTGCTCTTGTCATTGCGCGTGAGATCTGGACTGATGATCTGCCAGTTCACGCCCTCATCGGTTGACTTGAACAGCACCTGTGCCGCGAAGTACAGAGTCCTGGGGTCGTGCGCTGAAAATACAATAGGCTCGGTCCATTGGAAGCGATATTTCTGGTCGGCGGCCGCGGCGCCAATTGGGTTGATGGGCCACGGCGTAATGTTCTTTGTCTGCTCTGTGCGGTGGTCGTAGCGGGTAATCTCGCCGCCGTAAGAACCTGCGTAAACAATTTCCGGATCGCGCGGGTCGGGTGCAATGTAGCCGCTCTCTCCTCCGCCTACGGAGTACCAGCTAGTACGATCGATGCCGCCCGGCGCTGCGCTGGCAATCGCCACTGAAGAGTTGTCCTGCTGTGAGCCATAAAGGTGGTAGGGAAAACGATTGTCCGCGGCCACGTGGTAAAACTGCGCGGTGGGCTGGTTGGCCTGATTCGTCCAACTGGCACCGCCATTGGTACTTACATTGGCTCCGCCGTCATTCGATTCAATCATGCGGTTCGGATCGCTGGGATCAATCCATAAGCCGTGATTGTCGCCGTGCGGCACCCGGATCGGACGAAAGGTTTTTCCGCCATCGTTGGAGCGATACATTCCCGTGTTCAGGACATAAACGCCATCGGCGTTGCGAGGATCGGCAAAAACATGCGTGTAATAAAACGCGCGCTGGCGATATTGGCGGTCGCTGTTGGTTAAGGTCCAGGTGTCGCCGCCATCGTCCGAGCGGAATAGCCCACCTTTATCAGCTTCCACGAGTGCCCACACGCGATTGCCGCTGTATGCCACTGCCAGCCCGATACGCCCCAGCGTTCCGTCAGGCAGTCCGTGGCCGCTGAGTTGCTTCCACGTGGTGCCGCCATCGGTGCTGCGATACAGTCCGCTGCCGGGGCCGCCGCTGTCCATTCCCCATGGCGTGCGCTTTGCCTGCCACAGTGAGGCAAAAATCACGTTCGCGTTTGCCGGATCCAGTGACAGATCAATGCCGCCGGAATTTTCATCCTTGTAAAGGACCTTGGTCCAGTTTTTGCCGCCATCGGTCGTACGATAGATACCGCGTTCCGGGTTAGCGCCGAATACATGCCCCAGGGCCGCCACGTAGGCGATGTCAGGATTCTTCGGGTTGACAGCAATCCGCCCGATAGTCCGGGTTTCGCGCAGTCCGGAATACGTCCAAGTCTTTCCTGCGTCCACGGACTTATAAACGCCATTCCCGTTGACAATGTCGCCCCGGATACAGGCTTCTCCCGTCCCGGCATAGATCACATTCGGATCGGAAGGCGCCACGGCAATCGCACCGATCGAAGGCGACATATCTTTCGCTTTGTCGGTTAAAGGACGCCAAGTCAGCCCGCCGTCGGTGGTCTTCCACACTCCGCCGCCCGTGGCCCCGAAATAATACGTGTGCTGGTCGCCCACCACTCCGCTCACAGCCAGCACGCGTCCGCCCCGGAACGGCCCAATCAGCCGCCACGTCAGTCCGTGCCATGGGCCTTTCGCGTCTTCCTGATCGCTGTCGCCGGCGCTTGCTTGAGACTTGTCTGCTTCGACTGGCTGCGATCCCGTCTTCTTTTCCAGGCTCGCAGCGCCGGTTTGCTTTTTGCCTTTGCCTGTTGGTGCCTTCTTGCTTTCTGCGCCGGCTTGCTTGGAATTGGCCTGCCCTAACGAACAAGCACATGACAGTATCAAGGCGACGAATATCGGCAGTAAGCGGTGAATCAGGACTTTCTTGGCATAGACAGCGCAAGACATTTTTGTATGGTCTCCAGGTGAGCTGTAGCGTTTCGAACGCACATCCTAAATTCTCCAAACGGCAAATAGCAATTGGCGATCGCCGGGCGAGTGGCGATCCGTGGTCTCAACTAACTATTTTTACGGCGCCTGGCCGTTTTTCGGGGTATCGTCTTGTGATTTTCTTCGACTTTGTCAGGCAGGCACAATCTTGAGAAAACTTAATTCTTCTTGACATCGCTTCAGAGCTGCTGTATTTTTCTTCTGCCTTTGGCTTGCTTTAGACTCGCCAGGGAATCGCTCCAAAGTCTCACTTCAGATTTTTCGTACCCGTCACCTATTGGCAGACAGTTTCTAATCGTCTGCAGTCACGGCAAGGGTTCTTACACAGTTCAACTGGTCTCATTGGATTTTCGAGGGAGACACTCGGAATTTTGACGAGCGCGACCGTCCCTTTTTGGGACTAGCCGAAACCTCGCTCCGAAGCTTTCAAGGTTTTCCCATAATGGAACGCTTACGTCATTGTTATCAAGGCTTTATCGCCAATTTATATTGACTCTTAAATCAGAGTTGCTGTATGTTTCACGCGGTTCTCTCAACTGGCGTTGCGCTCGCAACGCTCTCTTGGAGAACGCACGAATTTTCCCATCCGTCCACTTTTGGCAGACAAGCCCTAATCGTCTGCAGTACGGCAGAGTTCTCGCTACAGAAACATACGTTTCACGAAAAATCCAGGAGGAACTCGCAATGACGAGGCGGAAACTTCCCTTAATCCTATGCATCGCCACGCTGGCTGCTGCTTTTGCCATCGTAGGTATTGCCCAGACAGCTACGCAAGCACCAGCAGCTTTTGCTACGCCCCTTGATAACGCTGGCAATGGAGCAGTAGGCAACGGTTTCACTCCAGCAGCCACCTTTGTCGCCGATACGGTGGCATTTAGTAACGAAGAAGACATCCCGCAGGGGATTGGGCCTACGTTTAATGCCCGTGGTTGCGTTGACTGTCATATGCAACCCAACATTGGCGGCACCAGCCAGGTGACGGAACTACGCGTCGGCCATACTGACGGAGCCGGCAATTTCGTAAATCCCAACATCCCCATCAATGACGGGGCCAACAGCATTAACAATCGTTCGCTGGTAAATGATCGTTCCATCTGTGCCCAGGCGGCTGAGCGTGTACCCGGCACGGAGAACGTTATCGCACTGCGTGCATCGCTTGGAATTCTGGGCGATGGCTTTGTTGAAGCCATTGACAGCAATACGCTGGTAGCGATCGCCAACAATCAGCCTGGACAGAGCGGCGGCGCCATTGCCGGCCAGTTTATTCAAGTGCCGTGGCGGAAGCCAACGGAGCGCTCCGCGGGGGACGCTTCGGCTGGAAGAATCAGCAGGCCAGCCTGCTCTCCTTTTCCAGCGACGCTTACATCAATGAAATGGGCATTACCAACCGGTTTGCTCCGACCGATTTCACCACAGTTTGCAAGACCACCGCTGACCCTGAGGACGAGACCGGACCCGATGGTTTGAATGACATCGATCGTTTTGCCCGCTTCATGCGCGCTACCCAGGCTCCGCCACGCGATACCGCTCTGGCCGCGACGTCTGACGCTGTCACCGGAAATAACCTGTTCAACCAAATCGGCTGCGCCATTTGTCACACCGCCTCCATCACCACTGCCCCTGCGGGCACAGTGATCAACGGCGGCGCGTTTACTGTGCCGGCGGCGCTGGGCAGCAAGATCATTCATCCTTACTCAGATTTCCTGTTGCATGACGTAGGTACGGGTGATGGCATTGTGCAGAACGGCGGACAGGCCACAGCCAACAAGATGCGCACTGCTCCTCTGTGGGGGCTGCGCACGCGTGACCGGCTGATGCATGATCTGCTTCAGTTCACCCGCAACAACGCGATTCTGAGCCACGGCGGCGAAGCCACGGGAGTCATTAACAACTACCGCTCGCTGAGCACCACGCAGAAGAATCAGCTGATTACGTTCCTGCAAACTCTGTAGCTTTTTTGCGGTAATATTGCCAGGCGAGATACTTAATCGTATCTCGCCTCTTTTTTAAGTCATGTATCAGGGATCTCATATGCGCTGTTTCAAGCCAGTCATGCTGCTTCTTACCTCCGCCGCGGCTGCGGCTTTATTATTGTTTTCTGGCTGTGACAGCAGGGCCAAGATTGAGGCGAGGATGGAAAAACCTGTCCCGGCTAACGCTCAGCCCACCCCGCAATCAGCTCCTACACCTATGCCGAAGTTGCCGCCTCCCACAGCGGCTGAAGTTGAGGCGGCTTTTCACCGGGTCTTTGGCGATACTCTCGTCGCTGAGCGGGGAACCGCGCAATTCTTTATCGTCGGCGATTTCAACGGCGACGCGTCGGAAGATCTGGCCGTCCTCGCCCGCCCTGCGCCAGGCAAACTGAATGACGTCAACAGCGAACTCTCCAACTGGATTATCCAGGACGCAGACAAAGCCTTTATCCCCAACACCAGCAAAGCAGTCGTCAAGCCACCAAAACCGGAAACGCTAACCATAGCAAATGGCGAAGAAATCCTGGCCATCATTCACGGTTTCGGACCCAAAGGCTGGCGCAACCCTGACGCACGCCAGGCGTACCTGCTGAAACATGCCGCAGCGACGTTTCAGGGCATCGCACCGTCTATCAGCCAGAAGGCAATCCGCGCCATGAAGCTCCCTTTCGCAACCGACATCATCAAGGAAGTGCGCAATAACAAGAGAGGCTTTCTCTTCTGGACCGGCAGTATGTATGCCTGGCATCCCAGCGAAGGATGAAGGAACCAAATTTACTCATTTACCAAATTCCTTGACCTGGCCTGCTTTTCTCATATAAGTTTTCCTCCATCTGGTAATGGGAAGCGCGGTGAGAATCCGCCACTGCCCCGCAACTGTAAGCGCTGAGAACCTGAGCAACATGCCACTGGGGAGGGTCCCCATTCGCGCCTGATGTTGGCGTGAATGGGCAAGACGACCCGGGAAGGCGCTTCAGGTTCGCTGAGGCGTAAGTCAGGAGACCGGCCAGATGCCCGTCATTGGGCGTTTCCGGCTGCGCAGGGAGAGCCGGGGAGCTTTCTTGCAGTTTTGGATTCGATTCATTTGCTTTGTGGAGAATTTGCAGGGATGGTAGCTCGTCGCCATTTCATGTTCCAGCAATCTGCTTCCGTAGGAATTCAATCGATCCTCTGCTCGCGCATTTGACTTTCGGTTTTGCATGCGCAAGAAAGCCCTCTACCTCCATCGCAACGATTGCGTCCGTTGACTACTTCCGCGGGAGGAGTCTCACTGATGAAATCACTCTATTGCGTTGGCCTAGCGTTAGCGCTCGCACTCACCACTTCTTCGGCTTCTGCCGATGGCAGCAACATTCACGGAATAGTCACCGATCCCCTGGGCGCAGTCGTTCCCGGCGCCCAGGTCGAACTGCTTCGCCAGGGCAAACCAATTTCTGCTACCACCACGGATTCTGAAGGCAAGTATCGCTTTTCTCCTCTTCCTCCCGGACGGTATCAGGTAAAAACGACGGCCCCTTCCTTCGCCTCGCAGCAAAGTGACGCCATTTACATCGGCAGCAACAGCAATGCGGCAGTTGATCTCACGCTGAAAGTCGGGAGCGTGTCGCAGGAGGTCGTCGTGTCGGCCACTGGAACCAGCCTTCCGGAAACGCAAACTGGCGCTTCCGTCTCTGTCGTCACTTCAGATCAGTTTCAGTACAAGCCTGAAGTTTTGGAGCCGTTGCGCCAGGTTCCGGGAGTACAGGTTCTGGAAAACGGTCAGCGGGGGATTAACGAATCCCTTTTTATCCGCGGGGGCGAAAGCAAATTCAACAAGGTCCTTATCGACGGCCTTCCCCTGAATGAAATTGGAGGCACAGTCGATTTTGGCGGCGTCTTCACTACCGGCATTGACCAGGTGGAGATCCTTCGTGGTCCCAACAGCGTGCTCTATGGCGCCGACGCACTGGCCGGTGTCGTGAATCTGACCACGACTCGAGGCGCAACATTCACCCCGCAGCTCAGCTATGCGTTTGACGCGGGAAACTTCAACAGCCTGCACAATGACCTCTCCCTGGGCGGCATCTTCAGGCAGTTCGATTACTTCTCTGAATTCGCACGTTTCGATCGCGGCAACACTTCCGCCAATCCGCATTTTCACAACGGCACCTATGCCGGAAACTTTGGCTGGACGCCGGGTGCGTCCACGAGTCTCCGCCTGACCGTGCGACGAGTGGCTGCGAAGGTCGACGTTCCCAATGCCATTGATTTCTTCGGCGTCCCTGACGATTCCTTTCAGACTGAAGACAACACGTACATCGGCGCGACCCTGCAAAATCAGACTACGTCTCACTGGCATAATCTGTTGCGTTATGGCGCTACGCGGCAGAACTCACTGTTTGTGAATCCCTCGCCCACGGGGATACCTGATCCCTTCGGAAATTTTCTCGGCAACGTGGTTACGATTCGCGGGGCCAACGGCTTCAGCACTACGGGCCAGGCCATTCTTGACTTCGGCGGCGCCTATCCGCAGCGCTTCTTCATCCTCAACAACAGTGACCTGCTGACGTTTCAGTCCGATTACGCATTTGGAACCCGCTTAAGTGCGCTGTTCGCGTTTCATTTTGAAAACGAGCGCGGACCCAAACCAGCCGAGCGTACCAATTTCAGCTACACCGGAGAACTGCACGGCAACGCGTGGAACCGCCTGTATGCGACGCTCGGCGTGGGCGTGGAAAAGAATGCTGTCTTCGGTCTGGCCGCTACGCCTCGGGCTTCGCTGGCTTACTATCTTGTGCGGCCTCGCGCCAGCGGCGCTCTTGCCGGCACCAAGCTCAAATTCAATTATGGGCAGGGAATCCAGGAGCCGGACATTTTCTCTACCAGCAATTCGTTGTTTACGTTGCTCTCGCAACTCCCCAACGGGCCGCAGCTCATCTCTCAGTTTCATGTGGGACCGATTGGCGCGGTGCGTTCGCGCAGCTTTGATGCCGGCGTCGAACAATTTTTCTGGAGTGGCCGCGCAAAATTGGCTCTCACTTTTTTTGACAACCACTTTAGCGATGAGATCGAGTTCGTCAGTCCCGGCGGTCTG
>DASYKK010000349.1:0-4251 GCA_035995565.1 Candidatus Angelobacter sp.
AGAAATACGCCGGGCAGACCGTAGCGCCGGTACCGATGCCTTCGGAGGCTCCGCTCTTCCTGATGTACACCAGCGGCACCACGGGCCGTCCCAAAGGCTGCCAGCACGGAACCGGCGGATACCTTTCCTACGTCGCGGGCACCACCAAATACATACAGGACCTGCACCCTACCGACGTTTACTGGTGCATGGCCGATATCGGTTGGATTACTGGTCACTCGTACATCGTTTATGGGCCGCTGGCTTTGGCAGCGACCAGCGTCCTCTATGAAGGCGTCCCGAATTATCCTGACGCAGGCCGGCCCTGGCGCGTGGCCAAACGCCTAAACGTTAATATTTTTCACACCTCGCCAACAGCGATCCGCATGCTGCGCAAAGCTGGACCGGACGAACCCGCAAAATACGATTATCACTTTAAGCACATGACGACCGTGGGTGAGCCAATTGAGCCTGAAGTGTGGAAGTGGTATCACGAGGTTGTGGGCAAGGGTAAGGCCGTGATCGTCGATACATGGTGGCAGACTGAAACAGGAGGTTTCCTCTGCAGCACCAAGCCGGCCATCGATCCTATGAAGCCGGGCAGCGCTGGACCAGCATTGCCGGGCATTTATCCGGTGATCTTCGATGAAGAAGGCAAAGAGGTTAAAGGCGGCTCCGGTAAGGCCGGCAATATTTGCATTCGTAATCCCTGGCCGGGAATCTTTCAGACCATCTATGGCGATCGCGACCGCTTTGTGGCGCAGTATTACAGTAAATACAACAAGAATCCCAAAAGCAAAGACTGGCGTGACTGGCCGTATTTTGCCGGTGACGGCGCAGTGCAGGCGCCGGACGGCTACTTTAGAATTCTCGGGCGCGTCGACGACGTCATCAACGTGGCCGGGCACCGACTGGGGACAAAAGAACTGGAGTCCGCATGCCTGACGGTGACGGAAGTTGCCGAAGCTGCCGTAATCCCTGTGGTGGATGAAGTAAAAGGCCGCGTTCCTGAGGTTTACGTTTCCTTGAAGCCTGGCCAGCATAATGCCGCCGCCGTTCAGGAAGCCATAACCAAGGCCATTGAACACCAGATTGGTAAAATTGCCCGACCTAAGAAGGTTCATGTTGTGCCGGACATGCCAAAGACGCGTTCCGGAAAAATCATGCGCCGCGTGCTTGCGGCAATTTCCAATCAAATGGACACGGGCGACGTCACCACGCTGGCCAATCCAGATGTGGTGGAACAGATCCGGGTAATGGTGCAGGGCAACCGGCCGGTCGTGACCAAAGATGTTCCTGAAGATGTAAAGCGTTTTGGAGAAGAGCGTTGATGGGGAAACACGGAAGTAAAATCACAGATTCACTTTGGGCTTCAAACAATCGTTGAAGGACTGAGGAGGCAATATGAAGGAAGAGAAGAAGGGCAAGGGCGTATCTCGAAGAGATTTCATCAAGATTGCCGGGGCTGGCGGCATTGCTGCTGGAGCGCTTGGACCTGCATTCCTGTTTCCTGAACGGGCCGCTGCGCAGCAGAAAACGCTCAAGATTTTGCAGTGGAGCCACTTTGTTCCCGCTTACGACACCTGGTTTGACGGGACCTTCGCCAAGCAATGGGGCGAGAAACATAACACTAACGTAGTCGTAGACCATATTAACCTGACCGATCTGAACACCCGCGCGGCCGCGGAAGCGCAGGCGAAAAAAGGCCACGACATCTTTATGTTCCTCTCGCCGCCGGCCGCGTACGAAAAACAAGTCATCGACATGAGCCATGTTTACCAGGAGATCGAGAAAAAGCACGGAAAGAAAATCGACCTGGCGCACAAGTCCACCTACAACCCGAAGACAAAGAAATACTTTGCGTTCTCGGATTCTTACGCTCCCGATCCGGGCAACTGGCACAAAGATTGGTGGACTGAAGCCGGCTATCCCAATGGCCCGGATACCTGGGAGGATCTGCGTGCGGGCGCCAAGAAAATTAAGGACAAGAATGGCCATCCTTGCGGCATCGGTCTGGCGCAGGAGCTTGATACCAGCATGGCGATGCGCGCCTTGCTGTGGTCTTTTGGCGGCGCTGAACAGGATGAAGCCGGCAATGTAACCATCAATTCAAAGAACACGATCGAAGCTTTGAAATTCATGAAGGCGCTGTATCAGGAAACAGAGACCCCGGAAGTATTCACCTGGACACCACCTTCCAACAACCAGGCGATGCTCGCCGGCCGCGTTTCCTATGTCGCGAACGCGATCTCCATTACCCGGCAGGCAGAGCGGGAAAAAATGCCCATCGACAGCAAAATCATGATCAGCCGGGCGCTGAAAGGTCCTGTACGCCGCATCGCCGCGGAACACGTGATGAACTGTTACGTTATCTGGGAGTTCGCGGATAATAAGGACGGCGCGCAGCAATTCCTGATCGACTATATTGACGCGTTCCACGATGGTTTCATCGCAGGGCAGTTCTATAACTTCCCCTGCTTTCCCAGTGTCGTTCCAAAATTGAAGGAAGAGATCGCCAATGATCCCCGTGCGACTCCCAACAACAAGTACGCGGTTTTGGGCGATGTTCTTGACTGGGCCACCAATGTGGGTTATCCGGGGTATGCGTCGGCTGCGATCGATGAATCGTTCAAGACGTGGGTCATCCCGACGATGTTCGCCAAAGTTGCACGCGGTGATGAAACGCCGGAGAATGCGGCTAAGGCGGCCGAAACGGAATACAAGCGAATCTTTGATCGCTGGAAGTAAGCAAACACTCACACGGGGGTTCGATGGCTGTTGTTCAGACACGTAAACTGACGAAGGTATTCAAAGAAGGAGAACTGGGAGCAGTCAACGATGTGGACCTGGAAACTCGCGAAGGCGAGTTTCTGGTTTTCCTGGGACCTTCGGGTTCCGGGAAAACGACTCTCTTGCGTATGATCGCCGGACTTGAAACCCCCACGTCCGGCGAGATCCTTATCGGCGGAAAAGTGGTGAATGACATGACGCCGAGGGAACGCCGGATTGCCATGGTGTTCCAGAGTTACGCGCTCTATCCGCATCTTACCGTTTACAACAACATTGCTTTTCCGCTGAAGGCGCAAAAAGTACCTAAGAATCTGCACAAGGAAAAAGTCGAGTGGGCGGCTTCGCTGCTCGGCATCCAGGGCCTGCTGAAGCGCAAGCCGCGGGAACTTTCCGGCGGTGAGCGCCAGCGTGTGGCGCTGGCACGAGCCATTGTCCGCGAACCTTCGGTCTTTCTGCTGGACGAACCTCTTTCCAACCTCGACGCCAAGCTGCGTCTTTCAGCCCGGGAAGAACTGGAACGCTTTCACCGTCGCGTGGGGACCACAACGATTTACGTGACCCATGATCAGGTGGAAGCCATGGCCATGGGCGATCGCATCATGGTGCTGAACAAGGGTGTGGTGCGACAGTTTGCAACGCCCAAAGAGGTCTATGACGATCCGGCCGATACATTTGTCGCGACCTTTCTGGGCTCACCTCCAATGAACCTGGTGGAGAATGGCGACCTGATCGTGGGATTTCGTCCAGAGCATTTCCGCTTGGCGGAAGAGATAAGAGAAGCCAAAGTACCGTTCAAATTCAAGGTCGAGAATGTGGAATATCTGGGCGCGGAATTTATCCTGAGCGGACTCATCATGGGCGGCCGGCTTGACGGCAAGAAAGTTGTAGCAAGGCTGTTGCTCGGTCATACATATGAAGTCGGCACCATCTATGATTTTGCCGTTCCAGAACGGCAGTTGAAGTTCTTTGATCGGGCCACGGAGAAGAGGACGGAAGCGAGGGCGCTGGCATGGGCCTGAATACCGTCAGTCCCGAAGCAGCAATTTCTTCCGGGTCAAGCCAACCTCGTCCGAAACGCCCAAAGATAAAATCAATGGGCGCGGCGCAAAGCCCTCTGCTGGGCGCGGCCATGTTCGGGCCGGCGATTCTCTACATTGTCGCTCTCATTGGCGTCCCTTTTGTGCTGGCGGTTTTTTATGCTTTTAGTGATGCGCGAATCGGCAGCAATGAATTGCATTACGTCGGGATGGAAAATTTCCGCAGCATCCTGCAAAGCCCCAGCTTTCACCGGGCGGTAAGGAATTCGATTGTCTTTACAATCTCCGCGCAGATCATTGTCATCATATGCTCGAATATCCTCGCCATCGCATTGGAGAAGAAATTCCGCGGACGCGGGCTGGTGCGCTTTCTCATCCTGCTGCCCTGGGTGGCCCCAGTGTCTCTCGGCACGATCGGGTGGAAGTGGATACTGGATTCTATTTA
>DASYKK010000350.1:0-6345 GCA_035995565.1 Candidatus Angelobacter sp.
CATTGGTGGAACTGTTTACGACACTAACGGCGCTGTGGTGGCAAATGCAAAAATCGTTGTGCGCAACAATGGCACAAATGCGGAAACGACGATAACAACGGATGGCTCGGGCTTTTTCCGTGCCAGCAAGCTACAGCCCGGCACTTACACTGTCGCGGTGAGCCAACAAGGATTTGCCGCCTATAAGGCCGAGCAGGTGATTGTGCAGGTGGGAAGTGTAACTGACCTGTCACCGCGGTTGGCAGTTGGCAGCAGTACGGAAACAGTGGAGGTAACCGCTGAGGCGCCGCAGATTAATACCACTTCTGCAGATTTTGCTCCCACGTTGAACCAAGTGGCCATTTCCAACTTGCCGATTAACGGCGGCCGCTGGTCGAATTTTGCCGTGCTTACCCCTGGAGTCGTAAGCGACTCAAGCGGTTTCGGCCTGCTCAGCTTTCGCGGCATCAGCACGCTGTTGAACAACAACACGGTGGATGGAGCCGACAACAATCAGGCATTCTTCTCTGAAGAGCGTGGGCGCACCCGCGCTGGCTACTCGACTCCTAAAGTCGCTATTGAAGAATTTCAGGTTAACACTTCGAACTATTCGGCCGAATATGGGCGCTCGGCCGGTGGCGTGGTCAATACCGTAACCAAGAGCGGCACCAATCGCATCCATGGTGAAGGCTATTTCTACGATCGAGACAACAATTGGGGCGCGATCAACCCATTTACCACTTTGACGACCGGTAGCGCAGCCACCGGCTTTACAACGTCTCCGTACAAGCCCACCGATTGGCGCAAGATTGCCGGGTTTGGCGCTGGTGGAGCGATTGTGAAGGACAAGTTATTCTGGTTCGTTACATATGACTGGTACCATCGCAACTTCCCGGGAACAGCCATTTTCACGAATGCCGCGACAAATCTAAAAACTCCAAACGCCACGACGCTGGCCCCCTTGGCGACGCGGCTGGGGATCAGTCCATCTGCCGCCACGAACCTTTACAATACTGACTTGAATGCCATGGTGGCAGGTTTGCTGGGATCCACACCTCGGGAGGGTGCACAGAATATTTTCCTGCCCAAGCTCGATTGGCAGATCAGTCAAAAACACCATGCGTCGTTTTCAGTCAATCGCATGCGCTGGTCCTCTCCGGCAGGAATCCAGACCCAGGCCAGCAATAACCTTGGAACCAGAAGCTTCGGAAACGACTACGTAAAAGACACTTGGGGGGTGGCCAAGCTGAATTCATTCTTTACCTCTACCCTGGGCAACGAACTTCGTTTCCAGTATGGACGTGATTTTGAGTTCGAGAACAACCAGACGCCAACTGCCTACGAACAATCTGTAATCCCCGGCAACCTTATTCCTCCCAACGTCTCCATCAGCAACTTCTTCAGTTTCGGGACGCCAACGTTCCTGAATCGCACGAAGTTCCCGGACGAAACCCGGCAGCAGATTGCCGACACGGTGAACTGGTCTCATGGAAAGCACAACTTCAAATTTGGCATGGACTTCAGCCATGTCCACGATCTCTCCGAGAACCTGCGCACTCAATACGGCAGCTTCAGCTACAACTCGCTGGTAGATTACTTCTCTGACCTGAACAAGCCGGGCGCCTGCGCGGGCAAGCCCTGCTACAACTCGTATCAACAGGCTTTCGGTCCTTTGGGTTTCGAATTCAGCTCGAACGACTATTCGTTTTTCGTCGCTGACGATTGGAAAATCATGCCGCGCCTGAGCTTCTCGCTCGGTCTGCGCTATGAATACCAGCAAATGCCGGATCCATTCACTAATCTGACCAATCCCGCATTCCCCCAGACTGGCAAACTGCCTAACGATAAGAATAATTTTGGGCCGCGGCTTGGTTTTGCCTACGACCTGCAGGGAAATGGCAAGACAGTGCTGCGCGCGGGATATGGCATCTTCTATGGTCGCATCATCAATTCCACGATCTTCAGCGCGCTAAGTGCAACCGGCATTCCCGGAAGCCAGCTAACCTTCTCATTCAAACCCACCGACGCCGGTGCTCCAACGTTCCCGAAGGTGATTGCCGCCGGTCTCACCGGTAGCCCTGCTACTCCACCGGCAGTCGTCTTTTTCGACCGTCACTTTCAGAATCCGCAGATCCACCAGGCGGATGTGACCCTGGAGCGTGATTTGGGATGGAATACGGTGCTTTCCTTAAGCTATCTTGGAAGCTTCGGCCGAGAATTGCCGAGCTTCGTGGATACCAACATCTTTCCGTCTTCCAGAAACATCACGTACTCAGTATTAAACGGTGGACCTCTTGCCGGGCCATATACCACCAAGCTGTTTACAGCGCAGAGTGCGACAATCAAGCGTCCCAATAACAGCTTTGGCGCTGTCACTGATATCTTCAGCGGCGTCAACAGCAACTACCAGGCAATGGCGGTTCAGTTGAACCACCGCCTGAGCCATCACATACAGTTTGCCGTGAACTATACCTGGGCACATGCTCTCGACTACGGAGTAAACGGCAGCACGTTTAACGACACGAACGATCTGCTTGATCCCACAAACCTGTCTTTGGAATATGGCAACTCCATTTATGACGTTCGCCACCGTCTGGTGGTCAGCGCTGTGATGGAATCCCCTTGGAAGGTCAGCGGCTGGATGGGCTACTTGGCAAATAACTGGCAGCTTTCGCCAGTGATTCAGGCCCAGAGTGGTTTGCCTTACTCGCTCGCGACGTCAGGGACTCCTTCCGGCGGGCTTTCCGGCGGGGTTAACGGCTCCAACGGCGCCTTCCGCATCGACGCCATCGGGCGTAATACCTTCCGTCAGCCAAGCACTCTGGTGCCGGATCTGCGCCTTGCCAAGAGCATCGTCGTAAAGGAAAACTACACGCTGCAAGTGTTGGGCAACATGTTTAACATCATTAATAAGCCCAACGTGACTGGCGTCAACACTCTGGGATACAACATTACGGCTGCTGGCGGCACGGCGAATGGTCAGCAATGCCCTGCAGGCGGTCCTTCTTGCCTGATTTTCAATCCAAGTTTTGGTTCCATCACGAATGAAAACAGCAATTTCGTGTATTCACCGAGACAGATTGAAATTGGAGTGCGGATCAAATTCTAGATCCGTTCTACGATGCCAATTTCACCCGCGGCAGCTTCGGCTGCCGCGCTTTTTTGTTTCGGTTCCGCAAGGGCCTGGGGCATCATTAATTTCCCGAGAATTTATCTTTGTTGCATCGTCCCGCCAATTGCGCGCCATGTGGCGGGTGGCTACAATCATCGGGGAAATTTCATGCGTGTTGCTGGATGCCCGTCCAAACCTGGACGGGACTTTGTGAATTTTGTTGTTTGAGGCTTCGTGAAAAAACTTATCGCTCTTCTGTTATTGGTAACCATCCTTCCCGCCCAACTTCTGGCCTGGGGACCCAAGGGCCACGCTGTTGTTGCTGACATTGCCGCATCTCGTCTTACGCCTGCGGCAAAACAGAATTTGCAGCTTCTGCTGGGCGCTGACTCGCTGGCGTCCGTCGCGAGCTGGGCCGATGCGGTAAGAAAAGAGCGCGACGAAAGCTACGACTGGCACTTTGTCGATATACCAAAAGATGCTGCGGGCTTTTCCGAAGAGCGCGACTGCTTCCGTCCACGGGACAAGCATAAAGACGCGCTCACCGATCATCACAACTGCGTGGTGGACCGCATTGAAAGTTTCCAGAAAATACTGGGCGATGAAAAAGCTTCGTCCGCGGACCGGCTGGAAGCCTTGAAATGGATTGTTCATTTTGTGGGCGATCTACACCAGCCATTACATGCGATTGACGAAGCCCGTGGCGGCAATGACATCAAGCTCGCGGTCTTCGGTTCGCCCAAATGCGGCGACTATGATTGCAACCTGCACTGGACGTGGGACACACTGCTGCTCGAACATACCGGCTATTCAGAAGAAGAATATGTTGGCCGCCTGAATACGCTGATCGCGCAGAAGCACCTGGAAAAGCAGGCGGGCGGCACGCCAGTGGACTGGGCCAATGAATCCCATCTCCAGGCCAGGCACATCATCGAAGCCAAGCCGGCTGCAATCGACGAAGCTTACTATCAGGCCAACATCGATCTGGTGAATGAAAGGCTAGCGCTGGCCGGGCTGCGACTGGCTGCGTTGCTCAATAGCACACTGGGCAAAGCGCCCGCGGCCAAGGTCAGCGGTATTTCGCAATCAGGGGCAGGGAACGCTAAGTGAAGAGCGGCTGCTCACGCATGTCCCGTATCGCTCCCACGCGCTTGTTTTGTGTGATGAGCATCTGCGTCGCATTTTTGTCGCTGGCTGCCAGTGCTCAGCAAAAGAAGCGCATCCCGGCAGCCGAAGAGCTGCCGACCGGCATGAGCATCACTCCTTTGGCGGCGCGTGGATCAACCTTGCAGCCTTTGAATCCGGGTTTGCCTGATCTTCCTGATTTCACAGTGGACCACCCGATATCGACAGCGATCAGCCCAGACGGCAACACACTGCTGATTCTCACCAGCGGCTACAACCGCAACAATGATGCCAAAGGCAAAGCGATTCCTGGACAGACTAGCGAGTACATTTTTGTTTTCGATATTGCGCAGGCAAAGCCGGTACAACGACGAGCGTTGCGCATTCCCAATGCATATGTGGGACTGGCATGGGCTCCTGACGGGACACATTTTTATGCCGGCGGCGGGCAGGATGACAATATTCATGTCTTTGCGCAAGAAGGCGGCCACTGGAGTGAGTCCGAAAAACCAATTGCGCTGGGCCACAAGACCGGGCTGGGCATTGCTGATCGGATGGAAACGAAAATAACTCCCCTAAGTCCGATGACCGCGGGACTGGCCGTGAGCCCAAACGGTAAGCAGTTGCTCGTCGCCAACCATCAGAATGATTCGGTTTCTCTGGTTGATCTTGAAGCAAAGAAAGTCATAACAGAGCTGGACCTGCGTCCGGGGAAGATCAATCCGGAGCAAAAAGGCGTGCCGGGAGGCGAGTATCCCTACGGAGTTGTTTTTGCCAGCGACAAGAAAGCTTACGTCTCCAGCCTGCGCGACCGTGAGATTGTAGTACTGGCAGTAAAGCCGGAGCTCGCAGTCAGTGGAAGAATCAAGACGCACGGCCAGCCGGGAAAGCTGATTGCGAATCGAGCAGGCACGCTGCTGTTTTCGGCGGCGGACAACAGCGATTCGGTGGTCATCGTCGACACGGCAAAAGATAAAGTGGTCGCGGAGATCAAGACCACCGCGCCTGCCGGTCTGTTAGCTGACCGCAGCATATTCAAAGGCAGCAATCCCAACGGCCTTGCTCTCGCCCCGGATGAGAAGACGCTTTATGTGACCAATGGCGGCACCAACTCGGTGGCCGTGATTGCTTTGGATAAAGATCCCGACGACAGCCGCGTGGTGGGGCTGATCCCAACGGGCTGGTATCCGACTTCGGTCAGCGTAAGCAAGACCGGGAGAACGCTCTTCATCGTCAATGGCAAGTCAATGCCTGGACCGAATCCGAAAGCGTGTAGAAAATCATTCACAACGGTCTCTGACGACCGCCCGTGTGCCGCTGCCGGTCAATACATTTTGCAGCTCGAAAAAGGCGGCTTCGCGGTGGTGCCGCGACCTGACCCTGCGGAACTGCGGGAACTTACCCAGCAAGTGGCGCGCAACAATCACTTCGTCGCGCCCGCCGACGATCCCAGGAGCCGCCAGCTTTTCGCATTCCTGCGCCAGCACATCAAGCACGTGATTTACATCGTGAAAGAGAATCGGTCATACGACCAGGTGCTGGGCGATCTGGAAAAAGGCAATGGCGACCCCTCGCTTACGTTGTTTCCTGAAGCCATGACGCCAAACCATCACGAGCTCGCGCGGCGTTTTGTTACGCTCGATAATTTCTTTGACAGCGGCGAAGTCAGCGGCGTGGGCTGGAACTGGAGCACCGCTGCCCGCACCACGGACGAGGTGGAGCGCTCGATACCACTGAACTACGCGTTTCGCGGCATGACGTATGACGCGGAAGGACTGAATCGCAACATCAACGTCGCTCTGGATTCGCCGCACGATCGCAACACGGAAAAACTTGTGGACGCCGAGAACCAGTTGCCTGGTCATGCGGACGTTGCCGCCCCGGACGGCCCCGAAGATGAGAGCGGCGCAGGTTATCTGTGGGACGGAGCGTTGCGCTCCGGCCTCAGCATTCGCAATTACGGCTTCTTTATCGACCTGAGCCACTACAGCATTATTCCCGGAGCCGAACCGCCAATTCCGATGCTGCGCGATCCTGCGGCCAGCGGCACGCGCGTTGCCACGGCGACCAAGGCGAATCTGCAGCAGGTAACAGACCTTTACTTTCGCGGCTTTGATCAGCGCTTCCCT
>DASYKK010000351.1:0-1599 GCA_035995565.1 Candidatus Angelobacter sp.
CGATCACTGGGAAATGCTGTTCTGGAGCCTGGTGCTGTACCACTATGTTTATCCGGCAAATTCTGATTTCGTGCCGGCTGAAATATGGAAAGAGCTTACGCAGCGCTTCAACATTGAACTGGCGCATCCTAATAAAGGAGCGAACTTCCGCGGCAGCCTGATTGACGACAAGATGTTCGCCATCGATGTGTCCGAGTGGGGCAAGCGAAACATCCTGGAGGAAGCGCGGGCAAAGGCCGACATAATCCAAAGGGAGAAAAAGGAGGCGGCGTAGCACTACCGCCTTCGAGCCGCTCATATTTCACTAACTGATGAGAATTGCAGCCACAGCAGACATACACTTTACGCCGCAGAGCTATGACCGCATCCGCGAGCCATTGTCACGGGTGCGCGAAGAGGCCGATCTGCTGGTCATTGCCGGCGATCTGACCAATTACGGCACACCGGAAGAAATGCATTCCTTGCTGAACGGGTTGGTGCGGCTACGCATTCCCATTGTGGCGGTGTTGGGCAATCACGACTATGAAAGCGGCCAGGAAACCGAACTGATCAAGATGATGACCACGGAGGGCATCAAGGTCCTGGATGGCAGCAGTTATGAGCGCGATGGCGTGGGCTTTGCCGGAGCCAAGGGATTTCCCGGCGGGTTTGGCCGCGGCATGCTGACGGCCTTCGGTGAAAAAGAGATCAAAGCATTTGTGCAGGCGGGACTGGACGAGACGCTCAAACTCGAGCGATCCCTCAACATGCTGCGCACGCCAAAAATCGTGATTGTGACTCACTATGCGCCAATCTGCGAAACCGTGGAAGGCGAACGCCAGGAGATCTTTCCGTTTCTGGGCAGTTCGCGCCTGGCCGAAGTGATTGACCGTCACCAGGCGGTGATCGCGTTCCACGGCCATGCCCACCACGGGAAACTGGAGGGTAAAACCATCGGCGGCGTGCCCGTGCACAATGTCGCGCTGTCCCTGCTGATGGCGCAAAACCCGCCGTGTCCGTATCGGGTGGTGGAAGTCTAGTTTTTGCCGCAGATTTACGCAGATGGCCGCAGATCGTCTGTTCTTGTCGCTCCGCTCCAACCCGCTTGAGAGATCGACATTCCCCACAGAACTGCGCGCACCTGACGCAGCTGCTCGGCGCGCGGGCCGGCCTCGCTGATTCGCGCATTTCGTATTGATTCGCGGCTAAACCTGGATATGCATTTGTAATGCAATCCTGCCGGCGATTTCTTCTCTGCTACTATTATTCCGAGTGAAATCCACTGGTTCCAACGTAGTGCGCATTGAAGCGGAAGCTTTGCGCGAGTTGGCCGATCGCATTGACGGGCCGATGGCACAGGATTTTGTCCGGGCCGTGGAGTGCCTGGATTCCTGTGGCGGGCGCGTGGTGGTAACGGGCATGGGCAAGAGTGGCCTCATCGGTCGCAAGATTGCCGCGACGCTCAGTTCAACCGGCACGCCGGCGCTTTACCTGCACCCGGCCGAGGCTGTCCATGGCGATCTGGGGATGCTGGTGCGCGGCGACGTGGTCCTGGCGCTTTCTTCGAGCGGCGAGACGGAAGAGATTCTGCAATTGCTGGTAACGATCCGCAGGATCGGC
>DASYKK010000352.1:0-4954 GCA_035995565.1 Candidatus Angelobacter sp.
GGCGTTGGTTTACCTGGCAAGCCAGCGTATCGTTCTGCCATGCATCGTCGCGCATTTTCTTATCAATCTTCTGATCGAGCCGGGTCTGGTGCTTGCCGCTGTCCGGGGCGAAATGTCAGCGCCGTCGAGAGCCTGAAGTTCACCGAACTCTGACGTTCCTTTACCTTGCACCAAAGAAGTAAGGGCCGGCATTTCTGCCGGCCCTTGGTTAAGTTGCTAGATTGTTATTTAGAAGGTGAACCGGGCTCCGAACTCACCCTGGAACGACCGTGCGAGCGTCGAGCTTGTCGGATTGAAGAAGTTGTTCGCTTGCGCAAACGGCTGAGCCGCCCCAGAGACACCGACTACGTTAGCGAAGCTGTTTCCGTAATTTGCGCGGTTGAACAGGTTGAACGCTTGGAACATCAGTTGAAGGTTGCGTCCTTCGCCCAGCTTAATGTTTTTGGCAAGGCGCGCATCCACGTTGGCGTACGGGTCGCCGCGGAGCGAGTTATAGGGAACCACGTGGCAGTTGCCCGAGTAATAGCACTGGACGGCCCCCAATTTGTTGCCTTTGAAGGCGCTAAAGTTCGTGGGAGCCCCGTTGGGGACCACTAGCGCTCCCGCAGAGCTTCCGCCACCCAGGTTGAGTTGATTGGTTGAGGCCGTTGCAAGATAAGGCCGCGCTGATCCGAACTGAATGACAGGCGATACCTCCATGCCCCACGGCAGATGCGCGGTACCGGCGAAAGTGATATGGTGACGTTCGTCGTTGAAAGCCGGCCCGAACTCAAAAGGCGAGAGCGGCTTTTGAGGATCACGCGGATAATAGCGGAACGAACCGCCATCTGCATCGTAACCGACCGCACGTGCCAGAGTGTAGTTGGCGATCAAGTCGACTTTGTGGAACCCGCGCACTCGATAGCTCAGGTTCAGGCCATCATAACGCGAACGTCCGATCGATTGTTCATCACGCAAGCTACCCAGAACCGGCACGCCTGCCGCTTTGAAAGCGGCGTCCAGCGGACGGAAAAATCCGCCCGGAAGTCCATTTCTGCTGAGCGTCGTTATGTTGTTCGGAGTAACCGGAATGGTCGGATCGAGATTGATGGTTTTGTTTTCGTGCAAGCTGAGTACGTGTACATACTCGGCTTCGAACGCGGATTTCGAGTTGATTGCCCAGGTGTAGCCGCCGTTGAACTCTTCGGTTACCGGGGTGCGATAGTTTGGATCCATGATACGGCCGGTAGAGCCGGGTGTCAGGTCGTGTGATGGTGGCGGAATAGTCGGCAACGGATCCAGACCGAAGCGCCAGCTGCTCAGCGGGATGGATGTTCCGGGTACCACATCGCTGCCGCTGATGGCGAAGGCCGTCTGGAAGATTGTGTTGTTCGCCTGCTGCTCCATAAACAACGGTATGTTCTGGAATGTGTTGTCGTAATACATGCCAAAACCTGCGCGGACAATGTGCTTGCCATGTCCGTTCAGGTCATACGCGAATCCAACGCGCGGGCTGAAGCCCTTGCTGTAGTCGGTTGCCTTCTTCGCTACCAGAGATGCTGCCAGAGGACTGAAAGGCGCTGCGGCCTGCAGTTCCTGGAAGGTTCGGCTGTTAGCAATCTTGGAGCCACCGACGAAGTCGGAATCCTTATCCCAGCGAATGCCCAGGTTTGCTGTCAGCCTGGAGGTCACCTTCCAGTCATCCTGGAAGTACAATCCAAATTGCTTCGCATCCTTGATGATGAACGTGGGATCACCCACTGCGATGCTCATTCCGCCGCCGATGTTATTGCCGGAGATCAGGCCAGGCGTCGCGAAGCCCTGTGGAAAAGCTGTCGGCCCGCATCCTGCCTTGCCGGCGTTCACTCCCACACCGAGAATGCAGCTTGGGTCCTGTCCGAAATCGATTTCGAGCGTTGGGTTGAACTCGAAGAAGCCGCCCATGAAAGGCGTCCAGATGTAATCGAACCCGCCCTTGAACGTGTGCCGCCCAATGGTTTTGGAAATGTCATCCTTGAACTGGTACTTGCGCTGAATCGAGTTCTGCGGAACATTCGTGTTGGTGCCGAATTGCTCGCCGCCCAGGAACGTCACCAGCGGAGCACGGGTCTTGCTGTCAATCAGGTTGTTCCAGTATTGGAAGCCGAGTGTAAATTGGTTTACCAGTGTGGGTGTGAGAGCCGAATTCAGTGTGAGATTGGCAATTTGCAGGTGATTGATGGTGAAATTGCCTGCCGTCAGATCCAGCGTGCCGTCGCTCTGGTCGTTCAAGCTGTTGTTGGCCTGCGTGGTCACAGAGAAATAGGCACTGTGCTTGCTGTTGATGGTCCAGTCCATGCGCCCGTTGATGCGGTTCTCAAAGAAAGGTGTCGGAACCGTCGCGGTCGGCTGTGCTCCGATGGGAGTAGCCAGACTGAGCTCTGTAAATGCGAATGGCGCTTCCGCCTTCGAGGTGTGCTCGCGCTGGCGCTCATAGGCGAAGAACGCAAACAGCTTGTCCTTCTTGATCGGTCCTCCAACGGAACCGCCAAACCATTGCCGTGAGTAAGGTGGATTCGAAGTAGTAAAGCCCTTGGGAACCGAAGTATCGGCCAGCTTCTGGTCAGCATTCAGCGCCTGATCACGGAACGAGCCAAAGGCCGAGCCGTGGAAACTGTTTGTTCCAGATTTGGTGATTACGTTAATAGCGGCGCCAGAAGAGCGGCCATTTACGGCCGAAAAGCGCTGCGTCGAGATCTGAAATTCCTGTACGGCCTCGGCGGGAAGCTGCATCACTGGTCCGCCGACTGTGTTGTCCTTGTTGTCAACGCCGTTCACGGTTACGTTGACGTTACGGCCACCATCGCCGTTCACAGACAGGACTGCGTAACGATTCTTCGTCGGGTCATAGGAATCCGCGGCTTTCACGCCAGGTGAAAGATAGGCCAAATCTCCTATGTCGCGGCCAATCAGTGGCAGGTCTGTAATCTGCTCCGGCGTGATGTTGGTGCTGACGTCGGTCTTGGTCTGGTCTACCAGAGGAGCAGCGCTGGTAACTTCAACTGTTTCACTCACTCCGCCGGGCGTAAGGCTGAAGTTCTGCGTCGCAGTTCTTCCTACGAGCAACTCCACGTCCTTGGCCTCCGCGGTTGAAAATCCGGGAGCGGTGGCCTTAATCGAATACATGCCCGCCGACAATGAGTCGAAGTGATATCCGCCCGTGTCATTAGTGGTAGTGGTTTTCGTGGCGCCGGTTTGTTTGTTGGTGAGCGTTACTTCGGCCTTATTGCCGATTACGGCCTGCGATTTATCGGTGATCGTGCCCTGCAAGCTGGCGTTCGCGGTTGCCTGGCCAAACAGGCTTGTCGTGCTGAGCAGGACTAAGCAGCTCATGACGGCAAGACATAGCCATCTTTTGCTATTCATTCTCATCTCTCCTTGGAAATTGGGTGTTTTGAGCATGTTCCCTCGAGTGCTTTTTCTAAATAAATGCTTTCGTTAAGCTTTGCTTTACTTAACAAATGAGCACGGCGGTAACCAAACACATCGGCCTGCGATACCCCTTCGGGAAGCGCTAATCGGAGAAGGAAACCGATTAATTTAAGGGAACAATTGAAACATAAAAATGATTAAATAGAACGAATCAGCGGGTCGAAGTTTGTATTTGTTAAGTGGAGATAACAACTGGCACTAGACATTTGCCCAGCATGAACGAAATTTATTTTGATTTTCACAGCCTGTCAATGCGGTTTTTTAGCGGTTGATACCATTTTTAGTAGAGCCAAATATGATTTCTCATTTAGCGTCGCCAGTATTCCGGCGACTGTTCAGATGGGCGTCCTGTTGCTGGCTGTTTGCAAAGTTTTATCTCGAGTCCGGGGGCTTACGTTACTCTGCTAAAAAGCACCGCCTTCGACTCGTATAAGATCGATTTGTCTAACCCCGATCCGCCGACATCATTCGCTGCTTCTTCCTTCCCAAGATGATTGATCAAAAACCTCACCCGGCAAAGTTCTCGAGCGCTTGCGGGTCGGATTGCCACCGAAACATCGGCATAATTGAAGCGTCACCCCCAACAGGGTATTATTTTGTTATGGCCACAATCGCTCCCACTCCAGCCCGGCACGGGTTTCAGACAGATGACACCAGTCTTCAACCGATTGCCGCCAAGGTCTTTGCCCGCGAGCGCCTCACTCTTGACGACGCCGTTCAGCTCTATCGCTCGCCGGATATCCTTGCCATTGGCTGGCTGGCCAATCACGTTCGTGAGCGCCTGCACGGCAACGTGGCCTACTTCAATGTGAATCGGCATATCAACCCAACCAACGTTTGCGTGGCCGCGTGCCGTCTCTGCGCCTTTGGCCGTCGCAAAGACGCTCCCGGCGCTTACACCATGGCGCTGGAAGAAGCCTTCCACACTGCGGCTTCGGGCTATTCTGAAGCCATCACGGAGTTTCACATCGTCGGCGGGCTGCATCCCGACCTGCCATTTCAGTATTATCTGGACCTGATCTCCGGCCTGAAAGCGCGCTTCCCGCAGGTGCACCTGAAAGCGCTGACCATGGTGGAGATTGCTTTTCTGGCCAAGCGCGCGAAGTTGTCGATTGAAGAGACCTTGCGGCAGCTCAAGAGCGCGGGGCTGGACTCATTGCCCGGCGGCGGAGCTGAGATATTCAATGAGCGCGTGCGTCGTGTGATTTGCGACCATAAGATTGATGGCGACCAGTGGCTTGATACCGCGCGTACAGCGCACAAAATCGGCCTGAAATCCAACGCCACCATGCTCTACGGCCACATTGAGAACGAAGAAGACCGGGCTGATCATCTCATCCGTCTGCGCACCCTGCAGGATGAGACCCACGGTTTCCAGACATTCATCCCGCTGGCGTTTCATCCGGCCAATACGCCATTAGCGCACCTGTTTGTGACCACAGGGATGCTTGACCTGAAACAAATTGCCGTCGGCCGCCTGGTGCTCGACAACTTCCCGCACATC
>DASYKK010000353.1:0-10177 GCA_035995565.1 Candidatus Angelobacter sp.
CTGCACGATGTTGAACAGCTTGGCAACCACGGTTGTAACACCGCGAAAATGTCCGGGACGGGAACGGCCATCGAGCTTTTCGCTCAGGCCTTCCACATTGACCCATGTGGTCGCGCCCGGCGGATACATCTCTTCCACCGACGGCAGGAACAGGTAATCGCACTTTTCCGCCGCCAGCATGGCTGAATCCTTTTCCGCGTCGCGGGGATACTTGCTGAAGTCTTCCGTCGGTCCAAACTGCGTGGGATTCACAAAGACTGACGTGATCACCACATCAGCCTGGGCCCGTGCGGTGCGCACCAGTGAAAGGTGGCCTTGATGCAATGCGCCCATGGTAGGCACAAAGCCCACGCGTTTGCCGGCACGGCGCGCTTCTTTGCTTACAGCTGTGACTTCTGCAGTGGAAGTGAGAATGAGCATGGGGAAAAGAACAGCCGTTAGCCGTTAGTCACTGGCACTGACAGACGGCCGACAGCAATCAGCTTTAACTAATTCCTGATTTTGCAAAATAGCGATTCCCAGATGCCTATGTAAACCGAAGAGCTCGCATCTTATTTACAAAGCCAAGGGCTAACAGCTATAGGGCCAATGGCTATCTTGAGTACGCCTTCATTTCTTTGCGTCTTAAAATCGCTTCCAGCTCTGCTTTCGTTTCCTTCGGCAGGTGGTAAGACTCCGTGTCGGACGGATAACCGCCGCTCTCAACGTCGGCTTTGAACTGCTGCACGGCGTTCGTGAAGAGCGCCGCCGCATCGCCATACCGACGCACAAACTTCGCCGGCTCACGGAACGTCAGGTTCACAATGTCGTGAAATACCAGAACCTGGCCGTCGCAATCCGGACCGGCGCCAATACCAATCGTGGGCGCACTGACCTCGCGCGTAATCATGGCGGCAACCTCGCGCGGGACGCCTTCCAGCACAATCGAGAACACGCCGGCTTTGTCCAGCGCAATGGCGTCTTTCACCAGCCGCTCAATGCCGGAAAAATCTTTGCCCTGGACTTTATAGCCGCCCATCTTGTGCAGCGACTGCGGCGTCAACCCAATGTGTCCCATCACCGGCACTTCAGCATCGAGCACGCGCTTTACCAGGCCCACACGCTGCGCGCCGCCTTCCAGCTTTATCGCCTCCGCGCCGGACTCTTTCACAAAGCGCAGAGCATTGTGCACGCCGTCTTTTTCGTCTTCGTGATAGGCGCCAAAGGGCATGTCGGCAATCAACATGGCTGACTTCACCGCACGACGCACCGCCCGCGTGTGATGCAGCATTTCTTCCATGGTCACGGGCAGCGTGTTGTCATAGCCCAGCACAACCTGCGCCAGTGAATCGCCCACCAGGATCATGTCAATGCCAGCTTCATCCACCAGCCGCGCCGTGGCGTAGTCATACGCCGTTAGGCAGGTGATGGGCTCATGCCGCTGCTTCTTTTCCTGGATTGTAGTGGTGGTAACTTTCGGTCGGATAGTCGGTTGAGCGCCGTGAGGCTGCCCTCCGTTGAACGAAGTAATGCTCATTTTGCCTCCAGTGCAGTTCGGGAACTCCCGATACCGCCTGTTGCTCACATTAGGATGCGAACGGGGATATTGTAGTCGCAGAAAGCTGACTTTGCCCACAAAAACCGTTGGAAACGACCTCAATCCTGATACGCTGCTAAGAGCCTTTTGCTCCTAAACTCTTCAATCGACAATCTTTGGCAATTCTCGGCGATTTTGGCAATCTGGGGGCTCCTCCCCTCCCCAGTCATCCCATTTCATCCCAGGTCATCCCAGTTTGGCGTGGACTTGAGCGAGCTGCCCCAAGATTGGCGTGGGCTCGGTTTCGCCCCTCCCCTATGTTGACCCAATTCGACCCAAGATCACCCAAGGCTGAGAGATTCGGCATTGGGTCGCAAAGCCTTTGTTAAGGGCTGAATGCTGATGGCTGAATGCTGACTGCTAAGTTATCAATGTCTAGCGATTCGCTTGCGAATTGCGGGCCTTAAGCAAACGTTCATCGCGTCAGCCGATGAACGCTTTATCAAACGGACCCCACTACGGATCGTTCTAGACCCACTCAAATCGCCCAGTAAGCGGCTTACCGAAGTCGGGTCGTATCAGGGCACGGGCTTCAGCCGTGCCGTTACGAACGCTCCTGAGCAAGCCCTGTTCAGCAACGTCTGGAAACTTCGCTTCCAGCCCAAGGAGGATCTCTTTCCCACCGCTTTCCCATCATTCTCGCTACGATGGAGTAATCCCCGGGCCTTTCGGATTGATGTTTCCCAGCTTGCCTTGATGGATGAAGCGCTCAAACCGGTCTTTGGCCACGGCAAATTGCGCTCGGGTACCCTCCAGCATCTTCAATGTCCGCGAGCCAATCGCGCTCATATCTTCAAACTGCGCCAGGTCTGATTCAAGCCTTTGGCTGAAAGAGATGAGCGCCTTCTGGTTCTCATTGACTACTTTGTTCTGCGTCTCCACCGGGCTGACTAGCCGGTCAGTGATCACCCCAGGGGTGTCCGTCCGTGCGGCAGCCAAGGCCGTGAGCGCCGCGGCAAACGTGTTGGCTTTCTCCGTCCTTCTACCCAGTGGCCGCAACCCCCATTTGTCGATGAGATATTTCAACAGGCTGGTGTGGTCAAACAGTGTGTGGATCACCTGCTTGTCGATCCAGGGAGAAACCAGGATGGCGGGAACGCGCAACCCCAGTTGTTCGAAGTTGAACTGCTCGGTATTGTCGTCAGGCGCCACCACAATGGGATCATCTTCCTTGGTGGGAGGAACCACGTGGTCATAGAAGCCGCCATGCTCGTCATACAGAACGACGAACAGGCTCTTCTGCCACAATGCTTCATTGGCGCGCAGCGCGTTGTACACCTGCGCGATCAGCAGCTCGCCCTTCATGATGTCGCTGGGCGGGTGCTGGTCATTCTGCCCGCTCCCGGAATAGCACGGCTCAATAAAGGAGTACTGGGGAAAGTCCGCCTCGTCGCCGGCGGCATCGTCGAAAAATTGGACCATTTCATGGTAATGGAGAAGATTGTCCGGCTCGAGCTGGTGCACCAGCACCATGGTCTGCGCCTCGCCCTGGTGATAAATCTTCCATGAGATCTTTTTCTCGTTCAGGCGGTCATAAATGGTGTCCTGATCATAGAGATGGAAGTTGGGATCAAAAATGCCGCTGGGCATTTTTAGGTGGCCCTTAGTGGTGCCGCTGTGCACAAAGAAGCGGTTTTGCCATGTTGGGCCGGGCATGGACGAGAACCAGCGGTCGCACACGGCAAAGTTCCGCGCCAGCTTGTGCAGCACGGTCAATTTGCCGGGCTCGTAGTAGGCCATGATCTGCTGCTTCTCCTTGTCACCGCAGTTGGGATGTGCCATGACGAAGTCTTTGATGAACCCGGTGTTGTTGTCCGTAAGCTGCCGCTGGACGTCGTCAAATTCATGCGCCGGATCAAGGTCGATGGAAGTCAGGGAGGTGGGCGCCTGCGCAATGGATTTTGTCGTATCGGGATAGTCAGGATTGCTTCGCGGCTTGGTCGGATCAATGCCATTAAACCCCAGCTCAGTGGCCAGAGACCCGAGCATTTGGTCAAAGGAATGGTTTTCCATCATCAGGACTACAACGTGTTCAATGTGGTCGGGCATAGTTCATTCTCCATCCGTGCAGGCTAGACCTCGCCGCCAAAACACACAACTACAATTATCCGCTTGCCATTAAAACGTATTCTGTCAGGCGATACCTTTTGCGACGCGCATACCCTCCTCGCCGCGCAGGAGGAGGTCTGGGAAAGTATTCTAAAGTCGAAAATGGTTTCTTCCTTTATTGGGAACGCGCTGTGCCATACGTTGGCAGGCATTCCGGCGCGGCAGAGGTGTACACGAAGCAATCCGCGCTAATTAGTCAGCAATAAAGGAAATAGATGAGGAATACAAAGAACTTATCGGCCCTAAACTCCCACCGCGCCCGTCGACCCCAGCGGCAGGAAATATTGGGTGCCTCGGATAGGCTCGCTTACGCGGCGGAGCAGCTCCTGCAGATCAGTATGGCGCTCGACGAAATCGATGTCGTTGGTATTCACCACCAGCAGGTCTGACGACGTGTAATGAAAAAAGAAGTGTTCATAGGCCTTGACGACTTCTTCAATGTAGTCGTCGCTCACGGACGTCTCACCGGCAACGTTTTTCTTGCGCAGGCGTTTTTTCAACACATCCGGCGACGCCTGAAGGTAGATCACCAGGTCTGGCGCGGGCAGTTGCTCGCGGAAGAGCTGGTAATAGCGGTTATAAACTTCCAGTTCGGGATCAGTCAGATTGATGTAGGCGAAGATCTTGTCTTTTTCAAAGATGTAGTCCGCCACTACGGTCTTGCGCGACTTTGGCCCCACTTCCAGCGCGTGCAGCTGTTCAAAGCGCCGGACAAGAAATGCGAACTGGGCCTGAAAGCCGGCGCCGCGCTCGCCTTCATAAAACGGCCGCAAAAAAGGATTGTCTTCCGGTTCGATCACGCGCTGGGCGTTGAGCCGGTCTGCAATGATATTGGCCAGCGTGCTCTTGCCCACCCGGATGGGCCCTTCCACTGCTATATATTGTGGTGGTTCAAAAAGCTTGGCCATGGTTCACTGATAAACGCGTCACTGAAAAATGATTTACTGATAAGAGATTCACAAATCGGCTGACTTCATCGCAGCATATATGGCAAAGCGTCCGCTGGCAATGTGCAATCAGTTAACAGTCTGTGGAAAGCCGGGCGCGCCGGTCAACAAAGTGCTTGATAGACCAGAATCTTGGTGCGGACTTGCACAATTTAAGAGAAAAAGAATTTGGTAATTTCCCTGATGCTTTGGCCCTTCATCACTCTCGCTTCCGCTGCTGCCGCCAGCTATGCCGGATACGCCACCATGTCACCGGCATCGCAGCTTTACGGACGCACGCTCACGCATGGCAGCGATCCCAACCAGATGGCGCTTACCTTTGACGATGGCCCGAATGATCCGCACACCATGCATCTGCTTGATATGTTGGCTAGGCATAACGCCAAAGCAACGTTTTTTCTCATCGGCAAATACGTGCGGCTGCGCCCGGAGATTGCCCGCGCGATACTGGCCGCAGGACACGAGATCGGCAATCATACTCACAGCCATCCCAACCTCGCTCTGGTCTCGGCTACGCGGCTGCGCCAGGAACTCGAGGACTGCAGCAAAGCATTGGAAGACGCACTGGGAACGAAGACAACGCTTTTTCGACCGCCCTTTGGCGGACGGCGACCCAACGTTCTCCGGACTGCCCGCAAGATGGGCCTTAGTCCTATTATGTGGTCGGTCACAGCCTACGACTGGAGCGCCAAATCACCGGAGGCGATTGTCAAAAAAGCGGCGCAACAGATCGATTCCCGCCGTAAACCTCAGAGTGAGGTAGTTCTGCTACACGATGGCGGACATCAGGCCTTTGGTACAGATCGCAGCTACACCGTTGAAGCGACCCGGCTGCTGTTGGAACGCTACGCTGCCAAGCAATTTGTTACGATTTCCGGCCTTAGACTTTCGATTGAGGGTGTTCCGATTGAGAGACTTAACCTATAGAACCAAAGGATTAAGGTTATTTTCCTACGATTGATCTAGTTCTGCTTTGCTCCAAACCTCCTATAATGGGGTCTGTGCGCCGCCTAGTCTGCTTTCTGGTCCTCGCGTCTCTTACCCTCAGTTTGCGTGCTTCTGTCCCAGAACTGAAGCGCCCTGCCACGTTGAACCGTACCACCGAAGTTAAGTTTGAGAGTTCAACCCAAGCTCGCCAGGGTCTCACGATCACTTCCGCACCCGCGAACGTCTCATTTTATGAAGAGTTTTATCCTTCAACTTCGGCTCGCCAGGAGCAGCCAAAAACGAGCGTGCTGCATTGGTTCGGCAGCCTGATCAAAAAAGCCGTCAGAAGGTAGCGTTTCTTTCGCCGCAAATTTTTTTGTAAGCGCCCGATGTGCGTCGTTAATTTGTGCGAGCTCTGCTGCATAGTTACTCATTTTATCCGCACAAACATTGGCTTTTCTACTAGGACCGCTAGTGCGTTAGCGCGGGAATTTAATATGCGCTATTCCGGCAACTAGGATAAAATCGCGAACTGAAGTTCTTGCCCTGGAGATTGCTTTGCGTGCAATTCGCTGGTTTCTTCCTTCCATTTTCATCTTTGCCGCTTCATTCTGCGCCGCTCAATCGAGCGTGGAAGGAATCGTCAAGACCTCTGCCGGAGCGCCCGTTGGCGGTGCTGAAATCTCGATTGCTCATACAGGTTCTTCCGTGGCAGCGCAGAAGACGGTTACCGATGCCGGTGGCCGATTCCATTTTTCCGCAGTTGACGGCGGCCAGTACAGTTTGAAGACAGAGGCCCCGGGCTTTTTCCCCCGCGAATATCAGTTGGTGCTGCGTCCCCGGGAACCGGTTTCGTTGTCCATCGAACTGGCGCCGAAGACCACAGTGCGCGAGAACGTTGAGGTCACGGCGGAATACCAGACGATCGATCCGGGCAAGACCGGCAGCTCACAGACGTTTAGCCATCAGCAGCTGGAGCGATTGCCAGATCCATTGGTGGAAACTACCAGTAATCTCGTCGCCAACCTGATGCCGGGCGCGAGCCAGAGCCATGACAACTTCATCAATGTCCGGGGTAATGAATTTTCCCTGCATGAGTTCATCAATGGCGTTTCTTTTCTGGACAACACCCAGCCGCAGTTCAGTCCGGGAGCCAGTCCGCAGATCTTTGAGACGGTTGATTTGATGACCGGCGGCTTCAACGCTGAATACGGGAATCGTTTTGGCGGCGTGCTGGATATCACTACGCGTTCGGGCCGCGACATGCAGGGCCACGGAGCTTTAAATTTTCGCGGGGCCACGCAAGACAATTACGATCTAAATGCCGAATATGGCGGCTCTGCCGGCAAGCTTGGCTATTACGCGTTCGCTGACGGTTTCACCTCAGGGCGCTATCTCGACCCTCCCAACGCAATTGAACTGCATGACTTTGGCTCCGCCCTTCGTGGCACCACGCAGCTTGACTGGGTCAGCGGAAAAAATAATTTCAAATTCCTGCTGATGGGAAGCGGCGCGAACTTTCAGCAGCCCAATCTGCCGGAAGATCAGGCCGTTGGGCGCGATCCCTCACGGCATCTTCGCCAGCAGACGGCCATCCTTACCTGGGGACATTCGTTTTCTCCCGACACCGTTCTCTCCAGTTCCATCTATCAGCGCCTCGGATCAGACCGAATCCTGCCGACCTCCGATCCCATCACGCCGTTATCGATCGGCTCGCGCAGCACGCTTACGGTGGGCGCTAAGAGTGACCTGATTCATCTCTGGCACGGACACGTTCTCAAAGTCGGCATTGATCTCACGCGCCTGCGCGAGCTGGAAAGCTACTCAATCGATGGCCGGGGTGACACGGAGATTTTCAGTCTCAATACCAGCGGTGTTTTCAGCTTCAGTGGCGGAGTAAAAGGCGGGCAAACTGGCCTCTACCTGCAAGACCATTTTTCGCCGTTCAAGAATCTTACCCTGGATGCGGGCGCGCGCTATGACTACTTTGATTTGATTGATACGCACGTGCAGGTGAGCCCGCGCGTGGGCGTGGCCTATCACGTCGTGCGGACAAAATCGGTGGTGCACGCCTCTTACAATCGCTTGTTCTCTCCACCTCCGATTGAATATTCCCTGCTTGCCAGCTTTATCGGCAACAATGCCGCTGATCCTGACCAACGGGTGGGCAACGTTCGTGCCTATACGCAGAACTATTTTGAAGTCGGTGTGCAGCAGGAACTCCATCCCCAGGTTGCCCTTGAAGTAGACGCATACACCCATAGCGGGCACAACAGTTTTGAGAATCATGAGATCAGCATCTCCCGGCTGTTTCTCCCCATCAATTTCCACACAGCGCGGTCGAGCGGCGCTGATGTGATCCTAAATCTCCGCAGCCTGGAACGGCTGGGCGTTAGCGCCCGCTTGCAATATACCGTCGCCCGCACCTTTTTCTATGGTCCGGTCAGCGGCGGTTTCACCGGCAACGAGCCTCTTGCTCCCGGCCAGCGCATCCAGCCTGCCTTTGACCAGACGCATACTGGAACCGCGAATCTCTTCTACCGCAATCGCTGGAGAAGCTCCTGGATTGGTACCGCTCTGCGCTACGGTAGCGGAACGATTGTTGAACGCGGCCCACGGCTCGACCAGCATCTTACCGCCGACATGGCCGCAGGATTCAACATGTGGAAAACAGAGTCCCGCCGCCTTGTCATGGAACTGGACGCCACCAACGTAACTGACAATCGCTACAAAATATCCAAGGAAAGTGAAGAAATCCCTATTCAGTTTGCGCCGTCGCGCACGCTCGGCGGCAGCCTTAAGTTTCACTTCTGACGCAATCTAAAGTATGGGAAAGGCTCTATTCCTAAGTAAAATATGGGAAGAGCCTTGTTTTGGAAGTTGGAGCCCGGATGAAAGTGCGCTTGAACTGGATCGTTATCTCGGTGTTTACGCTGGGCCTAAGCACGAGTTCATCTGCCGCTGACGCGTCCCTGCTCAAGCCGCCTCGCGGAGCCAAAGTGGCTGTTGTGATGTTTGAGGACCTGCAATGCCCGGAGTGCGCTCGCGCTTACGCCGTAGTGCTGGAAGCGGCCAGTGCTCATAGGATCCCTGTGGTGCTGCATGATTTCCCTTTGCCCATGCATAACTGGGCCTTTGATGCCGCGGTGTGGGCCCGCTATTTCGATAAAACATCGCGCGACATGGGAAACGATTTCCGCAAATTCATTTACGCCAATCAGATACAGATCACCCAGGACAACCTGCAGCAATGGGTACAGAAATTCGCGGGCGAGAACAAAACCGCAGTTGTTCCCGTTCCAGATCCCGACCGCAAGCTCGCAGAACAGGTCCGGGCGGATTACCTGCTTGGACAGCGAATTGGAGTGGAACATACTCCCACAATCTGGGTTGTAAGTAATAGAGGAGTTTCTCAGCCTTTGGTAGAAGATGTGAAAGTCCGGGAGAAGCTGGGGCCGATGATCGAAGACATACTCAGCAAGGTGCAGCCGGTGGCAGCTGTTGAGGTCAATTCCGCTCCGAAGGCCGGTCGAAAAAAAATTACAGTCAAAACCCCTAAGAAGGCAGGATGACAAGGCATGAACAATTTGGCAAAGCGTTTCATTCAGATCGCCGCAGGGCTCGCCCTTGCGCTCGCACCAGCCGCTTCCCGCGCCGCTGACGGCTCATCCCTCAAGCCGCCTCCGGGCGCTCGCGTCGCCATCGTGATCTTTGAGGACATGGAGTGTCCCGACTGTGCGCGGGCTTATCCAGTGGTATGGGAAGCAGCCAAAAAGCACAATATTCCCGTGGTGCTGCATGATTTTCCTCTACAGATGCACCCCTGGTCTTTCGATGCGGCGGTTTTTGCCCGCTACTTTGACAGCAAGTCAGAGAAGCTGGGCGAAGATTTTCGGAGCTATATTTTCAAGAACCAGCCACAGATCGACAAACAGAATCTACGCCAGTGGGTTGACAAGTTTGCCGCTGAAAACAAGGCGCCTGTTCCGTTCGTTCTGGATCCAGAAGGACAGTTTAAAACCAAGATCCTGGCAGACCGCCAGATGGGAAACCAGATTGGCCTGCAGCACACGCCCACCATTTTCGTCGTTGGCAATGGCGGCGCCGCTACTCCCGCCGTTGAGGTTGAAGATCGCACAAAGTTAGATCAGATCATTGAGGACATGCTTCAGAAAGCACCTGCGGCGACGGCGAAGAAGCCCGCTGCCAAGAAAACACCAGCCAAGAAGGCGGCCAAGAAATAAAGTCTTCGGCCTATTGCAAAGTAAAAACGCCCTCTCTGGCGAGGGCGTTCTCATTGTTGTAAATCGTAGCGTTGTGCCCGGACTTATTTGATCTTTCCCAATTCCACGACCAGTTCCTCGTAGTCCGGTTCCTGGCCAAGTTCATAGGTCTTGGAAAAAACAACCTTGCCCTCTTTGTCCACGATAAAGATGGCGCGGTCGTTAATTCCGGGCAGCGGCTCTCCCAGGCGCAAGATGCCAAACTGCTGGGCAACGCCGGCGTGAGGCCAATAGTCGCTTAAGAGTGGATATTCCAGCCAGCCAATGGACTTCTCCTGCCATGCCAGGTGACTGTAAATTGAATCCGGACTGATGCCCACGACCTGGGCGTCATG
>DASYKK010000354.1:0-4280 GCA_035995565.1 Candidatus Angelobacter sp.
CTGCGGAACCAGTCTTCCATCGCCTCTTTTAATTTTTGCAGTGGCACGCGTGTCCCGATCCTCATCTCTCCGTCGGCTACCGGCAGAGTGTCATCAAAGATGGAATCGTTCGTAAAGCTGCGCATGGAAAAATTGTCCAGCCACTTCATGGGACACTTCGCCAGCTTTCCATTTAGCTGATATTGCACCGTAATGTGCCGCGAATACATGATGGTGACTCTCTTCCTATGGTCCCTGGCGCCAGTCGTGCTTGGAAAAATGTTATATCAATGGTTCAGCCGCACTTCTCGTTTAGGACTACTCCTCGATAGGCATCTGGTCGACAAAAACGCATCACTTCGGGTGCAGGAACGCTCTATCTCATTGCAAATAAATGCATAGAAGTCCTATCAGACTGCCAATCCCCTTGAGCCCCTAAAAATCCAGAGTTGCTGAAAATACAGGGTTTAGCTGTGGGACATGGCCTTGAGTAACGGGCATTTCTGCAACGCTGGGCGCATCCTAGACACTAATACTCGTACTACAGAAGTAAAGGGGTCCCCCGAATGACGGATAGCCACTTACATACCGATTCTACCGAACTTGTAACCCATCTTAAGGAACTTACGACTGCACTCACGGCCGTTCACGAAGATTTGTACTGGCTCGCCATGCAGGCTCCCAATACCACTGACAAGCCGGCAGTTCCCGCCGCCGAACTCAATGTAGACATGCTCACGGAACTGAAAAGCGCGGTCGATGACATGCGCCTTTTGCTCTGGCAGTACATTGAAACCGCCTCTGAGGTAAATCCTCTCCAGGCGCAGGACGGAATGGAGTCACAACGCCTGCATCGCGTCACCAGATTTCTCCAGTTGCTGCGTAAACGTCTGGCGCCTTCTTCTGACGAGCAGCCCGTTTCCTTCATCGAGCGAATCAATGCCGCGGTAACCGAAAGCCTGGCCCGCGACAAAGCCGCCTGACCCATGGCTGCTTAGCGATGTCCGGGCTGACATCCTAAATCTGCTCACCAACAAAAAAGGCGTGCTTTGCGGCACGTCTCTTTTTTTACTTCAAAATTGCCGTCTTGTTCATCCCTTTTTCAATCCCGGCCCCGCCGCGCGGACATTCGCCGGCACATCAAATCTCTCAAAGTTCTTGGCAAAGCGACCAGCCAGATCAGCAGCGGTCTTGTCGTAAGCGGCCTTGTCTTTCCACGCATCGCGTGCCCGCAGGAACTCTGCCGGAACGCCGGGCACAGACTTTGGTATGGTCAGCCCAAAAGCTGGATCCTGTTCAAACTCTACTGTGTCCAGCGCGCCTTCAATCGCTGCATTGACCATGGCGCGCGTGTAAGGCAGCTTCATGCGCGATCCCACTCCGTACGGGCCGCCAAACCATCCGGTATTCACCAGCCAGCATTGTGAACCATGTTCTTCCATTCTGCGTCCCAGCATTTCTGCGTAAACCTTGGGTCGCAGCGGCAGGAAAGGCGAGCCAAAGCAGGTGGAAAAATTAGGCTGCGGCTCTTTCACACCTGCTTCCGTTCCCGCGACTTTCGCCGTGTAGCCGGAGAGGAAGTGATACATCGCCTGGTCCTTGCTCAACTTGGAAATCGGCGGCAGAACGCCAAATGCATCCGCAGTAAGGAAGATCACATTTTTCGGATGCCCGCCAATGCCCGGGATCACGGCGCCGTCGATGTAATCCACGGGATAAGCGCAGCGCGTATTTTCAGTGCGGCTGTCATCGTTGTAATCAGGAACGTGCGTTGCCGGGTCCAAAGTTACGTTTTCCAGCACTGAGCCGAAGCGTATCGCATTCCAGATTTGCGGCTCATTTTCTCTGGATAGCTTGATGCACTTGGCATAGCAGCCGCCTTCAAAGTTGAAGATGCCGGTCGCGCTCCAGCCATGCTCGTCATCGCCAATCAGCAGTCGCTCAGGATCGGCGGACAGTGTCGTCTTACCGGTCCCGGAAAGTCCGAAGAACAGGGCAGTCTGGCCGTTCTTGCCGACGTTAGCCGAGCAATGCATAGGGAACACGTTGTTTTGCGGCAGCAGGAAGTTCATGATGCCGAAAATTGATTTCTTCATCTCGCCCGCATATTTTGTGCCGCCAATCAGAATGATCTTGCGGGTAAAGCTCACCACAATGAAGGCTTCTGAGCGTGTGCCATCCCGCTGGGGATCGCCCTGAAACTCCGGTGCCGAGACTATCGTGAATTCCGCGCGATGTGTCTTCAACTCCTCGTCCGTGGGACGCACAAACAGTGCGCGGACAAACAGATTGTGCCAGGCATATTCATTGATCACGCGGATCGGCAGCCGGTACTTGGAGTCCGCCCCGGCATACAGGTCCTGCACAAACAGTTCTTTGCCGCGCAGTGAAGCCATAACACGATCAAACAGCGCGTCAAATTTCTCCGGATCAAAAGCCTGGTTCACGTCCCCCCAGTTGACCAACTCGGCGGTGACAGGATCTTTTACCGTGAACTTGTCTTTAGGCGACCGGCCGGTGTATTTGCCGGTATAAGCGACCAGCGCTCCATTGTCAGCCAGCAACCCTTCACCGCGGCGAATCGCTTGTTCCACAAGCACGCCTGAATGGAGATTGCGATGAACCGTATTGCTATTAAGAAGTGATTCCACGGCCGAGGCTGTATCAATGGCTGGCAAAGTTGACATGGCGGAAAAAGTCTCCTGTTCCTGTTGGCGCCAGAGGGCTGGTCCCAAGCAGCTGGTTTTGGCGTTGCAGTAGCGGCTACGCCGTCTTAATCAGCGCGTCCTGGGGCGCGCCCACTTCCTTCAGGACTGCATTCAAATGTCCGAGCGACTCATCCACCGTCAGCGTGTACATCTCTCGTCCGTGCTCATACGTGCCGGATTCAATCGCCGTCTTCAAAAAATGCCCGGCTGTCTGTATGGCCAGCGGATCGGTTATTACCCGGCCGGTGCGCGCGTTGTACTCCACCCATGTTGGATGCGGCAAAGCAATCCATACGGGACGCCCGCTGACAAGAAACTTTATGTCGACAGCGTCAGCGTGCCGCGTCGCAATCGCGACGATCAGGGCCTGATACGTACAGTGGAGGTTCTCTCCGGTCCAGCGGTCGGTGGCTTGAAAGTCCTCGTACATGCTGTCTAAAAATATATCGGAGCGCTCAAAGATCAGCAAATTTGATGGGTCGGCAAATTTAAGGAGGTCAGCATATTTCAGGCAGCGACCGTCCTGGCCGACGACTCTAATGGCGGCGGCATCACGGTTTTGGCGGCTCGCGACTTATAATCATTTTGCGCGCTCTTCGTTTCATGAAAAATACCATGCAGGCAGTCTGGATCTCCACCTATGGCGGACCCGAAGTCCTGGAAATCCGCACCGTGGGCAAACCCCTTATCAATGACGAACAAGTGCTTGTCCGCGTCCGCGCGTCGTCGCTCAACCGCGCTGACCTGCTTCAGCGCCAGGGAAAATATCCGCCTCCGCCCGGATTCCCGCCTGAAATTCCCGGCATGGAATTTGCCGGTGAAGTCGCGGAAGTCGGCTCCTCCGTCCGCCGATGGAAACCCGGCCAGCGCGTCTTCGGCCTAATCGGCGGCGGCGCTCATGCCGAATACGTCGTTACTTATGAGCATCTGCTGGCGGAAATTCCTCCCAACCTTGACTGGGCGCAAGCCGGCGCCGTCCCGGAAGTCTTTATCACCGCGCATGACGCTCTATGGATCCAGGCCGATCTACGCCCTGGCGAAAATGTCCTGATCCATGCCATAGGCAGCGGCGTGGGCCTGGCTGCAGTGCAACTTACACGCGCCATTCAGGCAGTCCCGTACGGAACCTCGCGCACTGCCGACAAAATCGAAAACTCAAAGCCGCTAGGCCTCGAAGCCGGTCTCGTTCTGCGCCACAACTTTGATGACCTGCCCGCCGCTGTAGAAGCATGGACCGCCGGCAACGGCATCAATGTCCTGTTAGACCTCGTCGGCGGTCCATATGTCAAAGCCAGCCAGAAAGCCATGGCCCACAAGGGCCGCATGATCCTCGTCGGCACCGTCGCTGGAGGCGCCTATGAACTAGATGCTCGCTATGTGATGAGCAAACGCCTTCAAATTCGCGGGACAGTCCTGCGCGCCCGCTCACTGGAAGAAAAAATCACCGCTACCCGCCTCTTCGAGGCCGAAATCGTGCCGCTCCTCGCCCGCGGCGTTCTCCGTCCCAACGTCGACAGCATCTTCCCCATCTCAAAAATCAGCCAGGCCCATGAGCGTCTGGAATCGAACGAGACGTTTGGGAAAGTCGTAGTG
>DASYKK010000355.1:0-3437 GCA_035995565.1 Candidatus Angelobacter sp.
TCCGCCTGCACGCCGATGGGCAGCGTGATATTTCCGCTGCTCACATGCCCAGACTTGAGGCCGTAGATGATTGGCACGTTGTAAGGCGCGAGCAGGCGCATGATGACCTGCTGCAGTGAATAGGTCTCACCCTTCGGCGGAACACAGTCCAGCATCTCGCCGAAGACAAAGCCGCGCACTTGTTCCAGCTTTCCGGCCAGCCGCAGCTGCATGAGCATGCGGTCAATACGGAAGGGTTTCTCCGCAATGTCTTCTATAAAAAGAATGCTGCCTTCGGTCTGGATCTCATACGGTGTTCCCAATGACGCAACCAGCATGGAGAGGCATCCGCCATAGAGACGACCTGCAGCCTTGCCGCTGCGCAGCACTTCCACTCCGGTGGTCGGAACGCTCCAGTTCGACGCGCCCTCCAGCGCATTTTTCCAGCTCGATAAATCGAATGTCCCGTCCGCAATGTCTTTAGCCACCATCGGCCCGTGAAAGCCGATGAGGCCCGTACGATCATGGATTGCCGTAAGCAGAGAAGTAATGTCACTGCATCCCAGCAGAATTTTTGGCCTCGCGGCGATCATGCCGTAGTCGAGCTTCTCCAGCAGGTAATTGCTGCCGTAACCGCCGCGCACACAGATGAGCGCGGCAATGTCATCGCGCCGCCAGAACTCCTGAAACTCGTGAGCGCGCCGCTCCACGCTTCCGGCGAAATAAATATCGCGTTCAAAAATATTCTGCGAATAGATCGGTTCGTACCCCATCTCGCGCAGGCGTTCACCGCCAGCAAGAAAACCATCGCGGCTGAAGCCGCTGGCCGGAGCTATCAGCCCGATTTTGTCGCCGTGCCGCAAAGCCGCGGGCTTGATGGTTTTTGCGCTAGCCAAAAAATTCTCCCTGACAGATCAGTCGTGCCGGACCACGGAGAAAAACTTTGCTTTCCGTCCAGCGCACCACCTGTGTGCCGCCGGCAGCATGCACTTTGACCGGCGACTTAACATGCCCACCGGCAATTGCGGCAACCGCCGACGCGCAGGATCCAGTTCCCGACGATAGCGTTTCCCCTACGCCGCGCTCATAAAATCGGACTTCAATGTCGTGCTCGCCTATTACGCGGACAAACTCCACATTTACGCCGTCCTTGAAATCCTGATGGCGGCCAATCTCCGCGCCTTCCTTCTGCCAAACCGGAGAGAACTCGCTCACAAACACCACGTAATGCGGATTGCCCATGGAAACCGGCGTGCCATGTGTCGGCGCAAAGCCTACCGTCATGGAAAACTCGTCTCCCACTTGAGGCTGGCCCATTTCCATCTCGAATTCAAACCTCCGGTCTTCGCGCGAGACCAGTTGACAATGCTTTACGCCGGCGTCCGTACTGATGGCAATCTTACCCGTGTGCCCCTGGCTCACCAGGTAGGCTGCGACGCAGCGCGTTCCATTGCCGGAAATTTCCGCTTCACTGCCGTCAGCATTGATCAGGCGTGCGCGAATATCGGCATCGGTTGCCGGAAAGAGCCATTCCACACCATCAGCGCCCACGCCGTTGTGGCGATCGGAGATACGCTTGCTGAATTCGTGCAGGTCAGCAGGAGCATGCACGCCATCAATAATCAGAAAGTCATTTCCGCAGGCAGATGCTTTCGTGAAAGGGACATTCATCTAGTCGATTTCCATGCCCGCAGAGATTTCCAGGTGGCTCAGGTCGGGTGATTGGCGCAAACGATCCATCAGTTTTTTGTGCTCGTGGTGTGTGCCGTCAACACGGAACAGCAGTCTTTCTTTTTCTCCAGCCCTGCTTAGATGCATCGCCTGCATTTCCTTGCCCTGGTCTTCCAGAATTGAATTTACTTCGGCCACCAGATCGTCGGCTGTTTTTTCGGACACGATAATGTAATTCATTCTCAGCGGCTTCAGATTGAACTGGCGTTCCAGAATGCCCAGCAGATGCAGCGCAAGATAAATGAGCATGGTGGCAAAGATCGCCTCCAGGTAAAGCCCACCGCCTGCTGCCATGCCAATGGACGCAACCACAAAGAGCGTGGCCGCGGTAGTGATCCCGCTTACTCCGCTTTTGTCATGCAGGATGGATCCGGCGCCGATGAAGCCGATGCCGGGGATGATTTGCGCTGCGATACGCGTGTGATCGCCGATGCCCCATTCGCCCGCCAGTTCGTTGGAGAGAATCGTGAACATGGCGGACCCGAAGCATATAAACATATTGGTGCGCAGCCCCGCCGGCTTATGCTTGAGTTCGCGCTCCAGCCCAATGATCCCGCCAAGAACAGCAGCCAGCATCAACCGGACCATCGTTTTTGAGAGCAGGTTAGCTAGCGTGATGTGCGGCAATAGGATGGCAAACGTATTCATAGGTTAATGACGGTCAGTTCAAAGTTCGATCTTATGCCAATTATCGATGCGTTGAATGATAGATCAAAGCCTTTGGCTGTACGGGAGTGCCGATTATGGCAACGGTCTCAAGTCCCTGGGGAAAATCATGCACCGCGCGGGCTACTTCGTCACCAGGGAAAGCGATGATGTAATCAGCCGACTGCGCTGGTCGCTTCAATGCGAGTTTCCATAAACGAGAACTGCTTTCACACAGAACACGGCGGAGCCGGATACCGGCCATCTGAGTAGCAGCGGGATGCGCTCCGCAATTCATCATGAAGGTGGCCGATGGCGGAAGGGCTTTCAGCAGTTCCGCTAGCTGCCGCTCCAAGGCCGTGCGTTCCCTTCCGTTTACCTGGGCTTCCCTGAGACAGATGGGCGTGGTTTTCCAAACGGAGTAATAACTTGCGCCAATCACCAAGGCCACGGCGATTACGACGTATCTGGTGCGGGAAAAGTTGGTGAGGAATTCACACCCCAGCGCAGCGAAGACCGCAATTGCCGGCAGCAGTTGTAATCCGTATCGGACGTTGTAGTAACTGAAGGGCCACCATTCCGGATGATAGACAGGCACGCTGCCCCAGGCCATGCAGAGCACATAAAACGGCAGCGGCACCCACAAAATGGCCCAACTCAAATAGCGACGTGCGAAATAGAGTGAAGCCAGCAGCGCAATGAACGCACCATTCAAGAGCAGGAACTCCGGCCTGCCTTCAGCCATGTTGAGTCGGCAGATTTTCAGGAATTGCAGCGTCGCGTCGCGCGGAGAATTTTCTCCCGGGTAGGTGGGCATCGTGGCCGTCTTGCTGCGTTCCTGGATGGCTCGAGCTGAATACGGCCCGTTGGCAAATTCCAGCGCGTTGTCGAAAGCAACCTGGTTGTAAAGAAGAAAGAGCGCGGCGGTAGAGCCGGACAAGAGAAGGAAGTGTATGACGCCACGCCTGAGTTGTGGAGCATAGGGCCGCGAGCGCCAGAGGATGACCACCGCACTGGCGCCGATCACCGCCGCCAGAAACCAGCCATCATACCGAACCAGCATGGCGGCGGAAACCACGAGC
>DASYKK010000356.1:0-5879 GCA_035995565.1 Candidatus Angelobacter sp.
CGATCTTCGTAGAACGTGGATAGAGCGGAGCGGAGAGCCCACGCACCGGCAGGATTGTGTGCGACATCGAGCACAACTTCCGGAAAGCCGTCTTCCGCCGGAATTACCTGAAATCTTGCCGGCCAGTTGGTGGAGTGAATGCCCCGTTCAATGTCTTCCGCCCCGATATGAAAACCGAACTTGTTGAGTTCCTCCGCTGTAGTAATGGCCAGCGCCAAATTGCGCAACTGATGGCGGCCCGCGAGCGGGAAATCCACCTTAATCTCTTTACCCATCACGGCCAAGGTGAACTGGTTTTGACCAACTGCAACATTGCTCGCCAGATCATCTTGGGCGATCGGAACCATGGAAGGCATATGTTTCACTGCGCTCACCGCGCGGGCGTCGCGAGCCATGATTTCTTTCCCCAACGTTTCATTCACGGTTGGGTGTTGCGGCAACAGAACAGCAGTCCCTTTCGGCCGCAGAATCCCGGCTTTTTCGTGCGCGATTTCCGGCAACGTATTGCCGAGAAAATTCTGGTGATCAAAATCAATATCAGTTATCACGGAGATCAACGGATCAACGATGTTGGTAGCATCCAGCCGGCCTCCCAGGCCCACTTCAAGCACGGCCAGGTCTATTCCTGCGCTGGCAAAATATTCGAACGCCATGGCAGTGAGCATTTCAAAAAAGCTGGGATGCCATGGCAGCTCGCCGCGCTCCACCAGCTCTTGCGCGCAACCTTCAACGCGGTCATAGATGACCGCAAATTCTGCGTCGCTGATTGGCTCCTGATTGACTTGAATGCGCTCATTCACGCGCAGCAAGTGAGGCGAGGTATAAAGGCCGGTGCGATAACCCGCGGTCTGAACAATGCTGGCCAGCGTGGCCGCGGTTGACCCTTTGCCGTTGGTGCCTGCAATTAATACACTTTGCAGCCTGCGTTGAGGATTGCCCAGCGCTTCCGCCAAACGGCGCATGTGAGCCAGATCAAACTTGCGGTTCGATGCAAGCTCATGGCCCAGGGCCAGCAGATCGTTTACGGCAGATTCGTAAGTAGCAGACACAGCTCAGGCTGCCTTCGGAGTCATGAAGTCGAGCGCGCGGGCAATGTAAGACTTCATGTCCTTGCGATGAACAACGGCGTCCAGCATTCCGTGTTGCAGCAGAAACTCGCTGGTCTGAAAACCTTCCGGCAGCTTTTGGCGGATGGTTTGCTCGATGACGCGCGGCCCGGCAAAACCAATCAGCGCGCCCGGCTCCGCGATGTTCAGGTCGCCCAACATGGCATACGAAGCGGTCACGCCGCCCGTGGTCGGGTCGGTAAGCACGGAGATATACGGCACGCGAGCTGTATCCAGCCGCGCCAGAGCAGCAGAAATTTTTGCCATCTGCATCAGGCTGACCACGCCTTCCATCATGCGCGCGCCGCCGGAAGCAGATACCACGATGATTGGCTTGCGCTCTTTGCAAGCCCGCTCAATAGCCCGTGTAATGCATTCGCCCACTACTGCGCCCATGCTGCCGCCGATGAATGAATATTCCATGGAACTGATGATCACAGGGCGGCCATTCATTGTGCCGGTAGCATTGATAATCGCATCTTTCATGCCGGTGGACGCTTTGCTCTTTTCCAGACGCGCTTTGTAGGGCCGCGTGTCAGTGAAATTGAGCGGATCGGTTGATTCCAGGTTCTCATCCTGCGTGTCGATGCTGTCTTCGTCGAGAAGCAGTGTCAACCGTTCGGCAGAGTTGATGCGGAAGTGATAGTCGCACTTGGTGCAGACGTTCAGGTTGTCTTCCAGTTCCTTTTTCCAGATGATCTGACGGCAGCCCTCGCACTTGACCCACAGGCCTTCGGTGCGGACGCGCTTTTCCTCGTTCGCCTGGATCTCACTGGATTCGCGCTTAAACCACGCCAAGATATTTACTCACTTTCATTCGACTGCGGGCGCCACCTTAGTATTCGATGCCGCGTTGCGCCATCACGCCTTTTTCATAGGCGTGCTTTACCTGCTTCATTTCCGTCACAGTATCGGCTAACTCAATGATTGTCGGATGCGCGTTCCTTCCCGTCAAGATTACGTGCACCTGGGAAGGTTTCTGCTTTAGAGTCTCCGCCACCTTGGCTGGATCGAGCATGCCGTAGGTAATGGCGTAATTGATCTCATCCAGCACCACCAGGTCCCACTTGCCGGACATGATCGCAGCATGCGCTTCCTGCCACGCTGCCTCAACCATGCGCACATCTTCCGGGTCGGTTTCAGCGCCGCCGACTTTTACAAAGCCGCGGCCCATCTGCTTCATCACAAAGTTGTCGCCAAAGGCCTTCACGGCGTCGAGTTCGCCGTAATGCCATGAGCCTTTCAGGAATTGCAGCATCAGAACCTTCATGCCGTTGCCGACGGCGCGCAGAGCCGTCCCCATGGCCGCAGTGGTCTTACCCTTGCCCGGCCCGGTGTTTACGATGATCAGACCCTGGTGAACGTCACCCATATTAATGGCCGGTGTGGTACGGATGGCCTTTCAAGATTGTAAATGCCCGATAGATTTGCTCCAGCAAAACCACCCGCGCCAGTTCATGCGCCAGCGTCATTTTGCCGAAGGAGAGGATCAGGTCCGCGGCGCCACGGGCTTTGTCACTGAAGCCATCTGCCGGCCCGACGGCAAAAAACAGGTTCTGCGTTCCACGGTCCTGTTGATCGCGCAACAGGTTGGCAAACTCTTCTGAGGTGAACTGTCGGCCACGGGCGTCGAGCAGGATCAGAACTGGTGCGGTTCGGCCTGTGGTATCAGCGGCCAGCTCCAGCAGTGTAGGCTCGCTGTTCATCTCGTGCGATTCCGCTCCCACATAGCGGGAAATGCGCTTCAGGTACTCGTCGGTGAGTGCGCGAATAGCAACTTCTTTGGTCTTGCCAATCCAGGCGATCTGCAGCTTCACGCCGACTTCCGTGTCTTCTTCTTGGTCCGCGAACTCTGAGTACGGGGCTTGGTATGGGTGGCTTTGCGTGCCGCAGCCTTCTTTTTTGTGGGCGCTTTCTTCGCGCTCTCCTTTTTCGGCGCAGCCAGCTTCTTTGCGGCGGGCTTCTTTGTCAGGTCAGATGGGGTCAACTTTCGCGCCGACTTCCACAGGCGTTCCAAATCATAAAACTTGCGCGCCCGCTCGGAGAATACATGCAGGACAAAGTCCACGTAATCCAGAAGCACCCATTCGGCCTGGCTGTAACCTTCCACGCTGTTGGGTCGCTGGCCTGCTTCGGCCATCTGTTTTTGCACGTCGTCTGCAATCGCCTGTATCTGGCGAGGGTTGGTGCCGGAGCAGACGATAAAGTAGTCAGTAAACGCTCCGCTGCTTTTGTCCATTTCAAGGATGACGACATCCTCACCCTTCTTGCCTTCAATGGCCCTGACTGCCTGTGCAACCTGCTGCCTGGTCGGTAAACTCATCCGTTCTTATGGCTCCTGCCCGTGTGCCCGTGCTGACGGGCTTCTTGAAAAGATAGCACTTTGTCTCGGCTTGCGTCGGCACTTTCCTTAGTGATAGCGCCGACGTAAAGATTCTCTTTCTTGATGTATTCAGCCACCAGCGGCGGAACGTAGCGGCTGAGCTGCTTCACTGACTTGCCGGCAGCCGCGCGAATCTGCGTGGAGGAAACCTTCTCTTTGACTTCACCCAGCAGATGGATGGTCGCGCCCATCACGACAATCGTTCCATCAACACGCTGCTGGCGCATGGCGCGCATCATTAAATCTGTTGGACGCAAAGAGTCGGGCAGCGCCCGGCCAACATCCGCCAGTGAATATCCGGGGCGGCTAACGACAATAAACTCAACTTCAGCCAGTAACTCTTCCGGTTGCCGCCAGGTGGCGATGTCTTTGAATGCGTCAACACCGATAAGAAAATACAGCTTGTCAGTTTTCTTGAGCGAACTCTTGAGCCGCCTGACCGTATCAATGGAATAGTTTGGCTGGCCTGTGTGGGCATCGAGCAAGGAAACTACAAAGCGCGGATCATCTGCCGTAGCCAGCGCCAGCATGGCAAAGCGGTGCTGAAAGTCCGTGAGTTTGCGCTTCTGTTTGTGCGGTGGCAGGTCCGCCGGAACGAAATAAACCCGCCCGAGCCCGAATTTTTCCGCGGCAGCACGCGCAACCGCTATATGGCCAAGGTGCACGGGATCAAAGGTGCCGCCAAAAAGAGCAATCTTCATGCGGTTATCGAGTCTGCCTTTGCTTAAAGGCCCTCTGCTTGGAGACGCGCTTCATGCGCTCCGCCTTCTTCTTGTCTTTTCGAGTGGAGACAGCTCTCTTTTTTGCTGGCGGATGCTCCTGCGCAAAAGCGTCCGCACGAATCTCCGCTACCATTTTTCCCAACGCGTACTTCAACTCAGGTATGCCTTTGCCCGTGACCGCCGAAATTTCGTACATCGTGAGCTTCAGCTTTTTACAGTGCCTGGCCAGTTTGGCCAGCTTTTCCGGATTGGCAACGTCAATCTTCGACGCCACCACGATCATCGGCTTCTTTTCCAGCCCTGCGCCGAAGCTTTTTAATTCGCCCATGATGACTTTGAAATCCGCAACTGGGTCAGGACGCCCGCTGGCATCAGAAATATCGATCATGTGGGCGAGTACGCGGGTCCGCTCAATGTGCCGGAGAAACTGGATTCCAAGCCCGGTGCCGGTATGCGCGCCTTCAATCAGGCCGGGAATATCGGCCACAACGTAGCTATCTTCGTGCGGCATTTCGCCGATGGTTACCACGCCCAAGTTGGGTTGCAGAGTGGTGAAAGGATAGTCGGCAATCTTGGGCTTGGCCGCCGAGATTCGCGACACCAGAGTCGACTTGCCGACGTTCGGATAGCCTACCAGCCCTACATCGGCGAGTAGCTTTAACTCCAGCCGCAAAACTTTTTCTTGTCCAGGAAAGCCCTGTTCGTGCTCCTGCGGGGCCTGATGGGTGCTTGTGGCAAAGTGCTGATTGCCGCGGCCGCCGCGTCCGCCCTGGGCCACAACCATGCGCTCGTCAGGATGCGAAAAGTCCTGGAGGCGCTCGCCGGTCTCATTGTCATACACAATGGTGCCGACAGGGACCTTCAAGATCACACTCTCGCCGTCGCGCCCGGTACAGTTGGATCCTTCGCCATGGCGTCCGCGCTCGCCTTTGTATTCCGGATTGAAGCGAAAATGAACCAGCGTATTGTGCCGCTCACTGGATTCCATGACGATATCGCCGCCCCGGCCGCCGTCGCCACCGGACGGTCCACCGCGCGGGACAAACTTTTCCCGGCGAAAGGCCATACATCCGTTGCCACCGTCGCCTGCCTTAATCCTGATTATTGCTTCATCAATAAACATGCTGTCTATATTGATTGTACAGGCCACGGCGCGGATTCGCCGCAAAGGGAAAGCCCCGCGCAAAGGCGGGGCTCAGAGACGAACTAGAAGAGATCAACCCTTGTTTTGGCTCATCGCTGCAATGCGTTTCTCGACCTCTTCCGGGCTTACGACCTGCGTCTGCGTGGCAATGTACCAGTTGTTGCCGCAACTGTCCCGCACGCTGGCGGTGCGATCGCCATAAAACTGGTCAGCCGGTTCGACTAACGATTTCGCTCCAGCCTTGAGAGCGCGATGATAGGCAGCATCGGCGTCCGGGACGTAGATCTGCAGGGCGCACGGCATTGCCGGCCACTCCGGGCCACCATCTGCCAGTTCGACAACTGAATCGCCGATTCTGAGCGCCGCGTGACCTATGGTGCCATCAGGTCGCGGGTAAATAGCAATCTCCTGCGCGTCGAAGACTTCTTTCATGAAAGCAATCAATTTGGCGGCACCGCTGACATGCAGATACGGAATGACACTCTGGTAGCCTTCCGGCTGGTAAGCGGGCTTGTTGGTCATAC
>DASYKK010000357.1:0-6144 GCA_035995565.1 Candidatus Angelobacter sp.
GACCTGTCCGGCATGCAAAGAGTAGCCAATGCCCACGCCGCCGCCATTATGGATTGACACCCAGCTTGCGCCGCTGGCGGTGTTGAGCAGCGCGTTTAGCAACGGCCAGTCGGCCACGGCATCGCTGCCGTCCTTCATGCTTTCGGTTTCGCGATATGGCGAGGCAACCGATCCGCAATCCAGATGGTCGCGTCCAATCACAATTGGGGCCTTGATCTTGCCCTTCTTTACCAGGTCGTTCATGGCCAGGCCGAACTCCGCACGTTCGCCATAGCCCAGCCAGCATATCCGCGCCGGTAGTCCCTGGAACTTGATGCGTTTGCGAGCCAGGTCAATCCAGCGGCTCAGGATGCGGTTCTTCGGGAACATTTCCAGCACCAGATCGTCGGTCACGGCAATGTCGGCGGGATCGCCGGAGAGCGCCACCCAGCGGAACGGCCCGCGCCCTTCGCAAAACAGCGGACGAATATACGCCGGCACAAAGCCAGGAAAATCGTAAGCGTTCTTCACGCCCTGCTGGAAGGCAAATGTCCGGATGTTATTGCCATAGTCGAATGTAACGCTACCCATCTTTTGCAGGCGCAGCATGCCTTCCACGTGCCGCGCTATCGCGTTCATCGACTTTTCCAGATAAGCCTTGGGATCGCTCTTGCGCAACTCCAGTGCTTGTTCCAATGTCATGCCGTTAGGCACATAGCCGTTCAGCGGATCATGCGCCGATGTCTGGTCCGTAAGAATGTCCGGCAGCACGCCGCGCTCGGCCAGTTCAGGAATCACATCAGCGCAGTTCCCTACCAACCCAACAGAGATCGCTTCTTTCTTGCGTACAGCATTCTTCAGAATGCGCAGCGCTTCATCCAGATTGTTGACCATGAAGTCGCAATAGCCGGTCTTCAGACGCTTCTTGATGCGCTCAGCATCCACGTCGATTCCCAGAAAGCACGCGCCGGCCATTGTCGCCGCCAGAGGTTGAGCGCCGCCCATGCCACCCATGCCGCCGCTCACTACCAGCTTGCCGGCAAGGTCTCCCCCAAGATGTTTTTCCGCCGCCGCGGCAAACGTCTCAAACGTTCCCTGGATAATTCCCTGCGAGCCTATATAAATCCACGAACCGGCCGTCATCTGCCCATACATCATCAGTCCGGCACGTTCCAGTTCGTTAAACTTCTCCCAGTTGGACCAGTGGCCCACAAGATTGGAATTGGCTATCAGCACGCGCGGCGCATAATCATGCGTTTTAAAAACTCCAACCGGCTTGCCCGACTGCACCAGCAGTGTCTCGTCGCTCTCCAGGGACTTCAAGGACGCAAGGATCGCTTCCAGGCATTGCTGGTTGCGCGCCGCCTTGCCCGTGCCGCCATAAACCACCAGATCGCGCGGACGCTCGCCCACCTCATCGTCAAGGTTGTTCATCAGCATGCGCATGGCGGCTTCCTGCGGCCAGCCTTTGCACGTGAGTTCTGTTCCACGCGGAGCTTTCAATGGAGGAAGATGGGTAGCCTGAATTTCAGTATCAACCGGCATAGCAAGATGGTAGCAAATATGGGCTGAGTCGAGGGTTGAATCGCTGTCTTGCGCGCCTCTCGCCTTGAGCTCTGCTTCCAGCATCCAATCACCAGCCACCGGGAGGTGCGACTTGGACAGCAGAATGAGAGAAGACATCGTGGACCGCGGAATTGAGAAAGGTGAATGGGAGATGCGCAACTTGAGCAGACAGCTTCATCATGAAGAATCAGACGAGCGATCCACAGGCGAACCGCAAGTAGGCGCTGTGGGCGAACACAACTCTGGCCAGATGTCAGCCGAGGCCTCGGATCAGATTGGCACTACCCCTGTTGCCAGTTCTCAAGACCAGGGATCAACACGCCCCCGCGTTAGCGAAGATGACATTCGCAACCGCAAAGTGGATCCCGAAGGCGTGCGCGAGTCCTTCAAAGAAGCCAAGCTCGATCCTGTAGCTGAAATCGAACCGGAAGAAGGCGAAAAGGCCGCATAGTTCATTTCTCATCAACTTAAGGCGGCGAAGCCGGCTTGCGCGCTGAGCCGCAGGCTACAGGCGCTTGAGAATTCATGCAAGGGCGGAAACGGTGAACGGTTGGCAGCGAAGCGACAGAAAAGAAGCCTACCACGTGTTGTAGGCAGTGCCCTCAGAGCTGATCAGGCTTGATCCGCTTTTTACGTCGCTGATCCCCGGCTGCGTCTGGTCAATACTGGTGAGCACGTCTTCCTGCACGGTCTGCCACGTATCGGCGGCATGGGTAAAAGGATCTTTGGGCAGTGCGTGCAGATAGCCCGCCGTCACAATGTCATCTAAGGCCTGCGGCGCCTTGCTCTTGTCCTGCGTGTACTGATCGATGGCCTGGCGCATGTTGAACAGATCTTCCTTGAGCACGGCTTCATTCGCGTGCAGGACATGGATCTTATAGACCGGCACCATGACGCCCAGCAAAATGGAGATCATGGCGCACACGATGATCATCTCAATCAGCGTAAACCCGCGCTGCTGCCTCGTGCTTTTAGATGGACCGATCATAAAAGTTACCAATCCTTATATTTCGTGCCGTTTAAGCCGACGCCAGTCGACTTTGTATACACATCAAAAACATTCTGTCCGCCCCATGAATCTGACTGCGGATCGTCCTGCATGGAGCGCAGTCCCCAGTCGTTATTCCCTGTCATCGGATCCACCGGGATGCGGCGCAGAAAGCGAAGCTTCTTACCGCCGGCAATTTCCACTCCGTTGACCAGCGTATCCATGTCCGGAGGATATCCCTCCGAGCCCAGTTTGATCTGAAACGCGTTCTTGTCTGCGGCGTCTTTGTAGCGATCAATCGCAGACCGCATCTCCCACAGATCGCGCCGCAACTCCACTTCCCTCTGGCGTCGCACGCTGACTTTCAGAATCGGGACGGCTGCTCCCATCAGGATCAGCAGGATCGTGATCACCACAATCATTTCCAGCAGGGTCACGCCGCGCTGCCGAAGCAGCAGAACTCGCCGATCCCAAAAGCCGTTGTTCCCAGGACCAGGGTTCAAAAGATTCGAACGATCGGTTTGTCTCTGCCTCATCACGGACCCTTATCTCTTAGTTTACCGTGACCGTGCTTTGCGATCCTAGTACATCCATGGGCTGGTTCTTGCTGTTGCGCGCCCCGGGGACTGCAATGGAAATTGCCCCTGTACCCTTGGCCTTCGCCGTAAACGTCAGGTTAAAAACCGCGCCGTCGCCGGAAATACCCTGCGCTCCCGGAGTGCGCTGCGCGGTGATCTGCAGCTTGCCGGTGGTCGGATCGTCGCGATACACCAATGCCACGTTCTGCCCGTCCTTGGCCAGGAAGTCGCCGTTCGTTACTTTCACGAACTGGAACAGCCGGGGATCGTAACTCAGTTGGATAGGAACAGCCGCAATATCCTCGCCATGTGACAGCACAATTGTTACAGGGAAAGTACTTCCCACCTGCTGTTGCAGGGTGCCCGGATCAAGCCGCAGTCCCACCTGCCCCGGCTTCAGCGTTTGCTGCGGCGCGGGTGTGCTTTGCGGCGCTGCAGTTTGCGGCGTCGGTTGCTGCGGGGTTTGCTGCGCCGGAACCGCATTCGCCGGCTGCCGTGCTGGTGTTACCGGCGCTCCGCCCGCGGGTTGCTGAGGCGCTGCTGTAGCTGCCGTCGGGGTAGCGTTGCTGGCAGGAGTCTGCCTGCTGGCCATGCGCAGATCAATGCCGCTGCCGGTTCCCACGTCAAACGCGCGACGGTTCAAATCATTGAGTTCCTGTTTCCGCACAATGTGCGGCACCAGCAGGAACACCAGCTCGTTCGTAATATGTTCCTTCTGGGTCGACGAAAACAGATACTTCAAGATGGGAATTTGCCCCAGGAACGGCGTGCCGCCGGTGGTACTTGTGTCCTGAACTTCCAGAATTCCGCCCAGCAGGTTGGTTTCCCCATCCATCAATCGGATCGTGTGTTCAACTTTGCGCGTGCTGATAATTGGCTGCGTAATGCCGCCGATGGTCTGCGATCCATTCAGGTTTGAGATTTCCATGGACGTTTTCAACGTGATCTGTCCATCAGGATGCACGCGCGGCGTAATTTCCATCTTTACGCCGACATCCGTATAGGTGAACTGCGTATTCACTCCCACCGAGCCCACGCCCGTGCCAATGCCCAGCGGCGTGCCGAATGAACCGGTCGCGATTGGAATCTTGTCGGCGATGGTGAGCGTCGCCTTTTCATTGTCGGTGGCGCGGATCTTCGGGTTCTGCATGATCTTGGTGTCGGCATCAGAAAACAGCGCGATCGCCTTCACTTGATCAATCGTCACCGCATAATTCGTGGAGTTGAGGTGCTGGAGGTCGTTAAAGTTCAGGCCGGTGCCGGTGCTGGTAGTCGTGGTTCCAGTGCCGGTGCCCGTGGGAGTTGTGGTATTGGTGCCTTGCAGGGTGACCGTGAGGGTCTGCGGCGGGGTAATACCCAGATTACGCAGCTTGTCGCGCCGTACCTGCGCCACCCACACGTCCACAATCACTTCCGGCTTGGACTTATCAATATCGTCGATCATCTTGGAGGCCAGAGCCAGTTGGTCCGGCGTACCCTTGATCACGATTGCGCTCTGCGACGGAATCTGCTGAATGCGCTGCACTTCAAGCACGGTGCGAATTGCGTTCACGATGTCCTGAAGATCTGTGGGACCGGAAACATTGCCGAGGTAAAAGGTTTTTACGACGTTCTGCTCCAGTTCGCGGCGCTTGGCCTGCGTGTCCTGGGCAACGAAAATTGTGTTCGGCGTTACCGGCCGCCAGAAGGTGCGCGACTCCAGCGCGATAATATCCAGCCCTTCCTGCAGGCTGACGTTTTTCAGCTTAATCGTCAGACGGCGCGACGTGTAGTCCGGGTCAAAAAGAACGTTGATTCCAGCCAGCTTGCCGATGGTCTCATAGGCTACCTTGGAATCTTCCGTCATCTCCAGGGCTGTGATCGGCGAGTCAGGAAACTGAGCCAGGGCCACCGGAGAGCTCGCGCCTTCCAAGCGTTTCCTTAGCGGATCCTCTTCATCGCGCCGCGAAGGCGGAGCTGAGACGGCCTGTCCACCCCCTGAAGGCCCCTTTTGAATCATCTGTTCTGTGCGCCGAATTTCCTGTGCCGCTAAATCATTGCTGGGATCAACTTCAATCGCCTGCTGGAAAAGAGCGAGCGCATCCTGTAAATTACCCTGCTCTCGGAGCTTTTGCGCCCGCTTGATCTTGCTCGCGGCAGACAGCATGCGGGTTCGCTCAAAGGGTACGCGATATCTCAGCTCATCTGGTTTTTGATGATAGGCGGCTTTATAGAATTCGAATGCGGCCTCATAATCCTGCCGCGCCTCCGCCTTCACTCCCTTTTGATAGAGAGTTTTGGCTGATTCCGCGGCGGACAAAAATGCCGCGAAAAGAAACAAAATTGTGAGGGTTGCTGTAACCTTCCTCATACGCTCCTACTCATTTAGGCTTTTTTCCTAAGTCTTTCATTTTTCAGGGAAATATTGGGGGCACTTCCCGTCGCGTTACCCGGAATCAGACTTTTCGGAAGCCAGATTATACACCGGTTTTGGTGCCTTACCTAGAACGACTTTAGTAACAGATTTTGCGCTGTGGTAACATAAAAAGTTTGCCGTAAGCGATAAAAGCCTGCCATGGCCCGCCAAACCACACACCAAACCGAGCCTAATAAGCCTAAAAACGTCAAGCGTGACCCTGTTGCTTCCGGCGAACGCGACGCCACCGTTAATCGGGCCGCCAGCCACAATTATTTCCTTGAAGACAGGATGGAAGCGGGAATCGTCCTGACCGGGTCTGAGGTCAAGTCCGTCCGCGCAGGCCGGGCCAACCTTAAGGATGGCTATGCCCTCCTGAAAGACGGCGAATTATGGCTGCTGAACGCCCACATTGGTGCCTATGAGAATGCCGGTTATGCTGGACACACCCCGCTCCGCACTCGCAAACTGCTTGTCCGCGCCGACGAACTGCGCAAACTTCAGGCTAAAACTCAGCAAAAAGGCTACACCCTGGTGCCCACGCGCATGTACTTTAAAAACGGTAAGATCAAATGTGAAGTCGCCCTTGCCAAGGGCAAACAAAGCTGGGACAAACGGGAAACTGAACGCCGCCGCAC
>DASYKK010000358.1:0-4607 GCA_035995565.1 Candidatus Angelobacter sp.
GCGGTGAACTCAAAAGCAATCGCCAGCGGGCCTTTGGCTTTGGCCAGTGCTTTCAGCTCTTTCATTGACTTCAGTTCGCGATAATCGGTTTCGCGCAACTCCATCACCGGCACCAGCTCTTTGAGCAACGTGGTGAATTCAAGTTCGCTGAAGAGCGAGCGCAGCGCGTCCATGTCCGGTTCGCCGGCGACCATCTTGTCGAGATCCAGAGCGATGTCCACATTCTGGTCAATGGTGACCATTTGCTTACTCCACAGAATGTCTTTTTTGTTGTTCAGCAGCGATTCGCGGTAGGTCTTGCGTTCCACTTCTTCAGCGTGATCCAGCGCGTTTTCCAGCGTGCCAAAGCGCTTGATGATCTCGACTGACCCTTTGTCGCCGATGCCCGGAGCGCCGGGAATGTTATCGATAGAGTCGCCACGTAGCGCCATCACGTCAATCACCTGCTCCGGACGCACGCCCAGAATTTCTTTTACTTTGTCGGCATCACAGATCAAATTATCTTTGGGCGGGTTCAGCACGCAGACTTTGTCATTCACCAGCTGCAGCATGTCCTTGTCGCTGGAGACGACAAACACCTGGAAAGACTGCGCGGCGGCCTTGCGTCCGAGCGTGCCAATCACATCATCGGCCTCAAAGCCCTGCGATTCCAGGATAGGAATGCGGTAAGCCTCCAGCGCGCGCCGTATATAAGGCACCTGCTGCACAAGATCGTGCGGCATTTCTTTACGTTGCGCCTTGTAGCCCAGATATTCCACTTCCTTGAAAGTCTGCGTCTTGATATCGAACTTGCGGACGGACGTGACGGCTTTGGCCTGCTCGTCGCGGAACGTGGGACCGGCGACGTCGAACACCGCAGCCAGGTATTCTGGGTTGAAGTCCGCGCGCAGCTTACGCAACATGTTCACGAAAACGTATGTTGCGGCCGTGGGCACGCCCTTTTTAGTCGACATGGGCCGTTGCCGCGCCATGGCGTGATATGCGCGAAAGATGAAGGACATCGTGTCCATGAGAAAGACACGGCCCTTCTGTGCGGGTTGGGGATTGGTCGCCAAAAGATTAGTGGACAATACAAAATTCTATCCTAAACAGCGCAGGGACGATTTTGTTAGAATCGCGTCCGTGTCAGCCCTAAACGCCACGCTCGCCAACGATTTCACGCGCTTCTACCAGGAAGCGGCAAAGAAACTGCACGCCGCCGTTGATCCGCTCACGGACGAACAGATCTGGACGCGGGCTTATTCTTACGGCAACAGCATCGGCCATCTGCTGTTGCATTTGACTGGCAACCTCAGCTATTACATTGCCGGCGAGATTGGCGGCTCAGGGTATGTGCGTAACCGTCAGCTGGAGTTTACCGACACCTCGCACGCTCCAAAAGCTGTGCTCCTCAAGATGTTTGATGGCACTATTGCGATGGTTGCAGCGGTGTTGCAGAAACAGTCAGAACAGGATTGGTCCGCCGCTTATACGGCCAAAGGCTTTGAAGACTGCGGCGACCGTTTCACCGCCATCCTGCGGTGCGCCGCTCACATTTCCCATCACACCGGACAGATCATTTACCTGTGTAAGGAGTTGGAACGGCAACGCGAAGCATAGTTCGTCCGGCGAGCCGCCAGGTTTTCCCAGGCTGCTCATTTACTAAACCGCAAAATCTCGTCGGCTATCTTTACCGCTTCCACGGATGCTTTCACGTCATGCACTCGCACCACGTGCGCGCCGTTCAGGACTGAAGCAGTGGCAGCGGCCAGCGAGCCGTGAAGACGCTGATCAGAAGGCGCGTCTTTGCCGTCGAGTGCCAGCGTACGCCCGATGAAAGACTTCCTTGATGTCCCCACCAGTAGAGGAAAGCCAAGGTCATGCAATTGGCCCAGACCGGCCAGCAGCGGATAGTTCTGTTCAAATTTTTTGCCAAAGCCAATGCCCACGTCGAGCACGGTGTGGTCTTTGGCAATGCCTTGTGCCAGCGCGGCTTGCGCGTATTCGCGCAACTCTGCTTTCACTTCCGCCACGATATCGGCTGGTGGTTCCAGGTTGCGCCACTCCTGCGGACGCCCGCGCGTATGCATCAGAATGACGCCACAGTTCAGCTGCACCACAGTTGCTCCCATCTGATCGTCCCAGCGCAGGGCGCTCACGTCATTCACAATTTCGCATCCGGCATTGACCGCGGCGCGCGCGACCTCGGCCTTGTAAGTATCTACCGAGAGAACAGCGTCAGGCCGCTCGCGCAGCACGTCTTCAATCACGGGCAGGATGCGGCGCAGCTCTTCCGGCGCCGGAATGCCGCTTTCGACAACGGGCGTTCCCGGCCGCGTGGACTCGCCGCCAATGTCCAGCAAGTCGGCGCCGTCATCCAGCATCTTGAGCGCATGCGCAACGGCGTGGTCTCGGGCCAGAAATTTTCCGCCATCGGAAAATGAATCGGGCGTAACGTTCAGGATGCCCATCACCAGCGTCCGGGGGCCGAGTTCTACGGTGCGCGAGCGCAAGCGCCACAGAAAGCCAGGTCTCTGCATGGCGGCGATTGTATAATTTCCGGCAATCCCATGCTGCAACGTTCGGCAAGAGCGCTTTGCGCGCTGGCACTGGTCCTGTCACTGCAAGTCTCCGCCGCCGGAGAGAAAAAGCCTGCGCCTAAAAAGGATTTAGGCAAAGACATAGCCGCGGTGCTCAGCCAGCCGCCGCTCAATCGCGCGCACTGGGGTGTCGACGTGGTCGATCTGGAAACAGGCAAGGCGCTGTATTCACAGAACTCCGACCAGCTATTTCTTCCTGCGTCGAACACCAAACTTTTTACTACGGCTGCCGCGCTGGCTGTTGCCGGGCCGGATTATCGCCTTCGCACGACCGTCGAGGCCGAAGGAAAGATTGACGACAACGGAAGGCTTCTTGGCGACCTCGTGATTTTCGGGCGGGGCGATCCTAATATCTCCGGTCGAACACTGCCTTACACGTTGAAGACGCAACGCACGCCTCCGCACACGCAGATTCTGGAGGAGATGGCGGACCAGGTGGCGCGCAATGGCCTGAAGATCGTAGATGGCGACCTGATCGGCGACGACACGTTTTACGCGTTTGAGCGCTATGCCGAAGGCTGGGCATGGGACGACCTGCAATGGATCGATGGCGCTCCGGTTTCCGCGCTCACCTTCAATGACAACGTGGTCTTCGTCAACGTTCTGCCGGGCGAGCACCCGGGGGACAAAGCGGTGATCACGGTCGAGCCCGAGACCAGTTACTACGAACTGGATAATCGCGTGTTAACGACCGCGGTCGGGGCGGCGAAGAGAGTCGGCATCCATCGTGATCCGGGATCGAAGAAGATTGTGCTCTGGGGATCGTTGCCCCTGGGTGATGCGGGCGCGAAAGAGCCAATGTCGATTGAAGACCCGGCGGAGTTTGTGGCGCAGTTGTTTCGTACATTGCTGGAGCGGCGCGGTATCACCATTCGTGGCAAGGCGCGAGCAAGACATGGTGAAGGAGCGCAGTTCTTTGATCAACAAGTTCCGCACGCACCGACCGCACCAGCGATGGGAGCAGCGGCGGCTCCGCTCGTCAATTCTCCGATATCTCCAGCCATGCAACCGCCGCCACAGGTAGCGACTGATCTCAACCAAGCGTCTTCCAATAAGATTCTGGCCGAGCATGTTTCCACACCGCTGCTCGACGATATCCGAGTGATCAACAAGACCAGCGAGAACCTGCATGCGGAACTTGCGTTGCGGCTGGCCGGCAAGCTGGGCGGAAATGGTGGATCGTTCGAAAGCGGCGTTGCCGCGGTAAAGCAGTTTCTGTTACAGGCCGGGCTGAAAGACGATGAGTTTACTTTCCTCGATGGCTCCGGGCTTTCCCGCCGCGATCTGGTTACGCCCGCAGCGACCGTGCAGTTGCTGATCTATGCGGCGCGCCAGCCCTGGGGACCGGCGTTTGAGGAATCGCTGCCGCTGAGCGGCGTGGATGGGTCACTGACTGACCGCTTTCAGAAAACACCAGCCGCAGGGCTTATCCATGCCAAGACGGGATCGCTCAGCCATGTAAATGCACTTTCCGGGTACGGACAAACCCAGTCCGGCAAGCGGTTTGTATTTTCAATTTTCTGCAATAACCACAATCTGCCCGGGAGCAAAGCGCTGGCGGCTATTGATGCGGTGATGCAGTTGCTGGTGAGCGACGGTGGCCCCCCGAAAAAGTGAACTTGCGCCGAACGGGAATTCCACCACGGAGGCACAGAGACACGGAAAAGCCAAGTCATTCGAAGTTTCCAAGGGCCTTTACAACTCGTCTACCCGCACTTGATTTAGAATCCCGCGATGCAAAGTAAGCTTCCGCTCTCAGGTATTCGTGTCATTGATTTCGGCCGGTTCATTGCCGGTCCTTATTGCGCTATGCTGCTGGCGGATATGGGCGCGGATGTGATTCGCGTGGACCGTCGCCATGGCAGCGAAGACCGTTACATTGCGGCAATTACTGAGAGCGGTGAAGGCGGCGGATTTCTTTCGCTGAATCGCAACAAGCGCAACCTGACGCTGGACACATCGAAACCCGAGTCAGCGGAGGTCATCCGGCGCCTGGTCAAGAGCGCCGATGTTGTGGTGGCGAACCTG
>DASYKK010000359.1:0-4774 GCA_035995565.1 Candidatus Angelobacter sp.
GCAGCGATCAGCGGACGCCTGTTTCAGATCGGCATACCGCGATTTCACATCTTCACCACCCATCAGTTTGCTGGTCCAATCTGACGCTCGGAAGTTTTCCATTGCGGTATAAATGTTATCCGGCAGGTAACGTTCAGCCTGACGGAGGTTCTTGATCTTGGACGTGTCGCCGGCAATTCCGGTTTTGAATACAGCCATCATCACCAAATAAGGATTGGCGTCGGGGGCGACGGAACGCACTTCAACGCGCATGCTCTTCTCGTTTCCAATTGGGATGCGCACCATCGATCCGCGGTCCACCGCTGAAGCTTTAATCTGGTTGGGCGCTTCAAAGTGTGGATCAAGGCGGCGATAAGCGTTCACGCTGGCATTCAGCATCAGGCAGATATCGTTGCCGTGCGTAAGAATGCGGTCGACAAAAGCCCAGCCCAGCTTGCTTAACTTCTCTTCGCCTTTGGAATCCCAGAACAGATTTTTTCCATCTTTGCTGATGGAAACATTGGTATGCATGCCGTTGCCGTTTACGCCGACCACCGGCTTGGGCAGGAATGATGCGGTCAGGCTCATTCTGGTGGCAACCTGTCGGCAGATCAGCTTATAGAGTTGGATCTGGTCAGCCGCAGCCACAACCTCGCCATAGCTGTAATTGATTTCAAATTGCGAGGGCGCCACCTCAGGGTGGTCTTTTTCATTCTGGAAGCCCATGGCGCGCTGAACTTCGGCCGTGGTGTCAATGAACGTGCGCAACGGATCGCCGGGCAGCGAATGGTAATAACCGCCTGTGTTCACATAATCGAATTTGCCGGTCTCGTGGTAGCGGCGCTCGGCGTCCGCGCCCTGAAAGAGAAAGCCTTCAATTTCGTTTGCTGCGTTGAGTGTATAGCCCTCTTTCTGGTGCATTTCTGATGCAAAGACTTTGAGATTGCCGCGAATGTCGGCGCTGTACGGCGTACCGCCTTTATCGATCACATCGCCAAAAACCAGGACTTTACCGGAACCAAACACGTCTGATGGCGCCCAGTAAAACGAGCTCCAGTCCAAACCAAGGCGGAGATCGCTCTCCCGCTGGGCCGTAAAGCCGCGAATCGACGAACCATCAAAAGTCAGGTTGTCCCAGCTCTTAAGGAGAAACTTCTTGTCATAGTCCAGCATGTGCAGGCGGCCTTCAAGATCGCTGAAGAGCACTGTCACAGCCTTAATGCGCTTCTCGTCGGTTAGGTATTTCAGCCGGTCTTCCTGGATCTTATGCGTGGCAACGCGATTTCTGCGCTGCTCCTTCGCCTCCAGGTTCATGTCTTCCAGTTCGTCATATGAGAGGGCGAGGAAATTGCGCAGTTCGTTTGCCATGAAGCTCCTTCAAGCCTGACTTTTTTTGTTGGGCCAATGCAGGTCCGTGCGAGCAGTAATTAACTTTTTAGCATATCTGGTTAACGCCAGTCACGGCCAATTAAAAGACATGATAGCTGCCATCAAATGATTTTATAGCTGAGAGCCGCCGCCACGCCCTGCATACATTGTGCCCTCTATTTGTTGCTTTTTACGCGTTGCCAGAACCTCTCATAGTCGAGCACCAGATCGTTGTCGTCGACCAGGAGGTTCGCCACAAAGGCCCCGCCACGACTGGAATAACGATATTGGCGATCCGTAAGCCGGAGATATTCCTGGGGGAGCGGCTGCAGTGTGAGTTCGGGAAAGCGTACCCAGGCTGCGACAACCTCGCCACTGCCTTGACCGATTCCCAGCTTCAGGCGCTTGATTGGCAGCGTATTGGTAGAGGGGCTCCAACCCAGATCGATGTCGACTGCACCGGTGACTGTGTGGTTTTCCGTGCCATTTTCAAACCAATGGCTATCCCGCGCATTGATTTCCAGTGAGCGCTCGCCGTTTGCATCGACAAGGGAAATAGTTGCACGCCTGGTCCGAAACAAGCCATCGCAAGCTATCTCATATCTCGCTTCCGCCGGGGAATCATGGGCCAATGTGATGATCGTACCGCGAAAGACCCATTCATCACCCGCGCGCGCAAATTCAAACCGCTCCAGCCCGGGACTTTGCACCCACTGCCAAAGCCCAGCGCATATAAGTTGTGAGTTCGAAGTCATCAGTCCGCATGATGATGGTACCGCCTTGCGGCCGCCTCGGTCAGAATTTCAGACTCTGTTTACAACCGACGTTAAAGTCTTTACCTTGGAGATGTTGAGTATGTCTATTCACGCCCGTGTAAGTCTGCTTCGATATCCGCTGTTTCAGGAGGGGAGTTCGATGATCAGCGAAAGTCACGAGACCGTCCACCATCGGATTTGCCCTTTCTGTGAAGCTTGCTGCGGCCTTGAAATTACCGTGGCCGAAGGCCGGGTAAAACGCATTCGCGGACACGCTGCCGACGTCTTCAGCCGCGGCTATCTGTGTCCTAAAGGCGTAGCGCTCAAAGATCTACATGAAGATCCGGACCGCTTGCGCAAACCGTTGATCAAGCGAGACGGCCGCTTCGTGGAAGCCACTTGGGAAGAAGCATTCGCAGAAATTGAGCGCCGTCTGCCGCCAATCATCGCGAAGCATGGAGCTGATGCGGTCGCTTTGACGCTGGGGAATCCTGTAGTCCATAAAGCTGCCCTCCTGCTTTATGCACCGCGTCTGAGCCGCGCCTTGGGATCGAAGAATGTTTTCTCGGCGTCAACGCTGGATCAGATGCCCAAGCACCTCTCTTGCGGCCTGATGTTTGGCGATTTTCTTTCTATTCCCGTACCGGACATCGAGCGGACCGATTTTCTGCTGATTCTGGGCGCCAACCCAATGGTCTCCAATGGAAGCCTCTGGACCGTGCCGAATTTCCGCGACAAGGCCAAAGCCTTACGCGCCCGTGGCGGAAAGCTGATTGTCGTTGATCCCCGACGCACAGAGACGGCAGACGTAGCAGACGGCCACATCTTTATTCGTCCCAGCGGCGACGTATTTCTCCTCCTTGCCATGGTGCACACGCTGTTTGCGGAAAAACTGGTTCGTCTCGGCCGGCTGGCAGATCATGTTGCCAGCGTTGAACTGCTGGAACACGCTATCGCCGGATTTGCGCCGGAAAAAGTCTCTGCCCGGTGCGGGATTTCCGCCGAGACCATCCGTGGTCTGGCGCGCTCGCTGGCTGCCGCAAAACATGCGGTGGTTTACGGACGCGTTGGCACCTGCACACAGGAATATGGGACCCTGTGCAGTTGGCTGATCGACGTGTTGAACATTCTCACTGGCCACTTCGACGAGCCAGGCGGCGCCATGTTTCCCAAAGCCGCCGCGTTGCAATCCAACACCATGGGTAAACCGGGATCGGGCAAAGGAATTGTTACGGGCCGGCGCAAGAGTCGGGTTTCTGGGGCGCCTGAAGTTTTAGGCGAGTTTCCCATGAGCTGTCTAGCCGAAGAAATCCAGACGCCGGGCGAGGGCCAGATAAAGGCGCTCATCACGGTATCGAGCAATCCGGCGCTTTCTTCCCCAAATGGCGAGCGTCTTTCCGTGGCAATGGACGAATTGGATCTAATGGTGAGCGTGGATGTATATCTGAACGAAACTTCGCGCCACGCCGATGTAATCCTGCCTGGAACTTCCCCTCTGGAAGATTCGCACTATGACGTTGCATTTTCGCAGCTCTCGTATCGTAATCATGCTCGTTACAGCCGTCCGGTATTTGCTCACGCGGCGGACCATCCTGAAGAATGGCAGCTATTGCTGCGGTTGATCGGCACCATTCAAGGGAAAGGCGCGGCGGCGGATCTCAACCAAATCGACGATAAATTGCTCATGGACGACCTTCGACGCACAGCCGGTCCCTATGCCGAACAAATCTTCAAGGTAGTCTCACATCGGAACGGAGTTGAGCGGTTGCTGGATCTTGGTTTGCGAGCTGGGCCTTACGGCGATCAGTTTGGCATGAAGCCCGACGGACTCAATCTGGACAAAGTAAAGGCGTCCGAAGATGGGATCGATTTGGGCGCACTTGAACCGCGCGTGCCAGAAGTCCTCCGCACGCCGTCAGGCAAGATTGAACTCGCGCCGGTGATGCTGACAGATGATCTCAAACGGCCAGCCGCTGATCTCGATCGTCCAGTGCCTGACCTTGTAATCGTCGGACGGCGCCAGCTTCACGGAAACAATAGCTGGATGCACAATCTTCCCGTTCTGGCCAAAGGAGCGGCCAGATGCATCGCCCTGATCAATCCAGCAGACGCTGCGCGGCTTGGAATTGAAGATGGTGCAAGAGCGCGCATTGCACACAACGGCCGTTCCATCGAAGCGGAAGTGGAGATTACTGACGAAATGATGCTGGGCGTTGTCAGCTTGCCGCACGGATGGGGACACGATCAACCAGGTACCGACCTCGAAGTTGCCGCCGCAAATCCCGGAGCCAACCTGAATGCGCTAATGGACGAGAATCGCCGCGATCCGCTTTCCGGCAATGCCGTGCTCAGCGGTATGGAAGTTGAGATGACACCCGTCGCTGCGCGCGTCTTCGCTGGGCAGGCGCGGTAACTGATGTCTGCAAAAGATGCCTTGAAGTCGCAACCTTTGGAAACGAGACAACGCTGCTTCTGGGCGACCACGCCATCCATGATTGCGTATCATGACGCGGAATGGGGCGTGCCTCAGCATGACGATCGCGTGCTGTTTGAATTTTTGATCCTGGAAGGCGCGCAGGCCGGCCTGAGCTGGTCCACGATCCTGGCGAAGCGTGAAGCCTACCGGCGGGCTTTCAGCAGGTTCAATCCTAAGAGCATCGCACGCTATGATG
>DASYKK010000360.1:0-3541 GCA_035995565.1 Candidatus Angelobacter sp.
CAGCCACTCTTTTCTAACCAGCAATAGATGACCTTTCGCAGGCGGATGCCTGCTGTCAGAAATCAAGGAGGCAGCATGAGGGAATATGCGCGCTATGGAGGACCGGGTTGGCAGAAGGAACCGGAGTCCGAAGCAAACATCAGCGCGAATTCAATCGGCTGGCTTCTGCTTGGAATAGGTACCGGCGCCGGCCTTGCACTGTTGCTGACTCCGTCTACGGGCCGCGAACTGCGCAGCGCCCTTGCTTCCGGATACCGTCGAACCATCGATGGTGTAAGTCGCGGCGCCAGGCAGCTCCGCCAGCACGGTTCCAACCTCATTGCCTTTAACCGTCGGCCCAATCAGCAATCACAGCGAGGCTAAGACGCGCGCGGTCGGCAAAACCAACTCCAATAACTGCCTTTGCGTCTAACTTCTTTACAGAGGTTGCTTTTATGTTCGCGATTTTCTTCATTTTGCTTCTGATGTGGGCGCTGGGAATGATCAGCAGCTACACTTTCGGCGGGGCCATCCACCTTCTGCTGGTTTTTGCGTCAATTGTTCTGGTAATCCGCCTGGCGCAGGGCCGCAGCGTAGCCTGATCACTCTGCGCAGATGGCAGTTAATCTCTGCTGTATTGGTTCTTCTTTTTCTCTTTGTAGCGTTCCAGCGCCAACTGAATCAGCTTATCAATCAGCTTGGGATATTCAAGACCTGAAGCGGCCCACATCTTGGGATACATGCTGATCGACGTAAAGCCCGGCATGGTGTTGATCTCATTCAAATAGAGCTTCCCGTTTTTTGGATCCATCAGGAAATCCACCCGTGCCAAACCAGAGCAATCCACAGCCTGGAACGCCTTGATGGCCATTTCTTGCACTTCCTTCATTTGTTTCTTGCTGATTTTGGCCGGAATCACCGGCTGCGAGCCCTCATCGATGTACTTGGCGTTGTAATCATAGAATTCCGCTGCCGGTACAATCTCGCCCACGGTAGAGGCCTGAGGCTCATCGTTGCCCAACACCGCACACTCCAGTTCGCGTGCCTTATGCTTTTTACCGCCCACGCCCTGCTCGATCACAATTTTGCGATCATATTTGGCCGCAACTTCAATGGCCGGTCCCAGCTCTTTGCGATCATGCGCTTTAGAAATTCCTACCGACGATCCCAGGTTTGCAGGCTTCACAAACACCGGATACTTCAGTTTCTTCCCCACTAATTTCGTCGCTTCTTTCGGATCGTTCTCCCACCGGCTGCGCAGGATGGTAACGTGCTTCACGATTTCAAGCCCGGCGAAAGCGAAAAGCTGCTTCATGATGTCCTTGTCCATGCCTGCAGCGGAGCCGAGCACGCCCGCCCCAACGTAAGGAATGTCCGCGAGTTCCAGCAGGCCCTGAATGGTGCCATCTTCACCGAACGTGCCGTGGAGCACGGGGAAGATCACATCCACGTCGATACCTTTCTGCGTTGCAAGCGCGGCGCTCTCAAATGGGACCAGTCCGTGTGCCTGCGGCATCGGCGGAATGATTACCGCTTCGCCCTTGGCCAGCACCACAGCGCCAGGCGTGGCCTGCGGATCGCCCGCGCGCAGATGGCGGCCGCTTTCCGCGGCATTCTTCTCTCCCCGCAGCAATTGCTCGGCGTGGCTGTCAGTCAGCCAGCGGCCTTCTTTGGTGATACCGATTGGCACCACTTCGTATTTTTTCTTGTCTATGGCGTTGAGGACTGACGCTGCCGAAAGCAGAGAAACTTCATGTTCGCCACTGCGTCCGCCGAAAAGTATTCCCACCCTGAGTTTCTTCATCACAAATACTGTAAAGGAGCACTCAGCAGTCAGCAATCAGGCTTTCTCCGCAGTCCCGAGCGGGGCGAGGGATCCCTATCGAGATAACTATCTCTATAGACATCACCATTTCTTTAATCGAAAGCGAGTGCGGAATTGGGCAGGTCGGTATCTTCAAAAACAGCAAAGAACGCGAACGAATCTGTTAAATTCGTGTTTATTCGCGAAATTCGCAGCTGAATCTTTCTGACTGGCTTTCTATTGGCAGCCCTTCACAATTTCCCCTACTGCATCCGCCAGCTTGCCTTCACGCTGCTTTTCCAGAAGCGCGTCGAGTGACTTTGCTGTGGCCTGCGGCTCTGCCTTGATGATTGCGCTGTAGGCTTTGAGCACGCCCTCCATCCCGCCGACACTCTGGGCGCGGCTGTTGTTTGCCTGGTCCGCATGTTCGATGAGATATGCCGCGCTGGAGATCAGAAGTTGTTCGCCGATCTCAGATTTGTACTTGTACCTTGGCCGGCGCAAGTCAGACAGCAAGCTGGTGCAGATTCTTACATGAAGATCAGGAGCGCCAACAACAAAAGTTACGGCCCACCCGCGTTCTGGTACAAGTGCCGGATCAAGCGGCGCTGCTTCCAACTTGTGCGCAATCGCCACCAGGCGCTGGCGGTCTTCTGGTGTCGAATGTCTTTCGGACGGCTTTTCTGGCGCGACGGGCGAACCCTCAGGCTTGGGGGAAGATTTTTCCTGCGCGGCATGAGCATCCTGCGCCCCTTCCGAAGGCGAGATGCTGCGAGCGTTCATTGCTCCGCCCGTCCCGCCGAGGCACAGCAAGGCGCAAGTTAAAGCAGATTTTCGCGGAAGGTCGCGCACGGGTGGTCTATGTTCCTTCCTTCTTTTCTTCGCAGCCCTTGCTGGCGGAGCGGACAAAATCCGCCAGTTTTCCCTGTTTCTGCTTTTCCAGCAGAGCGTCCAGAGATTTGGATTTGGCCTCTGGGTCGCTCTTGACGATTGCGCTATAAGATTTGAGCGCGCTCTCCACCCCGGCCACAAACTGGGCGTCCGTGTCGCCGGCCTTGTCAGGATGCTCAATAATGTATGCCGCGCTGCCAAAGGTGGCCTGATACGAAAGCTGGGGCGTGTACTTGTTTTGCTCGGTCACAAAGTCCAGGCCAAAGAGGATTGGCGCGCAGATATTCACATTGATGTCTGGAATGTCCTCCAGCCATTTCTTGGCCCATGTTTTTTCCGAGTAGAGAGACTTATCCAGCGGGCTTTGTTCCAGCTTGCGCGTAAGAGTGAGAAACCGCTGGCGTTCTTCTTTGGTCGAAGGCGCGCGCTTTGGTTCGTTCTTTGGTTCGTTTTGGCCGAGGGACAGGGTAGCCGCGACAAAAAACAGGAAAGAAATCAGGCCGGCTTTACGCATTCTTCCTCCAACCACTGGGAAAATGATGACACATGATTATAAGAGGTCGCCGCAAAGCAAAAACCTTGAAACACGGAGGGAAAGAGGAAAGGAGGGGAAAAATGCTTGATTCCTGGATTATGAATTGCAATCCTGCTCCCACTGGCATTACTTGAAATCGTCTGCTTAGCCCGTTCCTCTGTGTCGCAAAGATTTTTGTTTGAAGGTCAGAGAATCTTTTTCCCGAACGCCGATAGCGCCAGTTCCACGGCCAGGTCCGCAGTGCGGTTGTGCTCGTCGATTACCGGGTTGACCTCAACAATCTCAAAGCTGGTCATGCGGCCGTGGTCGGAAATGATCTCCATGGCCAGGTG
>DASYKK010000361.1:0-5122 GCA_035995565.1 Candidatus Angelobacter sp.
ACCCGCAAATAGAAAATCTGGAAGGTGTAAGCTAAGACGCGCGTGTCTTCTTCAATGCTGCAATTGCGTCCCATGGGGCTGGTGAGGGCATGGATACCAAACATCACCGTGGGAGCAAAGGCCAGCAGGTAGATCCAGATACTGCGGCGCATCCAAAGCGCTTTCTTGATCTCAATGCGAAGAACCGCCGCCAACTGGGATGCCCACAACTGCCAGGGAAGCTCATTGAATGATTTGCGCGGACTCGCCACCGCTGTTGAGCTCATACGGTGCCTCCTCCGCTGCCGATCAGGTATTGATACACAGAGTTCACGTCGTCATCATTGGGCGCGACGGTATCCACGGCAAAGTCTTCTTCAACCACGATCTTGTTAAGTAGCTGGTAAAACTGGTCAGCATCCCTGGTGCGAACCAGAACGCCTTTTCCGTCATTGTTCAGCTTTGCCTCAACTACATGGTCTTGCGAAAAAAGACGGGAGGCGAGCAGGCCGGGCTGGGCACAGCGCACAAGAATCTGCATAGGATGTTCTTTTACTTCAGTGCGAACGCCATGAATTTGTCCTTCCGCTACCACATAGCCATAGCTCATGAGGACCACCTGGTCAGAAATTTTGTCGACTTCATGGAGAACGTGGCTGGAAATGATTACATGCAGGCCTTGCTTGCCCAGGGCCTCAAAAAGGTTAATGGACTCTGCGCGGGCCATGGGGTCGAGGCCGTTCAGCGGCTCATCGAGCACCAGGACCGTTGGGTGATGCGCGACGGCCTGGGCCAGCCGGATGCGCTGCCGCATGCCTTTGCTGTAACCGGCAACACGACGGTGGGCGGCGTCGCTCATGGTGACGCGATCGATGGCTTCTTTTGTTAGCCGCGCGGATTCAGTCCCATTCAGCCCGCGCAACCGCAGTGATTGCTGGATAAATTCAAATCCCGTCACACCCTTGGGAAAGGAATCGAATTGAGTGCAGTATCCGACGTGGCGGAAGAATTCTTCCGGCTCGTCCGGCGTAAGTCCGAGCACGCTGACGCGGCCTTGCGTTGGACGGACCAGGCCCGTCACCAGATTCATGAGCGTGGTTTTTCCGGAGCCGTTGGGCCCGACCAAACTTGTGACGCCGGACGGTAGCGTCAAATTCACGCGATTTACGCCCAGGACTTCGCCGTAAAATTTAGAGACGTTTTCGAATACGATGCTGCCGTTCGCGGTGGTCATGAACGCTCCACCTCCCGCGCCCGCAGCTTGCGATCCAGCAGCCAGAAGCACGCAGCGCATACAGAAAGCAACGATGCCCACGCAGCCCAGAGTGGTACGGCATTAAAGGCTGTCGGAAGTTCAGCCTGCCTCTCTCGAAAGAGGCGCATCCAGACTAATGTGATCATGTGGGTGAAGTTAATCAGATTGCCCCACTGCGTCCGCAAAATTGCATTCACGATGGCTGCCACTGCTGGCAGCAAAAAGAATATTCCCAGCATGAGCGCTGTAGCGGCGATACGCCACTTTACCCAGACCGCGACAGACATGGAGATCAGCGAGATCATGGCAATCCAGATCAAACCGCTGAGGACGATGGAGCCGGCCATCCAGAGATTCTCCCAGAGCCAGCCGTGACCTTGCAGCTCAGCTTTGACGAAGAACAAAAGCAGCGCGGGAATCCATGTGGTGCAGGAGAGTAGCGCGGCCAGCACCGAGATTTTGCCGAAGAGATATTCCGTTCGTGAGATGGGCCGGCTGAGATACAGCTGTACGGAATGGTTGGCAAAATCCCTGGTGATCATTCCGGGCCCGCCCCATGCGGCCAGAATGAATCCCATTCCGGCTTCAAAACCAAGAAAGCCCAGGAAAAAGTCATTGTTAACTGTCGCTGGCATGGCTACATTGCCCGCGCGCAGCAGGGTCTGGGCAGCTGAGCTGTGAACAACATAGATATAAGCCAGCCCGATCAGGAAGGGTATGAAGCACAAGACCGTGTAAGCGGTGAAGGGGCGCGAGTCAAACAATGTCGAGAGGCCGTAACGCGTCAGGACGGTAAACCGCGACCATGCCGGAGTGAGCGGCCCGTGATATGCCTTGTAAGTCCGTTTATAGACGGCCATTGGCGCTCCCTTGTGCTTGCGGGGTTCCCGACATGGCTTTGAGGAAGATGTCTTCCAAGCTATCTCTCCGGTAGTTCATGCGGCGGATTTGCACATCATGTTCTGCGGCGGTGCGGTAAATCTGGCGTAGATCTATATTGTCCGGCAGCACAATGCGGACGCGTCCGGCGCCAAAGCTGGCGCATTCGCATCCCAGTCCGCGCACCGATTCCAGAAAGCCGTTGCCCTGCGTGACTTCCAGTTCCAAAAACTTGAGATTGGCCTTGCGTTCTTCTTCCAGATTGCACAGCGCGGCGATGCGCCCATCTTTCAGGATCAAAACCTGGTCACAGCATTCTTCAATATCGCGCAGCAGGTGGGAGGAGATCAGCACGCTGACCTCGCCAGTGTCACGAATCTCACGCACTAGTTGCAGCATGCGGGCCCGCGCTTCAGGGTCAAGACCGTTGGTGGGCTCATCCAGCAGCACCAGCTTTGGCCCGTGCGCGATGGCCTGAGCCAGCTTGGCCAGCTGCTTCATCCCCAGTGAATACGTGCCGAGCTTGCGATACCGGGCCTCACCCAGTCCAACGTAAAAAAATGCCTCGTGCGCCCGCTCCATGGCTTCGCCGCGCGGCAGGCCAGAGAGTTCCGCCATATAGCGAACGAAGCGGACGCCGGTCATATCGGCAATGAAAGCATCGCTTTCCGGCATGTAGCCGATCATGGCACGCAATTCCCGCAGAGTGGTTTTAACTTCTTTGCCGAAGATGCGTGCCGCGCCGTCCACCGGTTCGTAAAATCCCAGCAGAGTATTGATCAGGGTTGACTTACCCGACCCGTTCGGGCCCAGCAGTCCGATACAACGACCTGACAGCGCGCCGTTCAACTGGTTCAGGATCGTCCTGTTGCCCAGCTGCACCGTCAGGTTTTGCATTTCAATAGTTGCAGGCATCCGGCCTCTTACTCGCGGGTAGTCGTTCCGTGCGTTCGTGACGGCTGCACCACATTCATCAATGTGGTGAGAGCCAATGTGTTCAGATCAAAGCCGAAGAGCCGGCTGCTGCTGGCCACGCGAATGGCATTCGCATCACCATAAGCGCAGACTACGCTTGGTTTGGTCTCCGCCGCAATCTGCTTCAGTGACTGCAATTGCGAAGCGCTCAGCTGTTGGGCGATTGGTCCGATGACCGGCGCCAGATTCTGGTACAGTACCGCGGAAACGTCAGCCTGTTCATCCTGGGGCAGCAGTGCGCGGAATTCTGCGGAACGAGCCAGTGAGTTTCCGTTTTGGTGTATGGCAATCGCGTTCATCACCAGCGCCCTGCTCGGACCAACGATCATGTATCCGTCAGTAAATGTATACGTAAGCTCGAACGGTTTTGTTGCATCGAGGTGACGGATGGTATAGAACGTCAGCCCATTGGCCGTAGCCTGGTCCAAAGCCAACCCTTGTTGCTGGCCCCTGACGTGGTCATTTACATCGGTGACCAGCTGCTGGATCGTGGATTGCAGGCGGCCGGGGTCTTTTACTTCAGCTACAACTTTCCATGACGGCGTAGGCAGGATGGGGCCGTCGAGGGCAAACGTTACTTCGCCGCCCAGAGTGTCGGCCAGGTCCTGATGGAATCGGATCTTCAACTCCGACTCGCCGCGGGCGATGTTTTCCGCAGCGTGGCTTTCGGTATTGGCGATTTTTAATACATCGTCCAGCATATCCGCCGGGTTCTTGGAGATGAACGCGCCTACCGCGCCTGCATCCCTGGAAACGAAGTCCAATCCGCCGATCGGCGCCGGTGCGGCCAACCAGGAGGCTAGTCCGCGCCGCTGGTTCACGAAGGTCAGTTGAGCGTGGTTCTGAACTTGAGCACCGCTTCCCTTTCGTTCTGCGATCAGATATTGAACGTCAGAAAGTCCGGTCAGCGAAAAGTGCGAATTCTGTTCCGGGTTTCTGGGATGATGCGCCAACGCCATTTCTGCCAGATTTGCGCCGAACAAGATCTCTGTTCCGTTCTTATATTGTGCAGCAATGCGCTGGCCGAAAGCAGTGCCGGCAAACCCGCCCCCACCTGCGTTCAGACCGGCGACAAATTGCTTGAGCGTAGCAGCATCAGCGGCTGCGGCAACAAAGTCAGAGCGAACAAGAATTAGCAGTTGCTTCTCTTGCTGCGCGGGAATCTGATTCAGCTCTTGTTCGTCGACAACGCGTATGTGCTCCCTGGTTCCCGCATACTTCGCCGCCTCCTGTTGAATGAATTGCTTCAGGCCGTCATGTTGCACCTGTGCGACCACCAGAGGTTGGCCATCGTGCCCATTGAGCGCAACGGAAAAAACAATTTCATTCCCGAGATACTGGCCAAGATCGTGAACGTAGCTGATGATCTCGTCAAACTCCGGGCCATTTTTCTTCCCTGATTGCACCTGCTGCCACCACTCGCGCAGTACAGCGGATTCCTGCAATTCCTGCTGGAAGAGTTTGTCGGCTTGCTGAACTGCGTCACCGAGGTTGGGGATGCCGGCGAAAACAACTGTATTCGCGGGCAGAATAGCCAGCACATTGCTCTTATAACGCAACCCCGGCAACTGCACGGCTTCCAACTTGTGGCTTAAGTGAGCAAATTCCGCCAGCAAAGCCAGATGCTTGTCCAGATTCTGGCTCCAGGCAATCTCCTGTTTTACCGGAACGGTTGCCAGGCTGACGTTGGTCGTGAGCTGGTCGCCAGAATGTAAGACCTTTTCGGCGCCAGCTTCCGCGACGCGCACTTCGCCTTCGATCACAGAGACGCGCGAGCCTTTCATGCCGGCATTTACCGAAAATACTGTGCCCGTGACCGAGACGCGGCAATCCCGTGCAGCCACGTAGAGATGGCCGCTCTGGCGCTTGGCCGCCTGAATGATGACATTTCCGCGCTCCAGTTGGATGGTGGTGTCTTTGCGCCCCATGGAAACGCCAAATTCCGCGCGTTCATTCATCTCCACCGCCGAGCCATCACGCAGACGCAACATGGCGTGCGATCCGCCGCCGGTGCGAACTCGCTGCCCTTCCGTG
>DASYKK010000362.1:0-7884 GCA_035995565.1 Candidatus Angelobacter sp.
CCGATCCTTGGCAATCTGTTCAAGCACACCAACGTCAACACCTCAACCGCGGAGCTGATCTTCTTTATCACTCCAAAAATCATTCAAACCTAGAAACGCGCATTGACGCCCGGGGATTTAAACCCCCGGGCTTTTTTTTGCCTGAAGCTTTCCAGCACGAAACAGATGTCGCCAGCGGCTGCGCCAGCTCCGTGCGGCTGGCTAGACTTTCCGTTAGTATCGACATAAAGCACTCACATTCGACCCAGAAGAAAGCCTGATGAACTACGTTTCTCGACAGAAAAAACTTGCCGCCCTGCTGCGTCGAGGCGGCTTTGACGCGCTCCTGGTAACCCATTTGCCGAATATTTTCTATCTGTGCGGGTTTACCGGGACGGCAGGCGTCCTGCTTTTCCAGGTAAGCGATCGCGCGTGCAAAGCAACGTTTTACACGGATGGCCGCTACACCCAGCAATCCCAGGCCGAGGTCAAGAGCGCCAGGATTATCGTGGGCAAGAAGCCGTCGTTTGTTGAAGGCTGCGAAGGGGCGCAGAAGGCCAAAGTCAGGACTTTGGGCTTTGAAGCAGAGCACCTTTCTTATAGCGCGTACAAGCAGGTGGGGATGATGGTGCGGGGAAAGACCAGGATCAAGCCTGCTTCCGGACTGGTGGAGCAGCTGCGGCTCATTAAAGACGCAGATGAAATCGGCCAGATCCGCGCATCGGTACTGCTGGCCGCCAGCCTGTTCCAGACGGCCCTCTCGGTGATCAAGCCCGGAGTGGCGGAAATGCAGGTGGCTGGGGAATTGGAGCTGCAAGCGCGACGGGCCGGCGCGGAAAAGATGTCGTTCGACACGATTGTGGCTGCGGGACCGCGTTCTGCGCTGCCGCACGGCCGTGCATCGGCGCAACCCATTCCTCCGCAAGGATTTATAATCCTGGATTACGGTGTTATACTCGCAGGTTACTGTTCTGACATGACTCGTACTGTGCATGTCGGAGCAGTTTCCCGGTCGCATCGGCGGATGTACGAAGCAGTACGGGAAGCGCAGCTGGCTTCGATTGGAGCTGTCCGGCCAGGCGTGGTGACGGGTGAAGTGGACCGCGCCGGGCGGGAAGTGCTGAGAAAAGCTGGCTTTGACGCTTTCTTTACCCATTCCACGGGGCACGGAGTGGGAATTGAGGTACATGAGCAGCCTCGGCTGGCCAAGGGCCAAACCCAGAAACTTGCGCCGGGTATGGTCGTTACGATCGAGCCAGGCATCTACATTCCTGATGACGGTGGAGTCCGAATCGAAGATATGGTTCTTGTCACCGAAACTGGACACGAAGTCCTGACGCCTACCGCAAAGGACCTGATCACGCTTTAACTTCATGGAGAAAGCCCGCGCTCGCCGCAGCAAGCGAGTGATGAGGCAGAGAAGAGCCGAATACATTCATGAATCAGAAAGAGCTGAAAGAGCTTATCGATTTCCTGATAGAAAAAGATATCTCAGAGTTTGAGCTCGAACGCGGCGACGTAAAAGTCCGCATTAAGCGGGGCGGCGCGACGGCCGCTACCGTCATAACCCATGCGGTACCCATGGCGCCCATGCCCATGTCGGCTCCTCCAGCCCAGGCCAGCCATTCCGCGGTAGCCGTACCGTCTTCGTCTGCAAGTCCGGCTTCCGCGCCGGCCGCTGTGGAAGAAGAGCTGCATACGGTGAAATCGCCAATTGTCGGCACGTTCTATGAGGCTCCGGGGCCGGGCGCGTTGCCTTTTGTGAAACCGGGTGACCAGGTGGCCGCCGGACAGGTGCTCTGCATTATTGAGGCGATGAAGCTCATGAACGAGATTGAAGCCGACGCCTCCGGCGAAGTGGTAAAGGTGCTGGTCAACAACGGACAGCCAGTGGAATACGGACAACCGCTGTTCGCCATACGACCAAGAAAATAAATGTTTAAGAAGATACTGATAGCAAATCGTGGGGAAATTGCTCTGCGCGTTATCTGCGCCTGCAAAGAGCTGGGCGTGAAAACGGTTGCCGTTTACAGCGATGCGGACCGCAACTCTCTGCATGTGCGCTTTGCCGACGAAGCGATCTGCATTGGGCCGCCGCGCTCTTCTGAAAGCTATCTCAATATCCCGGCGGTGATCAGCGCGGCTGAAATCACCAACGTTGACGCCATTCATCCCGGCTACGGGTTGCTGAGCGAGAACGCCAACTTCGCTGAAGTCTGCGAAAGCTCGCACATCAAGTTCATTGGACCGCCGCCGGAAGTCATCCGTCTCATGGGCGAAAAGGAAAAAGCGCGCCAGGCGATGAAGAAAGCCAATGTCCCGATCCTTCCCGGGTCGGACGGCGTGATCGCCTCGGCCGAAGAGGCGCGTGAGTGGGCCATACAGATTGGCTATCCGGTAATCGTGAAGGCGTCGGCCGGCGGAGGCGGACGCGGCATGCGCGTCATCCGCAATGAATCTGAACTGGAAGGCTCGTTTAACGCCGCGCAATCTGAGGCGGCTGCGGCATTCGGCAACGGCAATCTCTACATGGAAAAGTTTATCGAGCGCCCGCGCCACATTGAGTTTCAGGTGCTGGGCGACTCGCACGGCCGCGTTATCAGTCTGGGAGAACGCGAATGCAGCATCCAGCGCCGGCACCAGAAGCTGCTGGAAGAATCGCCCTCCACGCGCGTTACGCAGGAGATGCGGACCGAAATCGGCAAGGGACTGGAGCAGTCGCTCTCGGAGATCGGCTACGTCAACGCCGGCACGGTCGAGTTTCTGATGGATGAAGACGGCAGCCTGCACTTCATCGAAATGAACACGCGTATCCAGGTGGAACATCCGGTCACGGAGATGGTCACGAGCATTGATCTGGTGAAATCGCAGATTCTGCTGGCCACGGGCGCCAAAATTACAGAAATCATTCCGAAGATTGACCGCAAAGGCCAGCGCGGCCACGCCATTGAATGCCGCATCAATGCCGAGCATCCGGAAAAATTTACGCCGTCCGCGGGCAAGATCAAGACGTTTCACATTCCCGGGGGGCTAGGTGTGCGCGTTGACACCGCCGCATACGCCGAGGGCGTGATTCCCCCTTATTACGACTCGCTCATTGCCAAGCTGATCACGTTCGGCAAGGACCGTCCTGAAGCCATCATGCGCATGCAGCGCGCGCTGGAAATGTTTATTGTGGAAGGCATTCATACCACCATTCCCTTGCACCGCCGCATTCTTGCGGACGCCGAATTCCGCGCCGGCAACATCGACACTAAATATGTTGAGCGACTGCTGGCGCGCCTGCACGAAGAGCGCAGCGAAGTAGCAGCGCTCACCACGTAGCGTTCTATTTTCTCCGCGAAAATAATTTTTTTTTTGCGCGCGCAACAAAACTTTTCATTCATTTTGCGCGAATTTTGCACCGTCCCTTAATCCCAGATCATCTATTCAACAGATGCAAAAAATTAGCAACCCTTGGGAGGCGGGAATGACGATCAAGTTCGCAGACGGCACAAATATTGAAATAGCAGCCACAGCTCTGGATGACTTCGTCAAACACGACCTCAAGTGGGCGGAGGTTGTACACGGCCGCGCCATCGTAAATAAGCCCGCGTGCAAAGAGAGCGCTTATAGGGCGAACTCACCATCCACCGATACACGTCACCGGAACGTGCAGCGCTGTCCAACTGGCGACTGCTGAGGTGTTCAAACTTCACCACTGATTTACACGGATAGCACTGATTCTGCAAAAAACCCTAACCGCGGATTAACACGGATTGCCGGGGATCAAACCTTAATAAATTCCCGGTGCGATGGATTTGCGTCGCAAAAATATCAATTTAGTGTGATCCGCTGCAGATCAGTGTCATCCGTGTTTATCCGTGGTAAGGTTTTTGCCTTTCGATTTTCCCATTTATCAAATTACCCATTAACCCAATTCTTTCTGAGTCCCCACTGCTTTTCCTGACATCACATCATTCATGCTTCCTCAAAGAAAACTCGGCAAACAAGGACTGAAAGTTTCCGCGATCGGGCTCGGCTGCATGGGCATGTCAGAGTTCTATGGCGCGGGCGACGAACAAGAATCCATCGCAACCATCCATCGCGCGATCGAACTCGGCTGCACGTTTCTTGATACGGCCGACATGTACGGCTCGGGCAAGAATGAAGAACTGGTCGGACGCGCCATCAAAGACCGTCGCGACAAAGTTGTGCTGGCCACCAAATTCGGCAACGTACGCGGACCGAACGGCGAATTCCTGGGCGTAAAAGGCACGCCGGACTACGTGAAGCAGGCCTGCGACGCCAGCCTCAAGCGGCTGGGCATCGACGTGATCGACCTTTACTACCAGCATCGCGTTGATAAGACTGTTCCCATTGAAGACACCGTTGGCGCCATGGCTGAACTGGTGAAGGCCGGCAAAGTGCGCTATCTCGGACTTTCCGAAGCATCGCCGAAAACTATTCGCCGCGCACATAAAATTCATCCTATTTCCGCGCTGCAAACCGAGTATTCGCTGTGGGAGCGCGATCCCGAAGACGAAATTCTGCCCACCGTGCGCGAACTTGGCATCGGCTTTGTCCCGTACAGCCCGCTCGGACGCGGCTTCCTTACCGGACAATTCAAGCGCTTTGAAGACCTCGCGCCCGATGACTTCCGCCGCATGTCTCCGCGCTTCCAGGGAGAAAACTTCCAGAAGAACCTTGACCTCGTCGCGAAGATCGAAGAGATTGCGCACGAGAAGCACTGCACGCCTGCGCAGCTCGCTCTGGCCTGGGTGCTGGCGCAAGGTGAGGACTTCGTGCCCATACCCGGAACCAAGCGCCGCAAGTATCTGGAAGAAAATCTCGGCGCCATTAACGTCAAGCTCACGCCGCAAGACCTGGCACGCATCGATAAAGTTGCTCCCAAAGGCGTTGCCGCCGGAGCACGTTATCCTGAGATGGCGATGGCGTCATTAGATCGATAGCCATTAGCCATTATCCTTTTGCTTCCGGCGATTGGCTGATCGGTCTCGCTTTCACCATCCTCATAATTTCGCAAGCAACACAGATGACCTCTGCCGGAGTAAGCATTACAATCTCCGGCGGAGGCAACTGTGAGCGACCCGCATCCCGTAACCGTGCACTTTGAAGGCGGCCAGCCAATCTTGCGCGTGGAAGACATGGAGGCCAGCCTGCGTTTTTACATCGGCGTGCTGGGCTTCACCAACGCCACTTGGGGCAACGACGAATTCACCAGCGTCAACCGCGACGGAACCGGCATCTATCTTTGCCGCGGCGGCCAGGGACGCGGCGGCGCATGGATCTGGATCGGCGTGGACGACGCAGAAAAGCTCCACGAACAACTTAAGGCGCAAGGCGTTGCCATTCGGATGCCTCCCACCAACTTTCTCTGGGCGCTGGAGATTCACGTGGAAGATCCCGACGGCAACGTGATTCGGTTCGGCTCGGACCCAAAGTAAATCAGTCTGTTATCTGACTGCTCTTTGCCGATATCCGGCTTACTCCCCGCGCCCCTATTCTCCGTGTCTCGGTGTCTCAGCGGTGAGATTTGCTTCTTTATTTCCGCTTGCGCGCCGTCGCAATCGACTCCTTCAGCGCCGCGGCCATGTCCGCGTCTCCGGTCATTACATGCGCGGGCTTCGACATGTGCGACTCGCGGCCCAGCCATGCGCTTACCTCTTCGCGATCAGCCACCGTGAATCGGCCTTCGCGCCGTACCGGCATCCCTTCACTGGCCCAGCGATGCGCCGTCGCCGGTGGAATGCCGAGATAACGCGCTATGGCGGTCCAGCCTTTGAGCGAGTCGTCCGCTGCGGCAGGCTGCTTCTTATTCGCAAGCTTCTTTTTGGAAGGCTTCAGTTTCACTTACCTTCTCCGCTCACGCCGGCTCCCGCAACTCCCGGCCTTGATCTCCAGGCAGTTGCAGCGTTTCCTCTACCTGAAGCTCTTTCACTTTCAGCCGCCTGACGGTCAGCTCGCCGATTTCCAGCGAGGCAAGCGAACCTTTGCGCACCGCCAGCCTGCCTATCGCTAGCCTGCCAATGGCCAGAGCGCCGATGGCGAACGCGCCCAAGGCAAACGATCCAATGGCGACTGCGCCTACCGCTCCGGCTGAGAACTTGAATTTGGATTTCTGCGACATAAATCACTCCGGGAAGAACAGAATTCAACCTTGAAATGATAGCTCTCACCATGCTCGTGCGGACAAAGGCTTTCCTGGTTTAGCTTCCGATCGCCCGATTAAGTAAGCTGCGCGGCGCAACAATCGCCGCGTCACAAACTGTCATCGTCTTTTGCTGACGACCGGAGGTCGTTTCCCTGAGCGGAGTCGAACGGGGCCCCGGCGCCTGCCGGGAGTCGAACGATCTAGATCGGCGAAGCCCACTTTGCAGCCCTCTGCCTGCGTCCTTCAGCCAGCCCCCCACCCCCCATAGAGCTTTTGTTGCAAACAAAGACGAAAGTGCCATTCGACCGTACTGTCGACAGAGCTGTCGAAGCCTTTTTTCTCGTTAAATCGACCTTCAATCCGGTTGAATGCTGAATGCCGAGTGCTGACTGCTAAATTTCAAAGATCCAACCACTTCCCAGCCCTGAGGCGGTGCTAGAGGGTAGGGCATTTCACCTCAAAAATCAATCGCGAAATAGGACATCTTGACAACGCATGCCTGCGAAATCAATGCGTTTTTTTTGGGTTTTTTGCCGTGGATTTCACCGCTTCCCCCGGTCGGCGGTTCTGGCTCGACAATGCCGCTACCTGAGAGTCGTCATCCCGAGAGGTTCGTAATTTGGCTGCGTTTTCTTCAGCAGCCAAATAGGACCCGAGGGAACTGCTCCCTGCCATTGCGGGACCTGAAAATACATTTTCACGCTCTCTTGGGGAGCGTCCTAGAGGTCATGGCACCTGGCTCACATCGGCGCGTCGTGAGATTTGCTTTTTTATTCTAGCTTCCGTGGATGATCCCTCTCAAACCTACGCCGATCGTGAAACGTTTGCTGTTCCAGATTCACTAACTGGAAGGCAGCCATAGCTGGTTGGCGTTCTTTAGGACGTAGTATGCAGGTACCGCTACGTTCCAGCCATCTGGAACTGGTTGCCGCAGTATGGTGGCGCCCGGCACGAGTAAGGAGTTAAGTATGAACACGTCTCTGCGTAGTGTTGCGATCAGGGTTTCAGTGTGCGCGATGCTTTCCACGGCAGTATGGGGCATTCAAGCGCAAAATCAGAATGCCCAGAGCCAGACCGCTTTTCCCATGGCACAGCAGCAGTATCGGATGGCTGTTACGCGGGCGAATAATGAGCCTTTTAAGGTGGATGTTCAACCCATCCAACAGGGCGTCCAGCCGGGTACGCCAACGAAAATCAAGGTTGAGCTTCGTAACGCCAGAAATGAGCCGGTAAATGCATTGCAGCCTGTGTCCCTTGAAATAAAGACCAAAACGCCGTCAGACGTTGAACAAACCCAGAGAGTGACGATCGCCCCCAATACCAGTTCAGCCGAGATCTCCGTAACGCCGGCGCAGGCGGGCCTGTGGAAACTGGAAGTTCGGGAAGCGAATGACCATTTGAAGAGTGGCAGCAACTATATGGTGGTGGCGGCGGCCAGGCTGGAAGCTTCCCATGCGCCCCATGTGGTGATGAAGAAGGTCACGCCCTCGCAGGACAAGAAGCCCAGGAAGGCGACCCAGCCCGCATCCAGGCCGCAAGGATTTCTGGGAACGCCGCGACTGGTGCTGGCGGCTTTTGCACCCCAGCCGCAAGGCGGATCTACATCCGAGCCGGATGCTCAGCCGGGCATAATCCTGAAGGTTTCAGGAGAAGGTGACGGCAAGGTCCGGGCCGACGGAACGGCTGCGGCGCGTGTTTCCGTTTTCCTGCTCTCGCCGCAAACCACCGACGTTCGCGTGTGGCTGGCGGTA
>DASYKK010000363.1:0-4004 GCA_035995565.1 Candidatus Angelobacter sp.
TGGAACAGACGCTCGCCGCCTTGCGGCCTGATATCGAAGCGGGCACGCCGATCATCGGAATCGAACCTAGCTGCGTCTCTGTCTTTCGCGACGAGATGACGAACCTATTGGGCAAAAATGTCGAAGCACAGAAACTCAAAAGCCAGACCTACCTGCTCAGCGAATTTCTAATCAACCAAGCCGACTATCGTCCGCCCCAGTTGAAGCGCAAAGCCATCGTCCATGCTCATTGCCATCACAAATCAGTTCTCAAATTTGATTCCGAATCTGAATTGCTGAAGCGCACGGGCCTTGATTTTCATGTTCTCGATTCCGGCTGCTGTGGCATGGCCGGGTCTTTTGGCTTTGAGGAGGATAAATATGATGTGTCAGTCAAGATCGGCGAACGCGTCTTGCTCCCAGCTGTGCGCGCTGCTTCCGCGGACACGCTCATCATCACCGATGGCTTCAGCTGCTATCAGCAAATTGAAGGTCTCACCGGACGCAAAGCACTGCACATCACTGAAATTTTGCAGATGGCCATCCGCGAAGATGCCACAGCCGGGAATGAGACAAAAGAAAGCTCGCCGCAGATTTACGCAGATGTTCGCAGATAAAATCAGCCGTGAGTTAATGCGAAAGACGCGAATCGCTTCAATTCGTGTTCATTCGCGGAATTCGCGGCTTAATGCCTTCTAATCGGCGTTGATCAGGGCAAATCTGCGGCTGACCTGGTTTGGCCAGTCCCAATCTAAGCGGGCTTCTCCACCTGGTTATAACGCTGCGCTGCCCGTTTGCCCAGCGCAGTAAGAGGCGACCGTGTCACGGCCGATTGGCTTTCGTGCCCGGCCTTCTTCTCCGTAGCTCCAGCGGCGTCCGGCAATAGCCGATTCACCTGCGCCAGCAGCTCTTGCGTGAGTCCTGGCGCAACGCCGTGAATACCCGCCAGCAGCTTTGCCTGCCAGCTGATGATCAGCTCCGCCCGGTTGGCGCAGGTTGCATTCACAATCTTTTCTGCCGCGCGTTTTGCCGAAATGGAAGCCAGCGGGTTGGTGCCGCTTACGGCGAACCAGCCAAACTCAGCTTCGTGGTTGCCTTTGAATTGTGCGTTCAGATGTGAGCCGGTGCGCATCAGTCCGGGAACAACCGTGAGCACATGAATGCCAAACCGCTTTAACTCCGAGTGCAGCCCTTCAGAAAAGCCTGTAACAGCGAATTTGGCGCAGCCATAAGGAATAAGATGCGGCACGCTCACTTTGCCTCCGATCGAGGCAATATTCACGATTCTGCCCTTTCCGCGAGCAAGCATCTGCGGCAGCACGGCCAGCGTTGGATGAACGGTCCCCCAGAACATCACATCCATCGCTTCCTGAAAATCCTTCAACTCTTGTGAAAGGATGGGCCCTACAGAAATCACACCGGCATTGTTCACCAGCACATCGATCTTTCCCATGTGCCGGGTTACTGAACTGATCAGGTTATCAACTTCCTCCGGCTTGCTCACGTCACAGGGAACCGCGCAGACAACAGCGCCCAGGTCTTCCAGGTGCTGACGTGCGCGTGCCAGCTCCTGCTCATCGCGGGCGCAGATTGCGATCTTCGCTCCAAATTGCGCGAACTCTTCCGCCAGCGCCAGCCCAAGTCCGCGTGATCCGCCGGTGATCAGCACGGTTTGCCCGCGCAACTCACGCAAACGATGTCCGCGGAACATCTGCAATGCATGCCGCGCCGCCAGGACCGCGCCTACACCCGCCGCTGCGCCCGCCATCACCGTACCTGCGGCAGCGCCGCCAATAATGAGCTTCGTCCGTTTTTTCATTGTGTTCTCGCCCGGCTTTCTAGCTTGCGATCTCAAATTCTCGTTCCGGCGCCAGTGCGGGAACGCTGATCCGGAGCTTCTCTCCCAGGGCAAGAAAACGTTCCTGCCAGTGCCGCGACGCCGGATCGTCCTTGCGCGCAATCCCGGGAAAAACTTTTTCCAGGATGGAGTAATAGATGTTCTGTGCGTGCCAGCAATCCACGGAGAACGGCATCATGGGATAAAGGCTGGTCAGCACGTTGGCGCGTTCCAGGGTTTCACTGTCCTGCGGGTTCTGCTGCAGGCGCCGCAATATCCGGGTAAGGCTGTTGCCGGCCGCATATCGCACACCGGCTTCATCCACCTTCACGCCTTCGCGCTTGACCATCTCCATGAGCATGGCAATCCGGACAAAATCCACCGGATCGATTTCAAAGGTATGTTTGAGGTCATTGTTCAGAACAAATTCGGCGGTGAAGCGCAAAACGTCCGGTACTGGTTGGCCCATTTCTTTCAGGAAGCGCAGGAGCGAGCCATGCTTTTCGTAAATCTTGTGGTAGCTGGCCTCGGCCTCCCCCAGCGTGCGGGAAAGAACAATGTCCAAAATCCGCTTCTGCTCGTCTTTGAACAGGGCCTGGAATGAGTACGGCATGCCGTCAAAGTGTTCGTCCAAAACTCGCAGCAATTCGCCAAAATCGCCGCTGGAAAAGGCGGCCATACTCTCCGCCACCAGCATCTCGTAGTCTTCACGCTCTTTGAGTTCACGCACGCCCGCGTGCAGCACCTGATCGCCCAGGTATACGGCGGCAAAGCCAAGCTCGGCTGATTCTCGTGTAATGCGCGACGTCACCCGCGAGAGCCCCAGCGCCAGCCTGGCGCTTCCAGCTTCGGCATGCCGATAGTCCAGCCCTTTGATCGAGTAGCAGTACTGCGGAACGATGTGGTCCCCGTCAAACATTGAGCTGATGGCAAAATGCGCGCCCACCTTGCGCAGATCCACGAATGCCGGAGCCACCCAGCGGTTGTAGATGGAAGCGCCATTGCCCAACTCAGGCAGATTGCTTTTGGCCTGGGCCAGCCGCCTTAGGAATTCCGGCTCGGCGTCCACATTGCCAGTCTCAACCGCCAGTTGGATCACGCGGCCCGCATATTGCAGCACTTGCATGGTTTCAATGCCACTCAACTCGTCAAAGAACCAGCCGCAACTGGTGTACATGAGCATCGCGTGGCGCTGCATTTCCAGAAGCTTCAGGGCGTCCACGGTTTCCGATGGCTTGAGCTGGTGGCTGGAGTGCTTTTCAAAAAACAGCCAGAGCGCATCCGGCGAGCGGTCCAGCACTACATCTATATAGTCATTGCGCGCGGCCCACGGATCGTGCAGCATCTCGCCCGCTTTACGCTCGAACAGGTCGGCAACGCAATCCCGCAGATAGTCCAGAGCAGAACGCAGGGGGCCGCGCCATTGCTGGTTCCACCCCGCGCGGCCGGAGTTGCAGCCGCAATCACTGCGCCAGCGTTCCACGCCGTGCGCACAGCTCCATGACGTGTTTTCGATGATCTGGACTTCATGCGTCGGCGGAAACATTTCCAGGAACTCGCCATAATTAGTCAGCCGCATGGAAGGATCAGCTTCAATCCGGTCCAGCGCGTACGCCAGCGCCATGTCCCCATGGCGATGGTGATGACCATACGTTTCGCCGTCGGTGGCGATGTGCATCAGCTGCGGCCAGTCGCGACGGTCAGAGAAGCCGCTCTTCAGCCGGTTCGCAAACTGCTCACCACTATTCAGGAGCTGTTCAAAAGCGACGGCGCGGGAAATGGGCCCGTCATAAAAGAAGAGGTTTATTCTCTTTCCTGAAGGCAGTTTGGCCAGGTAGGCCCGTGTGGGATCAATGCGCGCGCCGGTCACGTCTTTCCAGCTGCGTCCGCCAATCTTGCGCACTCTTCCCGCCTGGTGCGGCGCCAGGATAGTGAATTGAATGCCTTGCTCAGCCAGCGTTTCCAGGGTCTCCACGTTCACTGCGGTTTCCGCCAGCCACATTCCTTCTGGTGTGCGGTTAAAGCGGTGTTCAAAATCGCGGATGCCCCAGATCACCTGGGTGAGCTTGTCGCGCCTGTTGGCCAGCGGCAGAATGATGTGGTTGTAGGCCTGAGCCAGCGCGGATCCGTGTCCGGAAAACCTTCTCTGGCTTTCCTCGTCCGACTCAAGAATGGATTCGTAGGTCTC
>DASYKK010000364.1:0-6730 GCA_035995565.1 Candidatus Angelobacter sp.
CGACGTCCGCATTATCTTTGTGGATCCACGCATTGCTGCCGGCAGTTCACCGGAAATTCAAAGCGCCCTTAGCTCAGCGGAAAACATTCTGGCCGCGATCTATCTGATTCCTGTTCCTGGCCGCGCGGTACGAACCGAAGGAGTTACTGGTGTGAACACAATTTCAGTGCCTGATGCCACGGCATCTTTATTGCTATCTATTCTTCAGGCCAGGCGAGAGAAGACGGTAGTCGTCAGTTTTGGCTCGCCTTACTTCTTGGCTGATTTTCTACAGATTGAAAATTATGTTTGCGCATACTCCAATGCGACGACCTCTGAAGTGGGAGCAGTGAGGGCGTTGTTCGGTGAGATTCCATTTCGCGGGCGCCTACCCGTAACAATACCCGGAGTGGCACAACGGGGTGCAGGAATAGACCATCCGGCTCAAGGTTTGCGCAGCAGGGTTGGAACACGCGCGATTCGCAAAGACTAATCGGACTCCTGCAGGGTTTTAACATGCGCCTCAAGCGCTCTTGAGTACTCGCGCTCCGCCACCAATTCTGACTGTAGTTTTTTTACTAGGCCTTCCAGACGCATGATTTCGATCTTGAGTTTAGCGGCGTCATTGAGGGGCGCCGCCTTTGTTGCAGCGGGATGTCCGTTTGTTAGTGCAGTTGCAGCGCCATGCCCACTCCCTGCGGCTGGTTGAGTTGCAGCTACCGCCGCAGACACTGGCTGTGGCATGGGAACAGCGGCTGTCGCCGTAATCGGTAACGGCATAGCAGGAGCAGCCACAGTGGCGGCAGCGCGTTGCTGCATTGGCGCAGACGCAACCGGAACAGAACGCGGTGGCATGGGTGCGGCTGCCGCTGAAAAAATACTGCTGAGCGCCACCGCCGCGTTTGCGGCTGCCGCGGGCGTGGGCGCAGGCGCCCCATTGGATTTGAGCAAGTGCTTGACGCGCGCAATGAGATCTTGCGGCTGAAAAGGCTTGCGTAGTAATTCGTCGGCCTTTACGGCAAACGCTCTTTCTGCTACCGCCCGGTTCACTACACCCGACATCAGGATCACTGGCGTCTTCGCCAAATCAGGATGCGACTTGATATGCTGGCAAACGTCGTAACCATCCTTGTCCGGCATGATCACGTCAGTGATCACAATATCCGGACGGGCCGCTTCGATCTCCGCCAGCGCCGTGGCTGCGTCATGGCAGGCCACCACGTTGATGTTCTCGCGGCGAAACGCGATCTTGATCACTTCGCGCATAGTCGCACTGTCGTCAATAAAGTAGACGGTGGGAATCGTGCTCATCTAAAACCTCCATCACCGTTATCGTGCGCGGACTCATCCAGCTCACGCAAGGCTTCCAGCATCAGTTCCGTGGCCGAACGCAGGACAGTGCGTGTAGCAGCGCTTTCTCCGGGCAAAAATTTATAGGATCCAGCATCCACGCCGTTGCAGTGCTTCACGATGTGGACTACAGCGTCGTCGCCAATGCGATCTCCACTTTCAGCGTGTGTGATATTGCCGTTCTCAAAAAACAGGATTCCGTCAATGTCTCTCGCATTCACTGAGAGCGAGCCGGTCTGCCGCGAATGCACCAGCATCTGCACCACGCCGGGCAAGTCCAGGTGAGAAAGGCTGCCGGTCAGGCCCTCGTCTGACGAATTCAGCATCTGCACTGGATGAAAGCCTTCAGCACTGCTTCGCAAAAATGTCTTGATCTGCGCCGCGATCAATTCCGGCCCTAGCCGCTTGTCCACGTAATCGGCACAGCCGGAACGGAAAGCCTCCATCAACGCCTGATCGCCGCCATCGCCCAGCGCGATCACCGGAATATGCGCGGTCTTTGGATCGGCATTGATGATGGGAGGCAGGTCGTGCGCGCTGATCTCCCGCAGGCTGGTCGAACACAGAATCGCCGAAGGCGTGTCATATTCCAGCATGGTCAAGGCGTAGCCTGACTGCGTGGTGTGAACGACTTCAAATCCTTCGAGCTTGAGCGCTTCAGTAATGCGGCGAGCCAGAAACACGTTGGCATCGATCAACAAAATCTTAGCGGGCGTGGAGACTGCCGGGTTCATACTGTCGCCTCCACACAAATCAGTTTTTCCAGCGCTACGACCGGAATAGTTTCGTCTCTAATGGATAACATGCCGCTGATATATGGAGGCTCACTGCCAGTGAGCGGCATGCCCGCGGCGCTGGCCAGTTCGCATTCACCCGTGACCGGCACAGCCGTCAATTCCTGACGTGCTCCGATTTTGCAATTCGCAATCAAGTAAAACTTTCTCGATGGCGCTGCCGGTCCAACCAGGACCTGGGCAACATCACACACTGGAACAATTCTCCCCCGTCTTACCAATACGCCAGTCAATAAAGGCGTGCGGTGCGGGAAAGTCTGCACGCTGTCTGGCCGAGCCAGTTCAGTCACTGTCTCTGCCCGTAGGGCAAAACGTTTTCCCCCCAGAGGAAAGAGCACATATGACTTGTCTCCTTCCGCGATCATACCGTCACCACGCCACGAACACGTTCCAGGCCGGCCCGCAAGACTTCAAGCTCCGACCTGTTCAGGAAAGCATTGTGGTTCACTACTGGCACTACAAGCCCATTCACCATAGCCAGGCCGCGATACCAGCCTCGCTCTTCATGTGTGAATGCCGGAGGCAGCGCGTGCAGAGACGAAATCTCCATGATGCGGTCGGTCGAATCCACCAGGACGCCCGTGGGAGTACTACGCAGAATGAGTACGCGTGACGCCTTCGAAGCCGGTAGCTGAAAGTGCTGGGCTGCATCCACCACAAAATAGGTGGTGCCATTCCGTTCCAGGGTGTACTTCAGCTTGGCGATCCGCGCAGAAATCCCGCCCAGCGTAAATGCATGCAGGTCATCCATACCACGGATTTCCTTTACCGCGCCGGCGGCAATAGCGAGTTTGTACCCGCCTACGACAAACACAATCACGTCTTCGCGCGCCGCTTGCGGCTGTGGACGCAGCTGTTTCAAGGGTTTCATAAGGCCCCCACTTTTGCCGCGCCAAAAATGTACATAACGCGCTTCTCTATCCCCTGGTAAATTGCTTCCATCGGCAATATCTGGTCCACTGCACCGGTCTTGATAGCCTCTTGCGGCATGCCAAAAATTACAGCGGTCGATTCATCCTGCGCGATCACGTGGCCGCTGACAGAGCGGATCATCTGTACGCCTTTGGCGCCATCATTACCCATGCCCGTCAGAATCACGCCGATAGTCATTGGTCCGGCATACTCCGCCGCGCTTTCAAACGTCAGGTCCGCGCAAGGGCGATAACCACTGACGCGCGGCCCATCATCCAGAGAAATTCTGCCGGTAGGCGAGACCCGCAAATGATGTGACCCGGGACAAACATAAAGCTGGCCTGGAACAATAATCTCGCCGGCTTCAGCTTCTTTCACCTTGATGCGAGATACCTCTGCCAACTGCGCGCTGAACTGGGCCGTAAAGTTTCCCGGCATATGCTGCACCAGGATGACCGCCCCGGGAAAATCTTTGGGGAAGCTTGGAATAAATTTCATCAGCGTGGCGGGCCCGCCGGTGGAAGACGCCAATACGATGATGGGGAATTTGCCTGCGCTTTTGGCCGCTGCATTCACCGCCGCGCGGGCTTCCTGTAAACCGTTGTCGCCGTTCTTTGAGGCAGGCTCGACCCGCGGTGACGACGAAGCCACCTCATGCTGCAACTTGGACCGCGTTGCCGTGCGCACCACCCGGACCTTTGCCGCCATCTTCAGCTTGCGGCACAATTCTTCTTTCACCGAACTCATGTCCAGATCAACACCACCGCCCGGCTTCGGCACAAAGTCAATCGCTCCCAGTTCCAGCGCCTTTAACGTAACGTCTGCGCCTTCACGCGACTCCGAGCTCACAATCAAGATTGGCCGGGGATTGCTGGACATGATGATCTCAGTCGCCTGAAGACCATCCACGTGCGGCATATTAATGTCCATACTGATGACGTCCGGTTTGAGCGCCTCGGTTTGAGTGACTGCGTCACGTCCATCGCGCGCCTCGCCGCACACTTCCAGCTGTGGATCAGACGCGATGATGCCTTGCAGCACCTTGCGCATGAACGCCGAGTCATCCACAACCAGCACCCGAGTTTTCTTGCCTGTGTACGTCATCGCTATGAAACTATCCTTACTATCCAGCCGCCGCTTTTTCCATTGCCTGTCCTGCTGGGGTCCCGATTAATTTGGACACTGCTGCAATAAACTGGTCTTCCTGCACCGGTTTGGTCAGAAACGCCATTGCGCCCTCTTTTATTGCGCGGTCACGATGCTTGGCGCCTGCACGCGACGTGACCACCATCACCGGAATACTGCGAGTCTTTGCATCCTGCCGTAGATGGGATAACAGTTCGTAGCCGTTCGTCCGCGGCATCTCCAGATCGGTCACCACTAGATCGCAGCGCGTTTGCGTGACGATCTCCAGAGCTTCCAGTCCGTCCGCCGCCAGCTTTACGCGGTAGCCTGCTTTCTCCAGCATTCGCCCGACGAACTTGCGCACACTGATGGAATCGTCCACCAGCACCACAAGTTTTTCTTCCGGTACAAAATCGATGGCTTCCTGCGGAATGGCGCCATGGGCTACAGCCGCTGCGCCCGGCGCAAAGACGCGGGCCGCATTGGCGCTGGTCATCAATGGGCGGTGTTCAATGGCCTCACCCGCCACCAGACGATTTACATCAAGCAGCAGAATCAGGCTTCCGTCTGGAGCAATGGTGGCGCCGGGAAACATCTTCAAGTTGCGCAGGAACTCACCCAGGCTCTTGATAACGATTTCATCTTTGCGAACAACATCTTCTACCACGATTCCCACTTGCCGTCCCGCAACATTCGCAATCACCATGCGGAAGTAGCCGTTGATCGGCTGGATTGGCTCCAGACCTAGCACGCTGTCAAGCCGCACGATTTCCGTGACCACGTCCCGAACTTTCGTCAGCAGCTTGCCGCCTACTTCTTCAATTTCGTTGATCCGGAGCCGCCTGATTTCTTCCACAAACGACAACGGCAGAGCAAACATCGAGGTGCCGCAACGCACAAAAAGCGCCTGCGAGATGATGAGCGTGAGAGGAACTTTCAGCGTGAAGCGGCTGCCCAGCCCTTTTTGCGTTTCTACTTCGATTTCGCCATTAAGCAGCGCAAGATTCGACTTCACCACGTCCAGACCAACACCGCGGCCCGCCAGCTCAGTCTTGCGCGGAGCGGTAGAGAAGCCCGGCTGGAACAGAAGGTCAAGCAAGTCCCGTTCGCCGAGTTCCGCGGCGCTTTCGGCTGAAAGCATGCCATGATCTACGGCGGTCTTGCGGACCTTTTCATAATCGATGCCGCGGCCGTCGTCTTCTACCTCTATATATATGTGATTGCCGCGATGGTACGCCCGCACGGCAACATTGCCGGAATCGCTCTTACCCTGCTCGTATCGTTCTTCGTCGCGCTCCAGGCCATGTGCCACCGCATTGCGCACCAGATGAATCAGCGGATCAGAAATCTGCTGGATGATGTTGTTATCTAGTTCAGTTTCGGCGCCGGCCAGCGTGAGCTCCACTTTCTTGTTCACGGCCTTGGCGGCATCGCGCACAGTGCGCGAGAGACGCGTGTACAGGTTTCCAATTGGCACCATTCGCGCCTGCGTAATTTCATCCTGGAGGCGGTGTGCCAGCTTGGTGAACTCGTCAATGTCACCATCCACGCGGCGAACAAAGCCATCCAACTGCGTCAGCACTTCTGTGATGTCGGCGGAAATCTCTGTCAGCGAGCGCGAGAGGATATTGAAATCGTCATAACGGTCCATCTCCAGCTCGCTGAACTCGGCTAGTGAGTTATCAAATGAATGCGAATAGCTGGAATAGCCGCTGCGCAGCGGGAAACCGTCGGACGGCCTCGGAGTTGGCGCAGAGTGTATGCGGCTGAACTCGTGCTTCTCCTGAAATTCAGAAACCTTGTCCTGCATGCGTGCCTTGGAGAAATTCAGCACATCCGCCAGGCGCTCCAGCTCCGCCACGCGGCCCAGCATGCGTGTGCGGTTGATTACCAACTCGCCCACGGCATTCATCATGCGGTCCAGACGTTCCAGTGCAATGCGCACGGATTTGGACTGCGGCATTGATGCCGGCTCCTTGCGCATTAAATCTTCGTCGGCGAACTTTTCGATCCCTTCCGGCTTCCTGATTTCCGCCGCTATATGGGGAATCGCCGGAACCGCTGCAGGCTCATGATGACTTACCGCAATCGGCGCTGCGACGACCGCTTCGTCATCCGAAAGATGTATCTCTTGCAAGTAGCTGGCGGGCGCTGTTTCAATTGCCTCAGCAACCAATGGAACCGCAACTTCTTTTGACGGAACCACTGCATGAACGGCCAGATCTTCTTCTTTTTCAGGCGGTACCAATCGCGAAATGCGGGAGAACAGTCCCTGGACGGAAGTCTGCATGGCCGCTTCGTCCGTCCATTGGTGGTAGAGGAATTTTTTGAGAGTGTCCACCGCGTCAAGGCAGATATCGATAATCTCAGCGCTGGGGCGCAGTTCGCCTTCGCGTAGCCGCCCGATCAAATCTTCCGCTCGGTGCGCTACGTGCGCTATCCGGTGCAAACCAACCTGCGCCGCCGACCCCTTCACCGTGTGCATGGCACGTAACAATCGGTGAATTTGCTCGGAACTGGGATTGGTTTCCAGCGAAAGCAGGCAGTGCGTCACAATCTGCAAATGCTCT
>DASYKK010000365.1:0-4822 GCA_035995565.1 Candidatus Angelobacter sp.
TCCGCATCAATTCTGGTCCAGGAAATCTTGCCGTTCGTTTCCACCACATACGTGGCGGCGAGCGGCAATTCCCAGCTCTGGTCACCGTTGTATCCCGGCAGTTTGGTCATGATGCTCTCATACAGCGCCTGCATCTCCGGCGAAAGGCGATAGACGAGCCCGAATTTGTGAGCCACTTGATTTCCCTGGTCGCTCAGGACAGGGAAGCGCAGCTTGTGCATGTCGCGCGTCATATAAGAATGCTTACGCGTTTGCGGAGAGATGGCCACAAGGAAAGCGCCTGTTTGCGCAATCTGTTGGTGAATTTCCTGTAACGCGTTAAGCTGCGCGTTGCAATAGGCGCACCAGCGTCCGCGATAGAAGACAATGGCGCCCGGCCCGCTGCGAAGCAGGTCTTCTGAGCGCCAAAGCATGCCGTCACCATCAGAGAGTTCGAAGTCTGGGACGCGGTCGCCGATTTTGAGCGCCCGCTCGGCCAGTCCGGACTGAGCGAGCTCTGCGGCGGCGCGATCTACGACGGCCAGACGCTCGGCGGGAACCATGGCGCGGAGTTTGGCGGTGAGCTGGTCAAGTTGTTGGTTCAGAGCCATGAAAATCCACCCCGGAGGCACGGAGACATGGAGAAAGCAAAAGAAATGAGCCGCGAATGCGCGTGAATCAACGCGAATTTTGGGAAGTTCAGTTTGATTCGCATTCTTTCGCGGCCAATCCTGATCAGTGTCCTCAGTGGAAATCAGTGGTCAGAAAAGAACTACCGCATCATGCCCGGCAGCTTCATCCCAGCCAATTTGCGGCTGAAGCTGGACTTGCCCATGTCCTTGAACATCTTGCGCATCTGGGCGTACTGGCGCAGAAGCTGGTTCACTTCCTGGACGCTGGTGCCGGAGCCGCGGGCAATCCGTTTCCGCCGGCTGCCATTGATGATCTCATGATGATGGCGCTCTTTCGCCGTCATGGAATTGATGATCGCTTCCACGCGGGTGATCTGGCTTTCATCCACGGAATCGGCGGCTTTTTGCATGTTGGCGAACGGGCCGATGCTGGGCAGCATCTTGATCACGCTTTGCAAAGATCCAAGCTTCTTTACCTGGCGAAGCTGGTCGCGGAAATCTTCCAGAGAGAAGCCTTCTCCGCCCAGCGCCTTCTGCGCGAACTCCTGGGCTTTTTTCTGGTCGACGTTTTCCTGCGCCTTTTCGACCAAGGTAAGAATGTCGCCCATACCGAGGATGCGGCCAACGATGCGGTCAGGATGGAAGGGCTCCAGCGCGTCATACTTTTCGCCCACGCCGATGAACTTGATGGGCTGGCCGGTAACCTGGCGGATGGAAAGCGCCGCGCCACCGCGAGCATCGCCATCCATCTTGGTGAGGATGACGCCAGTGATAGAAAGTTTTTTATGGAACTCGTCGGCGGAGCGCACGGCGTCCTGGCCGGTCATGGCGTCGGCCACGAACAGGATTTCCTGCGGGTTCAGGATTTTTTTGAGCGACTGCATCTCTGACATCAACTCGTCATCGATGTGCAGGCGCCCGGCAGTATCGACGATCAGGAAATTGCAGCCGCTGTTGATGGCTTCCTTGCGCGCTTCTTTAGCCAAACGCTCAACCGTCGGCGTGTCCGCGGATTCAACTTTTCCTTCATACAGATTGGCTTTGATGGCTTCTGCGACGACCCTTAACTGTTGGCGAGCGGCTGGGCGATACACGTCGACGGAGACCAGCATGGGCCGATGTCCGCCTTTCTTGAGCCATGCTGCGAGCTTGCCGGACGTGGTGGTCTTGCCGGAACCTTGCAGCCCGGCCATTAAAATGACCGAGGGAGGCTGAGATGCGAACTTGAGCTTGGCCGTGTCCTTGCCCAGAACTTCCACTAGTTCGTCGTGGACGATCTTGACGATCTGCTGCGCTGGAGAGAGCGCGGTCATTACTTCCTGGCCGACAGCTTTTTCCTGCACGCGGTCAATGAATGTTTTGACTACTTTGAAGTTGACGTCGGCTTCCAGCAGCGCCATGCGGATTTCTTTCAGCGCTTCCTGAATATTTTCTTGGGTGAGCGTGCCCTGTCCACGCAGGTTCTTGAACGCCCGTTGCAGCTTTTCCTGGAGATTTTCAAACATAGATAGAACCGGTTTCGCAGCCTGAAGGGATGATGGAATCGCCCGCATCATGCGGATGCGGGATGTTCCCATTGTATCAGCCGCTACCCGCTCTTCTGTTCCACGCCCAGATAGTTCAGAAACGCCCGTTTCAGCTCGCGGCGGAGAGCCAGATCGTCTTTGGGCAGAAATTGTTTCAACGGTCCAAGATCGACCGGCATGACAACGACCTCAAACAGCGTGCTGGTCACCATCATCAGGCCCATCGAGATCGCCGCCCGCGGATCGGGATGCTTGATCTCCTTGCGATGCGCCAGAAACAGATCCAATACATGTTCAAACGAGCGGAGCTCCAGTTTGCAGGCTTTCTTCCAAAATAGCGTGTTGGCCCTGCCCTGCACAAAGATGCGCATAGCGCGCAACAGCGGCGCATTGACGCGGTAGCCCAGCACCATGCCGTTGATCACCTGCTCCGTAAAAACCACCAGGGGAATTTGCGCGGCGGCGGCAGTCGTCATGCCGCTGCGGGCGCGCTCCTGCTGTCGCTCCAGGATGCCGAGGATCGTATCTTCCAGCAGCGCTTCCTTGTCATGAAAGCGCCGGTAGATTGAACCGGGGGTCATGCCGGCGTGCTGTGCAATGCGCGGGATGGTCGCGCCGGCCAAGCCATGCTGGCCCAGAACCTCGGCGGTGGCCTTCTGCAGCTTGCGCAGCGACTCGCGGCTGCGCTCCTGCTGCGGCGCCAGTTTCCGGACCGGTTTTTTTTCTTTTTTCATGCTCCTAAATAATACTTGACAATTATGTAAATGTGAATTTACATTTACATTTGTATTCAGGAGAACACTCTTATGGCGGCCGCCAACATCCCCGCACACGCACCTTCGCCTGCGCCGCACCCGCTACGCGAACGCAACTTCCGCCTCCTCTGGGCCGGCTCGGCCATTTCCCTTCTGGGCGACCAGTTTTACCTGGTGGCGCTACCCTGGGTGGTCCTGACGTTGACCGGATCGGCCGTGGCCGTCGGAACCATTCTGATGGCTGTGGCGATTCCCCGGGCTGTTCTGATGCTGATCGGCGGAGCGGTGACGGACCGCGTCTCGGCGAGAAGAATCCTGATGAGCACGGCGTCGGCGCGCACGCTGTTCGTTACCGCGATCGGAATCCTTCTGTGGCTTCGCGTCCTGCAGCTCTGGGAGCTCTATGTCCTCGGCTTCTGCTTCGGCGTCGCCGATGCCTTCTCCATGCCTGCTGCCTCAACCCTGTTGCCTTCGCTGGTCAAGCGCGAGCAACTGGTCGCCGCCAACTCTGTTTTCCAGACCACCGCGCAATTGACCACGATCGCTGCGCCAGCGCCCGCGGGAGTCGTGATCAAGGCGCTGGGCACAACGTGGGCATTTTTTGTCGATGCCATCAGCTTCCTCTTCATCATCGCCGCTCTGTGGCAACTCCCCGACCCACCACGCACACAAAGCGCATCACAGCCTCCCATGTGGAAGTCGATCTCCGAGGGGGTCGCGTACGTACGCCGCGACGTGCCGCTGCGATCACTGATGCTGCTGGCGGCAGTACTGAATTTCTGTCTGGCCGGACCCATGGCTGTAGGCCTGCCTTACCTGACGAAGGTCAAATTCGGCTCGCCCGCCGCCTACGGCATTTTGGTTTCCGCTGCTGCCGCCGGCGGCCTGCTGGGCGCGCTGCTGGCGGGAATTCTTAAAATCCGGAAGCGCGGCATTCTTCTTCTCTGCGCATGCGTGGTGATCAGCGTGTGCCTGGGACAGATCGGAATGCAAGGCCGGCTCTGGGGGATTGCCATGATTCTCCTGCTGATGGCGCTTAGCGCCGGGCTGGCCAACGTACACATCGCTTCCTGGATTCAGCAGAGGGTAGAAGCTGCGGTGCGCGGGCGGGTGATGAGCGTGCTGATGCTGGTGAATTTTGGACTGATTCCAGTCTCGCTGGGCGTGGCAGGACTGCTCATTGCATGGAACCTGAAAGGGATGTTCATTGTTGCCGGCGTCAGCATGCTGCTGGTCACGGCTTTCGGCGCAATGCAGAAACAGGTGCGTAAGATCGAGTAAACGATTGCACGCTCAATTCGACGCCGCCACGGACCGCGACTTATACTATCAACCTGGAGCCAGCCTATGGCACACACCCGCCTATGACAGACGTCTTTAACACCGCTGTTTCTGACTCGCCCGTTTGCTGGCCGGCTTTACCTCTCTCCGCCTGGCAGGATACGCGTGACACGTTGCACATGTGGACGCAGATCGTCGGCAAAGTGCGGCTGGCGCTGACGCCCAAAATCAATCACTGGTGGAACGTGGCTCTTTATGTGAGCGCGCGTGGTCTGACCACTTCGGCCATTCCGTACGGCGACCGCGTGTTTGAGATTGAGTTTGATTTTCTCGAACACCAACTAGTGATTAAGACATGCGATCCGGCGACGAAGATTATCCCGCTTGCGCCGCGTTCGGTGGCCGATTTCTACCAGGAGTTCATGTCGGCCCTGCGCGAGTTGAAGATCGACGTAAAAATCTGGCGCATGCCGGTGGAGATCGCCGATCCCATCGCATTCGACCAGGACAAAATCCATGCTTCATATGACAAAGAGTATGCGCGCCGCTTCTGGCGCACGCTCGTGTCGGTTGATGACGTGTTGAAGGTCTTCCGTTCTCGCTTTATCGGAAAATCCAGCCCGGTACATTTCTTCTGGGGCAGCTTTGA
>DASYKK010000366.1:0-20798 GCA_035995565.1 Candidatus Angelobacter sp.
GAAGCGGATGATGTGCCGGTGAACGAAGAGGTCTCGCATGGCTAGCATTCTTGTCTGTGATGACCAGCGCTCGATTTGCGAAATGCTGGATATTTCGTTGCGCAAAGACGGCCATCGCGTTGAGACCGTCAATGGTGGTGAAGCGGCCAAAAAGAAACTTAGCTCCGCCAACTACGAACTTTTGATCACCGACATCAAGATGCCGCAGACCGACGGCATTGAAGTGCTGCGTTTTGCCCGCCAGTCTTCGCCTGAAACCTCCGTCATTCTCATAACGGCCGTGGAAGACTATGAAGCCGCCGTGCAGGCGGTCAAGGGCGGCGCATTTGATTACATCCACAAGGGCCCCGGCCTGCTGGAAGAACTGAAGCTTGCCGTAGGACGCGCTCTGGAAACCCTTGTCCTTCAGCGGGAAAACCTTGCATTCAAGCGCGACGCCGCCAGCCGCAATTCCCTTGAGAACTTTATAGGCAGCAGTCCGGTCATCGAAAAACTGAAAACCACTATCCGCACCGTGGCGCCCACTGCCAGCACCGTACTCATTTACGGCGAAAGTGGCACAGGCAAAGAACTGGTGGCACGCGCTGTCCATTCCTGTTCCACTCGCGCCACGCAGCCGTTTGTTTCCATCAACTGCGGTGCATTTCCAGAAACGCTGCTCGAAAGCGAACTCTTTGGTTACGTGAAAGGCGCTTTCACCGGGGCCAGCCAGAACAAGCGCGGTCTTTTTGAAGTATCCAGCAACGGGACAATTTTCCTCGACGAAATTGGCGAGATGAGCGTGTCCATGCAGGTAAAGCTGCTGCGCGTTCTCCAGGAGCGCACCATCCGTCCAGTAGGAGGCACGCAGGAAACTCCTGTGGACGTTCGCGTAATCGCAGCCACCAATCGCGACCTGCAGGGGATGGTGGCCAATGGCACGTTCCGTGAGGACCTTTACTACCGCGTGAGCGTGATTCCCATTCAGGTGCCGGCCCTGCGTGAGCGGCGCGACGATGTTGAACTGCTGGCCAACCATTTCCTCAAGAAATATTCCGCGGCGGCGCAAAAGAGCATCTTGCGCATTTCGCAGGAATCACTGGACGCGCTCAAAGCCTTTGAATGGCCCGGCAACGTGCGCCAGTTGGAAAACACTATTGAGCGCGCGGTTGCCATGGAAACGGGCAATGAGCTTAAAGTTGATTTTGAGGCTGACCGTCCGCGTGCTCGCGCTGCAGCCGCTTCCAGTAACGGCCACAGCAGTCCAAATGTCCCGACCGATGGAATTGATTTTGAAAAGTATGTTGCCGGTGTGGAGCGTTCACTGATCGAATCAGCCCTGCAACAGTCTGGCGGCGTCCAGATCCGCGCCGCCGAGTTGCTGAAGGTTTCCTATCGCTCGTTCCGCCACTTGCTGAAGAAGTACGATATCTAGCGTTTTGCTTTGTCCCGGACGAAGTGAGGGAACCCTTTTGTTGCGAAGAATTGGTTGATGTTGGATCATTAGCCTTTGCTGATCGCTGTCAGCAAATTCCGCCCGCCACTCTACCTGATAATTTCTCCGCTCTGCGTTTCAAACTTGCTTTCGATTCGTGTTCATTCGCCCAATTCGCGGCTAAATCTTCTAAACAGACTTCGATTTCAACGACTCCAGAAACGCCGCTACCTCCGCTGCATCCTGCCCGCCCTTTTGCGCATGGACCATCAGCGGAATGCCATGTGGCCCTTTTGATTCGGCGAGATGTGGAAACGCAGTAAGCATGGGCTTGACTACGTCTAGACGCCCCAGCATGGCAGCCACAAACAGGTCAAAGCGACCGCCCTGGCCGATCAGGAAGAGCGCAATGTCTCTTCGTCCCATGTGCCCTGCGCCGCCAATCGCCATTTCAAAATCGCCACCACCCCAGTCCCAGGTGGCATTCAACAGGCTTGGCGTTTCCGCCAACAGGGTCTTGGTCTTCTCCAGGTCAACGTGGGCGGCCATGACAAATTCCTTCACCAACTCGGGCTTCAGGGGATCAGGCCTTGGTTTGCTGGCGGCGGTATTCGGAGGCGTATTCTGCGGAACTGTAGTAGCAGCCGGCGCTGCGCCAGCCGCTTGGCCAAACAATAATGTTTCCGGGTAGAGAACAAGGCCGGCGGCCGCGGCTGAACTGATCAGAAACCCCCGGCGATTAGTGATACCTTTCGAATCCTGCTTCATTGTGCCCTCCATTTGTTTCGACTCCGCGCCAGCGAAAACGAAAGCAGCTCTCTCTTGGCGAAATTCCTTCGGAATCGGGATTCCCCATGCGATCATTAGCAGTCGTCTTGGCTAATTGCCATCTACTGCCTTACGGATTCTTCGGTTTCGGACGCGCGTAGTTATCCATCTCAGCAGTCCACTTCAGGAAGCGACGCAGCTGTTTTCTCTCTCGCACCATGAATCCCCAGAACTCCACAAAGCCAATCTTGTCCATCTTCAGGCCGGAATAAGTTTCCATGCGCCAGCGCAGGTAGGGGCTGCGCCAGGGGGCGAAACGATGTCCGCGGGTTGAGTTCCACAAGAACCGTATGAGTTCGCGCACGTGGTATTGAGTATAAACAAAGAAGATTCTGCCAGCCATAGTGCAGGACTCGCCCGTTGTGTCGCTTCCGAGTGGCAGCGCACACACTAACAACGCGCTGGCGTTTCTTGTTTCCTTAGCCGGGGTATCGGGCCCGCATAGCGCCGACGGATTTCACGACTAGTGTCTCCAATACTTTTTGGTCTATCTCCCCGAGATTCTTGATGTGGAGACACCCTTTGGCAGCCGCGTGCTTGCCGAGTTTGGCTCGCAGTGCCTCAAAGCCGCTGAAGCCGGTCATGTTATACAGAACAGTTGCGGCCTTGCGCGGCGAAAAACCGATAAGGGGCATGTCGCCTTCGCGTCCGCTGTCGTATTTATAGTGGTAGCTGCCGAAGCCTATGATTGACGGTCCCCACATCTTCGGCTTTTCGCCCGTCGCGCTTTGCATCAACTTTACGAGCACCTTGGCGTCCGCGCGTCTGGTCGGGTCCGCGAGGGCTCCAATAAACGTCGACACACTTAATTTTGTGGGCTTGGTTTTATTTTCCGCCATTCTCTCCGCCTTCTTTTCTTTGCCAACGGTTGAGGAAACGTTCATGCGGCACGTTGATGTTAGTCCCGAATCAGGACTAAACAAGAAAATGACGCTAATCCGCGATGGTCACCACCACCTCGCTGCCTTTGTCCGCGCCCGACACCCGTGAAGCCGCACCCTTATTTGCGGAAATCTCCAGAAAGCCGGTGCTGCCCAAAAGAGCAACCAACTCTCCCGGTGCACCTTCGCCATATGTAGAAACAAACTTGGTGACTTCAGCTTTGCCCACAGTGATCTTGAAAGCCATGGACGAGCCATCAAAAATCTGCGGAATATCTTTTGCAGCGATGTTGGTAATCAGGTTGCCGAATTTATCGGTCTTGAGCACCAGGCCTTTCCATGCATTTTCAGCAGTTGCTTTTGGTTTGGGCGAAAGGAAGCGCACGAAATCGGTGATTTCTTCTCCAAACTTAGCCTGATCCACACCTTTGCTCAGGTAAGCCGCCACGGGCGCGAAAATATCGCGGCCATGGAAAGTATTGCTGACGGGGTGATGGAAATAATGCTCTGAGGTAACGTGGCGGACGCTGACCCGCTCTTCTCGCTCATAGACCAGTGACAACACGCCATTATCGGGCGCCACGAATACATATTGTCCTGCCGTTGCGATGATCGGCCTGCGTGGCCCCCCTACCCCGGGGTCCACCACGACCACATGTACAGTGTCCTTGGGAAAGCAGTGATATGCCTGTGAGACCGCAATGGCACCGTCCAGAACATCAAATGACTGCACCGCATTGGTGATATCTACTACCTTGGCCGTCGGATTAATGCTGTAAATAACCCCTTTCATTGCACCAACATAATGCTCCGTCAAACCGAAGTCGGTCGTGAGCGTGATCATTCGTTGAAAAGACACTGATTTCTCCCTGCCTCGGTTGGAAAGGCTTCCCGCGAAGGTATCTCGTGGCTTCCGCCTAAGTCAAGCCAGCGTAGTTCTTGAGTAATCAGTCGCAATGGGGCAAGAGTACATGCCCCTTGCTCAGTTCGTATCGATGTTCTGAAATTGGAAATTTTTAACTCAAAGCGTAAAAAAGTGTGACCTCTCATTTAACTTGCGAATTGTAGTTAACTTTGTAAAGCGGACACCGTTAGCGGCGGGGCCACGCACTTCTTTATTTAAAGACGCAATTTAAGACGCAAACATACGAAGCTGGTCGGGTCAGTTTGTTCAGGCCTAAGTCTTTTTTCGCCGCAGGTGATTCGGGAAGTCACGCCCGTTGGGCGTCAAAGGAAGAAAGCTATGGCTTCCAGAGTAGCGGAAAGGGAATCTATGTCGACTGCGGTGCGGGCAATCTCACGCGAAGAATCTCCTGCTGAGTCATTGTTTCTGTTGATTGTGGATCCAGACCGCTGGGTCAGGGATTTGTCGAAGGAAGTTGCCAGCGGCATGGGATTCAAGGTTTACACTGCTGAAAATACCCGCACGGCCCTGCGCCAAATGGAAGAGCAACCGGTCGATGTGGTGCTTCTCGACGTCCGGCAATCGACTCAGGAAGGAATCGACCTGCTGGCGAAATTCAAGGAAGTCCACCCCCAGACTGAAATCATTATGGTGAGCGGACAGGCCACCGTCGATTCAGTGGTTACCGCCATGAAAAGCGGTGCTTGTGACTTCATCCGCAAGCCATTTAAAGGCGAAGAACTTAAGGCGCTTTTGACTCGCGCGGCGGGACGTCTGCGGAATTCGCTGGAAGAACGTATTTCCCGTGAACATGTACAGGCCATCCCGGGCGACAACGCCATGCTCGCACACTCCCCCGAGATGCAGAAGCTGTATCGCATTATCAGCAAAGTTGCTACCAGCAACCACCCCGTTCTGGTCCATGGCGAAAGCGGTACGGGGAAAGAAACCGTGGCCCGCGCAATTCACGCCCAAGGCCCCTTCCGCGACCGTCCTTTTCTATTGGTCGATTGCACGGTGACTGGCAACGGCGCTTTAGAAAATGAACTATTTGGCCCCATCAAGTCGGGCATCGGTTCCAAATTAAAAGACGGCCTGCTTGCCCTGGCCAGCAGCGGCACCGTTTTTTTTGATGAAATCGGGGAAATGCCTTTAGATATCCAGGGCAAGCTGATTCGCGCTTTGCAGGAACGGGAGTTTCACGTTCAGGGCAATGGAAAATCCATCCCAGTCGATGTGCGGATGATTGCCGCTACCAGCCGGGATCTGGAAATGGCTGTCCAGCAGGGAACATTCCGCCGCGATTTGTTCTTCCGCCTCAACGTGGTTAGTCTCCGCTTGCCGCCATTACGTGAACGTAAAGAAGACATTCGTCCGCTAGCCGAGCATTTCCTTGATCGCGTCAGCCAGACCAGGCAGGCGCACTACTCGATCAATCCTGAAGCGCTGAAGCTGCTCCAATTGTATGATTGGCCCGGTAATGTCCGTGAACTGGAGAATTGCCTGGAACGTGCCGTGGCCATGAGCGCGGGGCCGGTGCTGCAAACGGCCGACTTTCCCCCGCATATTCGTTCGGCGTCTCTGCGCGCCTCGGTGCCCGGCAAGCAGGCCAGAATCCTGCCCCTGGCTGAAATGGAAAAACAGGCCATTCTGGACGCTTTGCAGCAGCTCAATGGCGATAAACTCATGACCGCCCGCGCGCTTGGCATCGGCAAAACTACTTTGTATCGCAAGTTGAAGGAATACGGCATATCGCACTGGGCTTCTTCGCCCATGCCTGTCCCGGCTGAGCTGAAATAATTTTCGAATCCTGGCGGCCAGCCCCATGTTGCGCGAAGGGTATATCAACTTGCCGATCGGGCGTATTTGTGGCACCGCGCTTCTGAAGTCTTCCCTATGAAAACATGTTCTGAGAGACAACTCCGCCCGGAGATGCCGCTTCTCACCTTTTGGTGGTTGTCGACTGAGTTTCCTATTTGAAGGGGTATCTATGCTTTGGACGATTTTTGCAATCCTCATCATCCTTTGGCTTTTAGGCTGGGGATTCCATGTGGCCGGTGGTTTGATCCATCTTCTGCTCGTGATCGCATTGGTAGTTGCTGTCATTAACCTGGTCACAGGACGCAGGACTGTCTAGCGGTTGCAGGGCGCGCGTCGCGATTGGCCGAAGAGTTTTGATGTTGTATCGCGGGAGAGGGCTGGAAATACAGTACAGCTCTGCTCCCCGCTTTTTTTGCACCAGGCCAGCCTGATCACGCCGCGGAATAAATGGCATTTGTTTGCGTCATGTATCCGCATTTAAAGGACATCCTAAGTTCCTCGCACTGAGTCTAATCCCATTTATAAGCGGTAATGCATTGGAGATTGGTAGTACCCAATGGTGGCAACGCGCGCGAACATGATTGCAGTGGATGAGACTCAAAATCTGGACGGTCACCAGGAACTCACACGCCGTATTGAAGAAAAAGGTGACTGGTTCCACAACATCAACCTGAATGGGGTTTGGACGGCGCCTCATCATTTTCTAGGCGATTTTCCCAATGTAAAGTGGAAGCACGTTGCTCCAGCGCTGCCCGCGGATTTGTCCGGCGCCAGTGTGCTCGATATCGGGTGCAACGGCGGCTTCCATTCCATCGAACTAAAAAAGAGAGGCGCCAGCCGCGTATTGGGCGTTGACGTGGACGACCGCTACCTTGATCAGGCCCGTTTCGCCTCCCAGGTTCTGGGTCTGGACCTTGAATTTGCCAAGTGCTCGGTCTATGACGTGGATTCGATTCCCGGTCAATTCGACTACGTCCTGTTTATGGGAGTTTTTTACCATTTGCGCTATCCTTTATTCGCCCTCGATAAAGTCATCAAGAAGGTTAAGGGCAGCCTGATCTTCCAGACCATGGTGCGCGGCTCCCTCACCAGCCCGGAACTGCGCGAGAACTATCATTTCTGGAACATGGAGATATTCAAGAATCCGGATTTCCCATGCATGTACTTCATTGAAAAGAATTACGCGGGCGATCCCACCAACTGGTGGATTCCCAATCACGGCGCTATGGAAGGAATGTTGCGCAGCTCAGGCCTGGAAATTACCTCTCATCCTGAACAGGAAACCTGGATCTGCGCCCCGTCCCACGTCACCAGGGACGACGGAAAATATCTTTTGGACCACGAATTAGCGGGCACCCTGTAACCTGGCCCAACTCTGTACAAAGGTGCATGCATGGTTGAAGCAGTCATGTTGTGGAATGAGCCCAATAATCTTTCGCATTGGGATTTCAAGCTGGATCCCGATTGGAGGATGTTTGCTGGCATGGTCATTGCCGCCAGCAAGGCCATTCGCCAGGAAAATCCTGAGCTGCCCATAGTCCTGGGCGGCATCTCTCCCATTGATCCCAATTTTATTGAGCTTCTTGGCTCTTACGGCGTGCTGGATGCTGTGGATGTCGTATCTGTGCATGGCTTTCCCTTGGATTGGAACCACTGGCAGATTCAGGATTGGCCCAGGAAGATCGATGAGATTCGCGCCGTCACCCGCAAGCCCGTCTGGGTGTCTGAAGCTGGAGTTTCTTCTTTTGGCGCGGAGGAAGTCCAGGCCTTTGGCCTGCAGCGTACGGCTGAGCTTTTATTGCCGATTGTTGATCGCGTGCACTGGTATAGCCTGCTGGATTTGCCGGCCACATGGTCAGCCACCACGCGCCACAAAGAAGCCGAAGGCAGCGCCTATTATCGTCATTACTATATGGGGCTTTTGCGCGAGGACGGTTCGCCTAAGCTGGCGGCCGAAGCGTTTCCCCGCGGTATGGGCATCTGCCAATGGCTCCATTACGAAGATCCGCGGCTGGATATGGCTGTCGACTGGTTGAAACGGTTGGGTGTGAAATATTTGCGCACCGGCGTCAGCTGGGCGGATTGGTATCGTGAAAACGCTGACGCATGGTTCGATCGCCAGATGCAGGCGCTGGAGCCATTCAGCACTACCCTGACGCTCTGCTTTACTCCAGAGCACATGGGCATTGCTCCCCACTACACCAGTCCACCAAAACGAGCTGAAGATTTTGCCGAGTTCGCGGTCTGGGCCATTCGCAGGTACGCTGCGGCGAGAAAAGACAATCACGTATTGATAGGAGCCAGGTAAGAATGGCAAAGAACATACTCATCACCGGCGGCGCAGGGTTTGTGGGTTCGCACCTTGCCGACGCCCTGCTGGCCGCTGGCCACCACGTTCGTATTTATGACAACCTGACCGCCCAGGTACATCATGGTGGAATTCCGGAGTATCTGGCGGAAGACGCCGAGTTCGTGCAGGGCGATGTGCGGGATTCAGCCGCGGTGAGGCGCGCCTTGGCTGGTATTGATGTGGTGTTTCACATGGCCGCGGCCGTCGGCGTGGGCCAGTCCATGTATGAGATTGAGCGTTACATAGGCTCGAACACGCAGGGAACCGCCGTGCTCCTGCAACAGCTGCTGGACCGTAAGAGCCGCGTGGAGAAGCTGGTCCTGGCTTCATCCATGTCAATCTACGGCGAAGGAAAATATCTCTGCGCGCAGTGCGGCAGTGTCGCGCCGCAGCTTCGCTCGGTCGATCAGCTCAGGATCAGGCAATGGGAGCCAAACTGTCCCGCGTGTGGCGAAGCTCTTACCCCGATTCCCACGGATGAATCCAAGCCGCTGCAGTGCAGCTCCATTTACGCGCTGTCCAAGAAAGACCAGGAAGAGATGTGCCTGCTCTTCGGCCGGACTTATGGGCTGGCGGCAGTGGCGTTGCGTTATTTCAATATTTACGGAACCAGACAGGCTCTCTCCAATCCTTATACTGGCGTGGCCGCGATCTTTGCTTCGCGATTTATGAATGGCAATCCTCCGCTGGTTTTTGAAGATGGAGCCCAGTTACGTGACTTCGTCAGCGTCGAAGATGTTGTTCGCGCCAATCTGCTGGCCATGGAGTCGCCGCAGGGCGACGGCATGGCCCTGAACATCGGATCGGGCGAACCGATCTCCATTCGTGAAGTGGCAGCCGAACTGGCGCGGGCCACGGACTCTGAGATTGCCGCCGAGCTTACGCAGAAGTATCGCGCCGGCGATGTCCGCCATTGCTTTGCGGATATTTCGGCTGCTCGCAAATTTCTGGGCTATACACCGCAGGTGCGCTTCGCCGATGGGTTAAAAGATCTGGCGCAATGGTTATGCTCGCAGAAGCCGCAGGACCGCGCCGCCGAAGCGGTCGCGCAGCTCAGCGAATTCGGGTTGACCGCCTAGTCGCTACGGAATTTTGATAAGGGGGAACAATGCGGAAGCAGGATACCCGCTCGGTGCTGATTCTTGGAGGAGCAGGCTTTATCGGGTCGAATCTGGCCCACTCGCTGCTTGCTCACACCGATGCGAAGGTGCACATTTTTGACAATCTCTCCCGCGCCGGAGTGCACCACAACCTTGAATGGCTGAGAAAGACGGCGGGCAATACCGGCCGGCTTCAGGTCACTGTCGGCGACGTCCGTGATGCCCGGCAGGTAGAAAAAGCCGTGGTCCATGCGAACGAGATTTATCATTTCGCCGCGCAGGTTGCCGTCACTACGTCTGTGGCTGATCCGCGCCTTGATTTTGAAACCAATCTTGCCGGTACCTTCAATGTCCTGGACGCTGCTCGCCGCTCCGGCAACCGGCCATTCATCCTGTTTACTTCAACGAATAAAGTGTATGGCGAACTCGCCCTCGGCACGCCAGTCATCAGCGGGAAGCGGTATCTAACGCAACACCTGGGCGTTTCAGAATCACAGCCGCTGGACTTTCATTCTCCGTACGGTTGCTCCAAAGGCGCGGCCGACCAGTACGTGCGCGATTTCGGGCGCATCTATGCCATGCCTACAGTGGTCTTCCGCATGTCCTGTGTCGCCGGGCCAAGGCAGTTCGGCACGGAAGATCAAGGATGGGTGGCCCACTTCGTTTATTCGGCTTTACAGGAAGAACCGGTCGTAATTTACGGTGATGGCCGTCAGGTCCGCGACGTGCTCTGCGTGGACGATCTTGTGCGCGCTTTTGATGCGGTCCGTCAGAATATTGAAACCACCCGGACTGAGGTTTACAACGTGGGTGGCGGTCCGCAGAATTCCGTTTCCCTGCTCGAATTGATGGACGAGATTGCTCTGCTGACCGGGCGTTCCATGGAATGCGTGCTGCATGAGCGCCGCATCGGCGATCAACTGATTTACATCACTGACAATGCTAAGATCGAGCGCCACACAGGTTGGAAGCCCGAGACAGGTCTGAAGAAAACTCTTCAGCTTTTGCAGGAATTCTGGGAACAAAACCACGGAATGCTGGCCAAGCGGCGACGCGCAGCTGCCCCGGCTCTGCCCGCGTTTCAGTTGGCCACTGAACTCTCCGGGAGGGCGGGATGAAGTTTGCCCTGCTCAATCCCAATTGGGACTTCAAGGGCTCAACCTACTTTGGCTGTCAGGACCCTCATACACCGCTGGAGTTGCTATTCGCCGCCGACCAGCTGAGCGTTGCAGGGTATGAAGCTCTGCTGATCGACGCGCAGACTGACAATCTCACTCTGGAAAATGCTCGGCGCCAGCTCGACGCATTCGCGCCAGATTTTCTCGTGATTCCGACCGCGCCTTCTTATCTCTTCTGGCGCTGTCCGCCGCCGGAACTGCGTGTGCCTATGGAATGGTTTGCCGGGTTGCGCAGCAAAGCGGTCAAAGTCGCCATCGGCCCGCATCCTTCGGCAACGCCCGCACCCACTATCCGCAAAATCGGTTGCGACGTTGCTCTGCGCGGCGAGCCGGACCAGATTCTCGCAGAGCTAGCCTGCAGGCCATGGGGCGAAATTATTGGCTGCTGCTTCAAAAAAGACGATGGGCAATTGCACATCAGCCCAACTTCCGCTGTCTCTGACATGGCCGCTCTTGGCCCGCTCGATTTCAAGAATTACAACGTCGAAGCCCACTGGCATCGCCACCACGTGTTTACCAATGACCACGGCATTGGCGCTGAGCTGGAATTTGCCCGCGGATGTCCCTGGGCCTGCACTTTCTGCAACAAGACGCTCTTTCGCAATAAGTTCCGAGAGCGTAGCGTTGACGCTGTGCTCCAGGAAGTGGACACGTTGATTGCGCGCGGCGTCGAATACATTTATTTCATTGATGAAATTTTCGGCGTCGGGAAAAACGTTCATCGCTTACTCGAAGGCATTGCCGAGCGCCCGGTGAAGATCGGCTTCCAAACGCGCATTGATCTCTGGAATGAGGAAACGTTGGATCTCCTAGGCCGAGCACACTGCATCTCGATCGAGTGCGGCGTAGAATCCATCACGCATGAAGGCCGTGAAGATCTGAACAAAAATTGCCGCATGGGCACGGACCGCATCGCAGAGCTCCTCGTTTATGCCCGAGGACGCATTCCGTGGGTACAGGCCAATCTGATTCTGACCGAGCGCGATGATCGCAAGCAAATTCTGCGTTGGCAGGAAATGTTGAAATCGAAGGGTGTATGGGTGAGTGAGCCAGTGCCCATGTTTCCGTTTCCCGGAAGCCCGCTGTACACCCAAACCTTTTCGGCGGCGCCAGACGATATGGCATGGGAGCGCGCCCACCGCCACTACACTTCCATGTTCGCCGGCAGAGGTTACAGCGATATTCAGGAGCAAACGCCGCGGGCGATTGAGGAACTGGAATCATGCATATATTAGTCACCGCTGACACGCTGGGCGGTGTTTGGATTTATACGCGGGAGCTAGTGACAGGGCTGGTGCGCCGCGGGAACCAGGTAACGCTCGTCAGCTTTGGCGATATTCCAACTGCTGCTCAGACTCGCTGGATGGACGGTCTGGCGAACCTCGATTATCGCCCCACCGCGTTCAAACTGGAGTGGATGCTCGATTCTGAAGCTGACATGGAAGCTTCTTCGCAGTATCTGGAAGCGCTGATTCACGAGATCCGGCCAGATCTTCTTCATTTCAGCCAGTTTTATTACGGGGCATTGCCGTGCGACGTTCCGCGCATCATTGTTGCGCATAGTGATGTGGTGAGTTGGTGGATGTCGGTGCACCGGCAGTTACCCCCGGAAACCGACTGGCTTCGCTGGTATCGTCACGTAGTGGCGCGCGGGCTGCGTGAAGCCACGTCCGTTGTCGCTCCCTCCCGCTGGATGCTGGAGCAAATTGAGTTGCATTATGGCAATCTTGCTTCCAGTTGCGTCATTCACAATGGGCGAACCCCAACGCTGTTTAATCCCTACATCAGCAAGCAGGACACCGTGGTTACCGTTGGCCGCTTGTGGGACAGCGGAAAGAATGTCTCGCTTTTGCTGAAGCGGCAGATGCCTGGCTCTGTGCACATTGTCGGCTGTGACCGTCATCCCGATTTACAAAATCATGCTTTCGTCGCCGAAACAATCCGGCCCAATGTCTCTCTGGATCCGCAACAGGATGATCGCCAGATCGCGCAGACGCTGGCGCGCGCCGGCATTTACGCGGCAACTTCACAATATGAGCCTTTTGGGCTGGCGCCGGTGGAAGCGGCGCTTTCCCGTTGCGCTATTGTCGCCAGTGATATTCCGCCGTTCCGCGAGCTTTGGGAGGGCGCCGCAATCTTTTTCCGCAACAATGATCCGGAGAGTTTGTCGCAGGCGCTGGAAAGTCTCCAGCGCGATCGTAGCTTGCGCTTGAATCAGGGCAATCTCGCGTTCCACCACGCGCGGCAGCATTTCACCGCTGACCGCATGGTGGCCGCCTACAAGGATCTTTACCAGAGCCTGGCGCCCGCTCAGGCCCTTAGCGCATGAGTCAGAAGCTCAATATCGCTCTTTTTGCCCACTCCATTGTCTCCGACTGGAACCATGGCAATGCCCATTTTCTGCGTGGGTTGATGCGCGAACTGGTCCGCATGGGCCACACGGTGCGTTGTTATGAGGAATTGAGTTCATGGTCGCTTACCAACCTGATGAAGCAGGAAGGCGAGCGCGCCATCGAGGCCATCGATTCTTTCCGCCGCATCTATTCCGAGCTCGACATCCGGTTTTACAAGTCCTCGGACGACGGATTTTCACGGTTCCTTGAAGCGGAGCTGAAAGAAACCCACCTCGTCTTGTTGCACGAATGGAATGACCCTCAGGTGGTGAACCAGGTGCTCGCGCTGAAGAAGAAGTTCGGATTCATTGCGCTGTTTCATGACAGCCATCATCGCGCGCACACCCGTGCCGGTGAAATCCTGAGATTCCATTTGCATCTGGTGGATGGGGTCCTGGCCTTTGGCGAAGCTATCCGGCGCATCTATGTCGATGGTTTCGGTGTGAATCGTGCGTGGACTTTTCATGAGGCCGCCGACGTTGAACAGTTCCATCCTCTTCAGCGCCGCAAAGACATTGACGTGATCTGGATCGGCAACTGGGGCGATGACGAGCGTGCCGCCGAGCTGGATGAGTTCCTGATCCAGCCGGCGCTGGCCCTTCCCGAATTGCGCGTGGTTGCTCATGGTGTCCGCTATCCCGATCTCGCTTTGCAAAAACTGGTAGGGGCCAACATTGAGTATCGGGGATATCTTCCCAACCTTTTTTCTCCCCAGGTCTATGCCGAAAGCGTGGTCAGCGTGCACATTCCTCGTCGCCAGTATGCGAATGGACTGGCCGGCATCCCCACCATTCGTGTCTTTGAGGCCCTGGCTTGCGGCATTCCGTTAGTGTGCTCGCCCTGGACGGATGAAGAAAAGCTGTTTCATCCCGGTGAAGACTATTTGGTGGTGCGCGATGGCATTGAGATGACCGAGCAGCTGCGTCATCTTCGGCGCGACGGAAAAGCGCGCTACCAGCTCGCTGAAAATGGATTGAAGACCATTCGCGAACGTCACACCTGCGCGCACCGTGCGCAAGAACTCATGCAAATCTGCCAGGAGATTTCGCGATGAGGATTTTCGTTTTTGGCTCCAGCATCACGTCTTCTTACTGGAATGGAGCGGCTACATACTATCGTGGGATTTACAAGCAGCTTCATGCGCTCGGCCATGACGTCATCTTCGCAGAGCCCGATGCGTATGGCCGTCAGCAAAATCGTGACTCCGGCAACTTCAGCTATGTCAGCACGATCGTTTACAAGGAAGCAGAAGAAATTCCTTCGCTATTGAGACAGGCCGCGGAATGCGATCTGGTGGTGAAGCATAGCGGCGTTGGGGTATTTGATCAGCTTCTGGAAGAAAAAGTTCTGGAGTGCCGCTCTGCAAACACCAGGGTCGCCTTCTGGGACGTGGATGCCCCTGCAACTTTGTCGCGCGTGGAAACCAATCCGGCCGATCCGTTTCGCGCGCTCATCCCAGAATATGATTTTATCTTCACCTATGGCGGCGGAGCTCCGGTAGCCAACCACTACCAGCACTTGGGCGCGGTCAACTGTCATCCGATTTACAACGCGCTTGATCCGGAAACGCACCATCCTGTCCCTGCGGACCCAGCATTGGCTTGCGATCTGCTATTCGTGGGGCATCGCCTTCCCGACCGTGAGCGCCGCGTGACTGAATTCTTCTTTCGCGCAGCGGAACTTGCTCCCGACTACCAATTTGCGCTGGGCGGCGAGGGCTGGGGCAACAAGCGGCTTCCTTCGAACGTCCGCTGGATTGGCCACGTGGGAACGGGCGATCACAATCGCGTGAACTGCTCCGCCCGCATGGTGCTGAATATCAATCGTGACTCCATGGCCGGTGTGGGCTTTTCTCCGCCCACACGGGTTTTTGAAGCTGCAGGCGCCGGTGCATGTCTTGTTAGCGACCGTTGGGCCGGCATCGAACAGTTCTTTGCTCCTGAAACCGAGATATTGATAGCCCGCAGTGCAGAAGAAATTGTTTCCCATTTGCGGGAAACGTCCGATGTCAGAGCTAAAGAAATTGGGAAAGGCATGCGGGCACGCGCATTGCGTGACCATACTTACGTTTTGCGTGCCCGCGAAGTCGATGCCATTATTGAGAGTGTGCCGGCTGGACACACAGCAGGTTGAAGTTGTCTTTGTTTCTTTCCAGGGTGGCATATTGTTTGGAGTGGCAAGAAAGCGCTAATTGCTGACCGTGAATTGCTAATTGCTGATTTTATGAAGATCACCATCTTCGGTCTTTCGATTACCTCATCATGGGGCAACGGACACGCAACAACGTTCCGCGCATTGTGCCAGGCGTTGCATCGTCGCGGGCATCACATTGTGTTTTTCGAGCACAATCTGGAGTGGTACCAGAACAACCGTGATCTGCCCCATCCTCCGTATTGCGAGGTAAAGCTATTTGAAAGCTGGCAGGAAATTCTGCCGGCAGTGCGGGTGGAACTGCGCGATTCCGACGTGGCCGTGGTCGGCTCCTATTTCCCGGACGGCATAGCCGCCCTGGAGGAAGTATTGTCGTCCAATGTCCCGGCCAAAGCCTTTTACGATATTGATACTCCTATCACGGTTCGTAATCTGCGCGAGCACGGACGCGCGGATTACCTGCTCAAATCTCATCTTCCTGAACTGGATATTTATTTTAGTTTTACCGGCGGACCGATGCTTCAGCATCTTAAGGAAGAACTGGGAGCGCCCTTTGCTGTTCCGCTCTATTGTTCGGTCGACTCCGAAAAACATCGTGAGCTTCCCACTGAAACCAGATTTGTTTGCGACCTTAGCTACATGGGCACCTATGCGCCGGACCGCCAGCCCAAGATCGAGGAATTTCTGTGCGTACCCGCACGCCAGTTGCCGGAAAAGAAATTCATTGTCGCCGGTCCCCAGTACCCGTCGCACATAGATTGGCCGGAGAATGTGGAACGCATCATGCACCTCGACCCGCGCCACCACGCCCAGCTTTATAGCTCTTCGCGCATCACGTTGAATGTTACACGGCGAGAGATGGTGCTGGCGGGCTACTCGCCTTCTGTGCGCTTGTTTGAGGCCGCGGCCTGCGCCGCCGCGATCGCTTCCGACAACTGGCCGGGGTTGGAAACATTCTTGTCTCCAGGACGCGAAATTCTATTGTCTGCCGGAAGTGATGACATCGTGCGCTATTTAGATGGTTATGATGAGGCGGAACTGCGCCGCATTGGCCGGGCTGCGCGCGAGCGCGTTCTTGCCGCCCACACCAGTGATGTACGCGCGAGAGAATTCGAGCACGCTGTGGAAATCGCCACAACGGCAACCCGCCCAATTGCATTGACTACAATTTAACCTGCTAATCCAGATTGAAAGCCTTCGCCGATATCAGTTACAACGGGTGAAGCTTCGCAATACAGTTCTCCAAAATTTCGTCATTACCAAAATGTCGTCATTACCAAAATGTCGTCATTACCAAGTCAAACAAGTTTGCCGCGACGCCAGAGTTGGATTCGGCATCTTAGTTGTATTGTTCAATTTAAACCCTATGAGAGTAGCCCTTATAGCCCCACCGTTTATTGCCGTGCCTCCGAAGAAATACGGTGGTACAGAATTATTCATCGCAGAATTGGCCCAGGGACTTCAGCGGCAGGGAGTTGATGTGATCGTTTACACCAACGGCCAATCCACGGTCGATGCCCCCACCCGCTGGCTTTATCCGGAAGGCGAATGGCCATTAAAACACGAAGTAGAAGCTTCATTAAAGGGATTGAATCATTTTGCCTGGGCCATCAAAGAAGCGACCGGGGAAGCCGATTTGATCCATGTGAACAGCGCACCGGGCTTGAGCTTTTCCCGGTTCACTGAAGTGCCCGTGGTACACACCGTCCACCACGCGTTTGACCAGTCACTGACGGAGTTTTACCAATCGTATCCGGATGTTTCGTACGTTACTATCAGTGATTTTCAGCGGGAAAAGCTGACGATGCCGAATATGCGGACCATCCACCACGGAATTGATCCCTTGCTTTACACAGTTCCTGATGGAAAAAGAGAGTACCTCAGTTTTCTGGGAAGGATCGCGCCCGCGAAAGGCACCCATTTGGCAGTTGATATTGCAAAAAAATCTGGCATTCCGCTCAAAATTGCCGGTGAGGTCCAGCCGATCTATAAACAGTATTGGGAAACGATGGTCAAACCCCAGGTGGACGGCAAATTTATCGAGTATGTTGGTGAAGTGGGAATGGAAGACAAAGTTGAGCTACTGGGAAAGTCGCGTGCCATGCTTTTTCCCGTGCAGTGGGATGAACCCTTTGGCCTGGTCATGATTGAAGCCATGGCCTGCGGAACCCCCGTACTGGCCATGCCCGGTGGATCTGTTGGAGAAGTGATCAAGGAAGGTGTGAGCGGAAACGTGCGCAAGACCGCTGCTGAACTGGGTGAGTGCGCTCGCAATCTGGATATTCCTGCCCCCATTGTTCGTGGCTATATGGAAGAATTCTTTTCTATGGACCGGATGACCCGGGATTACATCAGTCTCTATTCAGAGATTCTGCATGACGGAGTGGCTGAATCGGAGCAGATCGTGGCATGAGCGCAAAACCTCTGATACCTCCTTCTGAACTGGTAGAGATCTCCGCGCCTTATCCAGAGCCGCGGCTGGCGTACCAGAATGCGGAACCACGCAAGGTCAATAATCTGACCTTGATCGATGGCAAGACGTTTCTTTCAACCACGATTTCCGGCGACATCATGCCGCCAGGCGCGCCCGACGTAGGCTTCTTCCATGATGACACACGTTTTCTAAGCCGGCTCGAACTTCGCGTCGATGGATACCGCACCGTCGTGCTTTCTTCCAGCACGGAGCAGACCTTCGCCTCGCAGATTGAGCTCACTACCGGCAAGAGCACCATGCGCGAGACGTACGAAATTCCTGAGAACACGGTCCATATCCGCCGCGAACAGTTGCTCTCTTCTGAAACGCTCTTTGACAATTTTTCTTTTGAGAACTTCAACTTTCAAGAGCTTGAGCTCAATATCGAACTGGCTTACGAAGCCGATTTCATGGACGTTTTCCAGGTTCGCGGCGTAGCACGCGAAAAGCTCGGCCATTATTACCTGCCGATTGTGCGGCAAGACTCCATCGTGTTTCATTACTGCGGCCTGGATGGCGTCGCCCGTGAAACTATCATTCACCTTTCTCCAGCACCGGACTTGGTGGACGGGACCACGGCGCGGTGGAAGCTGCGCCTTCCGCCCTTCAAGCGTTTCCAGCTCCATACCACCATCGTTCCGCAGGTGGAAGGCAAGCGCTCCCGCTCAGTGCGTTCTGATTTTGCCCAGCAGTTGCGGCTGCGCCGGGAGGCGATCGCGGACTGGGCCTCGCGCTCCACCAGCTTTACCGCCAGCAACAGCATCTTCCACGGGATGGTAGAGACGAGCAAAGCAGATTTTCATGCCTTGCAGATTCCTGAAGCCAAGGAGCGCGTCATCGCCGCCGGCATTCCCTGGTTCGCGACCATGTTTGGCCGCGATTCCATCATTGCGGCCTACCAGTCGCTCATGTTGAACCCCCGCCTGGCTGTTGAAACACTGCGCGTGCTGGCGTCGCATCAGGGCAAAGAGAAGAACGACTGGCGCGACGAGGAGCCTGGCAAGATACTGCATGAGTATCGTGAAGGGGAAATGACGCGGGCAGGCGAAATGCCTTTCGGCCCCTATTACGGATCAGTGGATGCCACCCCGCTCTGGCTCATCCTGCTGAGCGAAACTTTCAATTGGACCGCCGATGAGCAACTGGTGAAAGATCTGCTTCCAAATGCTTATCGCGCTCTGGAATGGATTGACTCTTACGGCGATATCGATGGTGACGGCTTTGTTGAGTATCAGCGCCGCTCACCCAAGGGACTGGCGAACCAGGGCTGGAAAGATTCCTGGGATGCCATCATGCATCGTGATGGTGAGATCGCTAAATCGCCGATCGCCTTGTGTGAGGTGCAGGGCTACGTCTATGAGGCCAAATACCGCATGGCTTCACTCATGCGTTCCTTTGGCGACATCAAGACCGCCGACAGGCTGAAGAGGGAATCCGCGGAAATGGCCAAGCGCTTTGAAAAGGCGTTTTGGATGCCTAAGCTTGGCTTTTACGCGATGGCGCTGGACCGCGACAAGCGCCAGACCGAGGTAATCTCCTCGAACCCGGGGCACCTGCTTTTTACCCGCATGCTGGCGCAGGACCGCGCCAAGGCCGTTACCCAACGGTTCATGCGCGAAGACATGTTTTCCGGCTGGGGCTGGCGCACCATGGCGCGTGACGAACGCGTCTTCAATCCCCTCAGCTATCATCGCGGATCCGTCTGGCCGCACGACAATTCGCTCATCGCCCATGGCATGGCGCTGTATGAATTTCGCGAGCCTGCCAACCGGCTGTTTACCGGCCTTTTCCAGGCCGCGCTCAACTTCCGTGATTACCGCCTGCCGGAACTGTTTTGCGGCATTGAGCGGCGCGAACACGATGAACCTGTGCAGTATCCGGTTTCCTGCTCGCCCCAGGCGTGGGCCTCGGGCGCGGTATTTCTCATCCTGATGTCAGTGCTGGGTATTCGCCCCAGTGCTCCCAGGAGAGAGCTAAACATCGTGGACCCGGCATTGCCGGAATTTCTGGAGCATCTGAGCATTCGCAATATGCGCGTAGGCGGCAGCCGCGTCGGGCTAGACTTCACTCGCCGCGGCGAGCGGACTTTCTGCAACGTTGTCGAAATTGAAGGCGAGAAGATGCTGGTGAACGTGGCATTCAAGAAAAGATAACCTGCTGACGCCCAGCATTTGCAATGATTTGCATGCTCCGCCTTTAACATTTAAATTGTTTCAACGTAGAAATTGTTTGGAGGGAACTGCATGGCAATCAATATTCTGATCAAAAAGACCGGCCCTTACGTTGTTAGCGGAGACCTGAGTCAGTTAGAAATCGCTGATGCTGATGGCAAAAAAGTAGACATCAGCGGGAAACAGGCGATCTCGCTGTGCCGCTGCGGCGCGTCCACAAATAAACCGTTCTGTGACGGGACCCACTCCAAAATTGGCTTTCTGGCCGCTGAAGCCGCCGTAAAAAGCGAAGGATAGACACGCTCATACTGGTTAAAAGACAACTAGACGACTGCGCAGTCCGCTCTTCGCTTTCAGCTACTTACGCGTGTCGTACGTTTGTTGATTACCAAAGCCCCGCTACGTCCCACATCTCGGAGAAAACGGCAAACCCGGCTAATCTAGGTTTCCATGCTGCTGGCAATCATCGTTCGTGTGCCGTACTCCACCCTGCTTGAATACATTCCTGTGGCGGCAACGATTGTGACCACCATCCTGAGCGTGGTGCTGGCACGGGCGACGTTGCGCTATGCGAAAGCAGCCGACCGGGGACTGGAACTTTCACGCGAGCAGTTTGAGCGTGAATGGGCGCCGGAACTTCATGTCAGGCTGGAGCGTGCTTCCACCGCCGACGCCAAAATCGTGATCACCAATCTGGCGCGCGCCGCTGTGCTGCTCCAGCTTGTACAGTTGCGCACCATGACGCACGCCATGCCATTTGAGCGCCAGTACCTCAACGATCCGCTCGTAGGGGGCAATACGTGGTCGCAGCACATCGGCGAACGCATCCTGGCCATTACCGGAAATGACTTTGAAGGGACTCTGGCGGCTTCCGTCAGCTTCTATTCCGCCGGGCGACTCTATAAGAGTGATTGGTTCCGGTTTGATGTTGAAATTCAGCGCGGACGGTTTGAAAAGATCGAGCCGGTTACGCTACCGGCGCGCCGCGTTCGCGTTCTGGCCACCCGCCAGGCAGACAAGTTCCGTCGCCAGAACGTGAAAGATGTGGTGCATGAGGCGGTGGGAACGAAGCACGGGAATGGGAACTCTGACTAACAGCCGGAGGCTATTCGGTCTTCGCGGTTAGTGGATCGT
>DASYKK010000367.1:0-5906 GCA_035995565.1 Candidatus Angelobacter sp.
GTGTCGAGTGTCTGCGGGTCGCAATAGTAGTTCCCTTCCATGTGGCCAATCGGAATCCTGAGCACCTCACCTTTTTTGCACGCGTTGGTGAAGGGCGTGTCGGCGTTCTCCACACGCAGATCGACAAATTTGCAGATGTACTTTAAGCCGGCGTTGCGCATGAGCGCACCGGGGAGAAGCCCGGCTTCACACAGAATCTGAAAGCCGTTGCAGATGCCGATGACCAGTCCTCCCGAAGCGGCGAACTTCCGCACCGGGTCCATGATGGGTGCGAATTTGGCAATGGCGCCGGTACGCAGATAGTCGCCATAGGCGAAGCCGCCCGGGACAATGATGGCGTCACAATTTTCCAGATCGTGCGAATCGTGCCAGAGCATGGACGCCTGCTGGCCGGTGGCGGCAATGGCCGCGTTGTAGCTGTCCTGATCGCAGTTGGAGCCGGGGAAGACGATGACGCCAAATTTCATACTTTTATTTTAACCACAAAGGACACGAAGGAACACGAAGAATAAAATCGAAGCTTGTCTCGTTATAGAGCCGTGAATTCTGTCTGCGGCGCATCCAATCGTTCAGTAACGGAGAGCCCAACTTTCTAAATTCGCTCACCTTTGTGTTCCTTCGTGACCTTTGTGGTTAACTGATGTCTATGGATTGGCGGGACTGGCGATCACACGCACGCACCACCGGCAGCGCGCTCAAGAACTGGTTTATTGCCCAGTGCTATGACTCTCTGGCCGTAGCAGTTCTGTGGCTGGTGGGCTTGTGGATTATCGGCATTCCCTGGGCGCCCCTATGGGCGATTCTGGGCGGCGTGCTTCAGTTCATTCCGAATTTCGGAGTCATGATTTCCCTGATCGGACCGGCACTGATAGGCGCGTTCAGTCATGATCACATGCGCTTTTTCTATGTGCTGATCCTGTTTGCCGTGATCATGGTTACCGACGGCCTTTTTCTTCAGCCTTACATCATGAAACGCACGGCCAAGGTACCGTTCTGGGCAGCGTTGTTTGCGCCTATCATTTTGGGGATCATCATTCCCTTTTGGGGAGTGCTGCTGGCGCCGCCGCTGCTGGCGGTGGTCTATGCGTTTCGACGCAAGGACCTTGCGGAAATACTTCCGCCGCGAAGTTGATTGGTTTGGTTCAAACTCTCTTTGGTCGATAGTCTTTACGCACCCTGCGTTGCGGCTCTGCGGGAAATAGACCTTCCAAGGCCAGAAATATCCAGAAAAGCAACCATGCCAGTAGATAGGCACAAATCCAGACATCTTTCGCGGGAGATTGCGTTTTGTCTTCCGACACGAGGCCGCCAACCGCGCCTGCCAAACCTGCCGAGAAAATAGCCAGGAAGTAAAATGCAACGATCAGGAGGCTAACCTTCTGTCCCAGGCTGAAAACAGCCTTGCCCGAAGCAATATTTCGATAGAACCGACCCTCATTCAGGTTCGTGTCAGAAAACACGATGTTCCGCTGGCGGTTGAGTACGTCGCGCTCCCATTTCTTGAGGCTCATGGCGGGAAATGATACATGAGCTCGTGCTATAATCTATCTTGTTTTCCTGCGCTTATGGCGCGTGCCGCCTCTCCTTTTGGCAGCGTAAATCTTTGATTCTCTGAGGTTATCCACATGTCCGGCCACTCAAAATGGGCCACAATCAAGCATAAAAAGGGCGCGCTGGACGCCAAGCGCGGCAAGATTTTTACCCGTCTGATCAAGGAAATCACCATGGCTGCTAAAAGTGGCGGAGGCGACGTGGAAGGCAATCCGCGTTTGCGTACCGCCGTCGCTGCCGCCAAGGCTGAGAACATGCCTCAGGACAACATCAAGCGCGCCATCCAGCGCGGTACCGGCGAACTTGAAGGCGTGAATTATGAAGAAATCACGTTTGAAGGCTATGGCCCCGGCGGCGTCGCGCTGCTGGTGGAAGTTACGACTGATAATCGCAACCGCACTGTGAGTGATATCCGCCATGCCTTTACCAAGGGCGGAGGAAATATGGGTGAAGCCGGCTCTGTTTCCTGGATGTTCCAGAAAAAAGGTTCCATTATTATTCCCAAAGCCAAGGCCAAGGAAGATGATCTGATGAACATCGTTCTGGAACAGGGCGGCGATGACCTGAACGATGATGGCGAGAACTGGGAAATTACCACTGCGCCTGGTGCGTTCGATGCCGTGCTGGAAGCGGTGAAAAAATCAGGCGCTGAAGTGGCACATTCTGAAGTTGGAATGATTCCAACAGTCTATGTGAAGTTGGAAGGCTCTGCCGCCAACACGATGATCCGTCTGCTGGAGACTCTGGAAGACCAAGACGACGTACAAAACGTATATTCCAATTTTGACGTGGACCAGAAAACGCTGGAAGAAGTCAGCTAGCTCTCGACAATCGCACCGAAAGGCGGCCACAAGACCGCCTTTTCTTGTTGGAAACGAGTATGTTTTCGCTGGAGCTGGCTATGGCTAACGCAGCTGCCAATCTACCTTTGAATCGCAGTTCACAAGGCCATCGAACCCTATATAATCCGCTCACCAGCACCTTGATTCGCTCATGACCGAACCCTCCACTCCGCTGATGCGGCAATATGCCGCAATCAAGAAGCAGCATCCCAACGCGCTGCTCTTCTTCCGTCTGGGAGACTTTTACGAACTGTTTTTTGAAGATGCGGTGGTCGCCGCGCGCGAACTGCAGATCACGCTGACGTCGCGCAACAAAGAGAAAGACCATGCCATTCCTATGTGCGGTGTGCCTTATCACGCGGCGGAGAATTATCTTTCGAAGCTGTTGCGCAAGGGTTTCAAGGTCGCGATCTGCGAGCAAATGGAAGTTCCCAGCGCCGCTACTAAGCTGGTGCGCCGCGAGGTCACACGGGTGCTTACGCCCGGGACAGCGATCGATTCGAGCGTGGGGTCGGAAGAAAACAATTTTCTGGCCGCCCTGGCACGGGCTTCCGGTGCTGTGGGCCTGGCGGCGCTTGATCTTTCTACCGGCGAATTTCGCGCCACTGAATTTCGCGGCCCTGACGCGGAGCGCCGGATCGTGGAAGAGCTGCAGCAGTTGCGTCCACGGGAAGTTCTTTACCCTTCCGGGCTTCCGTTATTCGATCAGCCGCCGATGACCGGTGCGGAGACGCCAGATGAGCGCACGGATCAGGGTGCTGCAACTCAGACAAAGCAGGCCAACACCGGAGCCAGTTTGCAGCAGGGCGGCGGCGTCATGCGTTTTACCGAAACGCCGCTGGAAGACTGGGTCTTCAGCCCGGACTATGCGGTTCCTCTGCTGGAAAACAAGCTGGGCGTGCTGTCACTGGAAGGCTTTGGCTTGCAGGGGCGTCCGGCGGCGGCCACAGCGGCAGGCGCGATTCTGCACTATGTCCGCTCCACGCAGCGCGGAACGATGGAGCACGTGGACCGCATTGGTTTTTATGATCGCCAGGAATATCTGGTGCTCGATGCCGTTACGGTCCGCAACCTGGAGCTGGTCGAGCCGCTCTTTGCCAACACCAGTAGTGAGGTCACACTCTTCCGCGCGCTGGATGCCACGCTCACTCCCATGGGCAAGCGCCTGTTGCGGTCGTGGATGCTGCGGCCATCGATTGAAAAAAAAGAGATCAACCGCCGTCTGGATGCGGTGGAGGCAGGCGTAAAAGAGTTTGTCGCTCGAGAAGAATTGCGGCGGGCGCTGGAAGGCGTGCTCGATATCGAACGCCTGTTGAGCCGGGTAACGCTAGAAACGGCGAACCCGCGCGACGTGCTGGCATTGTGCGCCAGTCTGAATCGAATTCCAAGGATCAAAGTCGCTCTGGCCCGGCTTAACGCCGCGCGGCATACGGAATTAAATGGGCTGCTGGACGACATGGCTGATTTGCGCGACCGCATTGAAAAAACCATGGTCGCCGAACCACCGCTCACGCTAGCCGATGGCGGCGTAATCCAGCCGGACGTCGATAAAGAACTGGACGAGCTGCGGAATCTCAGCCGCAATTCCAAGCAGTACATCGCTCAGATTGAAGAGCGCGAACGCAAGCGTACCGGCATCAACTCACTCAAGGTCAAGTTCAATTCTGTTTTTGGGTATTACATTGAGATCAGCAAGTCGAACCTGCATCATGCGCCTCCGGACTATGAACGCAAGCAGACACTGGTCAACGCCGAGCGTTACACCACGCCGGAACTAAAAGAGTACGAAACCAAGGTCCTGGACGCGCAGGAGAAGATCGTAGAGATCGAGCGCCGCTTGTTTACTGAGTTGCGCACGGCGATTGCCGCCGAGGCTCGCCGCATCCGACAGACGTCATTGGCACTAGCTGAAGTGGATGTATTGGCGTCTTTCGCCTTCATCGCACAAAACCGCGGGTATTGCCGACCGCAATTTTCAGCCAAACCCACGGCAACGAGCGTAGAAAAAGCCCCCGTCGAATCCGACGAACTGGAAATTATTGCCGGCCGCCATCCCGTGCTCGAGCAATTGGAGCTTACCGGCAGCAATGATCGTTTTGTTCCCAACGATCTATATCTGAACGCCAGCAGCCACAGCATTCTACTGATCACCGGTCCGAACATGGGCGGCAAGTCTACTTATCTGCGGCAAACGGCGCTTACCGTTCTTATGGCGCAGATGGGGGGATTTGTCCCTGCACGCTCAGCACGCTTGCCGATCATTGACCGGATATTTACGCGCATCGGCGCCAGCGACAATCTGGCGCGCGGCCGCTCGACTTTTATGGTTGAGATGACCGAAACCGCGGCGATTCTGAATACTGCGACCCCGCGTTCCCTGATTCTGCTTGACGAGATCGGCCGTGGCACGTCGACGTACGACGGGCTGGCTATCGCCTGGGCAGTGGTCGAGTACATACACTCCACCAGCAGGGCCAAAACGCTCTTCGCCACGCATTACCATGAGCTGACGGAGCTTGAGAGACTCTCAGGCGTGAAGAACTTTCACGTTTCAGTAAAGGAAAATGCCGGGGGCATTGTTTTTTTGCGCAAAGTGGAGCCCGGCGCAGCGGACCGCAGTTATGGCATCGAAGTGGGCAAATTGGCGGGGTTGCCGCCTGAAGTGGTTGTCCGCGCTCGCGAAGTACTGCACGAGCATGAGAGCGCCGAACAGCAGACCACGGCGCACCTCTCTCCCGGAGCGCGGGAGCCAGAGGCGCAGATGCAGCTGACCATGTTTACCCCGCTCTCGCAAAAGATTGTGGACAGATTAAAAGAAGCTGACCTGAACAATCTGACACCCATGGAAGCAATGAATCTCTTGTGGGAATTGAAGAGCCAGCTCTAGCCTAATACGCGTGTACTCGCTTTTTTTCTGGCCGACTAGAATGTTATTAACAGCGCTGCTATCCTATCGGGCAGCGTTTTCCAGGCATCAAAACAAATAGATCCTCGATTCCCCGGCTTTGACATAAATCTGCTTTTGCCTGTCACGTATCCAGGCGCTTCCTCTAGCCTAAGACGTGTCCGGCGTGAGCCAGAGTAATTCGCTCTTGTACAGGTAAGGAACGTGCAATGAAGTTAGCCCTCACAGTTTTCTTCGTCTTACTGACGCTAGCGCTTGTCTCCTGCAAACCTTTGTCTACCAAAGTCACGTCTCAAGACTGCCGTGCGGCGGCGCCCGCGAACTTTACGCGCATCTACATTGGAACGCCGGCGCATCGGGGCCACGGGGCAGGCACCAGCTTTGATGATCCGCTGGACGGTACCACAGCTGAAAAGTTTGACACTATCCTGCGCTCCATTGCAGAAGGTCAGAATCCGACGTGGGGAGCGCAAAGAAACATCGCTTCGGAAAATGTGATCGTTTGCCTTGACAGCGGCACTTTTCAAACCGAAGGTCAGTATGACTGGACCACGGGAGTGGGCCATTCTCAGGGTAGTTCGCGCGGTTTTACCCTGGGAAAAAACTGG
>DASYKK010000368.1:0-2394 GCA_035995565.1 Candidatus Angelobacter sp.
AGATCGCTTCAGTATGAAGACCGCCGACAAGCGCTTTGGTACCGGTGTGCTGCGCACGCTCGATGCGGGCCTGAACCTGAGCTTTCGCGACGCGTTGGAGTTGATGATTATCCAGAGCGACAACTCCGCCACCGACATGGCTTTTGCCCGCGCGGGCGGTCCGGCACACGTGACCCGGACCATGCACGAACTGGGGCTGAATTCCATCACCGCAACTGGCACGTCGTTTGACTGGTTTCGCGCGCTGGCTGAGGCCGGCGACCCCAGCTATGCGAAGTTAGGTCCGGAAGAGCTGTTTACCAAGGGCTTTCCTGACAAGCTGACCGACGCGGAAGTGGAGCGCTTCCACTTTGAAGGCAGGCACCCTTACGGGCTGGCCAGCGCACGGGACATGGGCCGGCTGCTGGAGATGATGGCAACGAACAAAGCCGCCAGCGAAAAATCCTGCAAAGAAATGCTGCACATCATGGGACAGCAGCAGATGCGCACGCGTATTCCGCGCTTCATGGCGGACGATGTTGAAACGCCGCACAAGACCGGCGACTTTCCACCCTATATCGCGAACGATGTTGGCTTGATTGAGACGCCTTCGGCGCGCGTTGTTGTGGTGTTCTTCTCGGCGCACCATCGCGGCTACTACAGCGAACTGGAAGACGCGATTGGTCGCATGAGCGAGCAAGTGTGGGGATATTTTAATTATCGGGAGAAGCAGAAATAGTCGAACGGAATTGATGAGGTGGAATGCTGCACGCTGCGCGACCGAAGAGAGAAGGCAAATGCGTAAGCTTTTTTTTGCTATCTGGGGAATAAATACCGTGGCACTCGTCTGGTCATTGGGAGCCATTCTGCTGTATGGAGGCACGCCTGACCGCCGAGAAATGGCAGCTGACATGGCTGAGATCTGGGCCGGCCTTGCAGCGGTTTATGTATGGGTGTTGTTTACGTCGAAGCGAAAAGCAAAACAGGAAAAAGAAAAGGCCGCAGCGGCACGATAACAGGCCTTGGTAGTGGGTCAGTTCTGAACGGCCAGTTCGGGATCACTCCCGATGGCCAACGATTTGGCAGTCGGCCGTCAATGGACCGCAAGCGCTTTTATGAGGACTCAACTCATCTCCTGTCGCTTGCCAAAAGCCGATAGCGCGCTATTACGGTCGTCGCTCTTTCACTACTTGTGCCGTTTCGTCTCTTTTTCGTCAGGTGGATTTAGTGTCGGCGAGGAAGTCCCTTTGCCGAGGCCTCGGATCCAGCTGGTTCACGGAACGGTTCCACAGGAATGCGCTCGTAACACACTTCCAGCACGGTCAGGTATTCTGTACCGCCCGGCAATTGAAGGACTACGCTGTCACCCGCTGCCGACTTCATCAACGCGCGCCCCAGAGGTGACACCCAACTGATGTGGTTGCGGTTGAGATCGATCTCGTCGGTACCTACGATGCTCACCACTCGCTCCACCCCCGCGGCATTGGCATAGCGCACGGTCGCTCCGAAGAATGCCTTCGTCGCCGCCTGACCCGCTCTTGGAGCTTCCGGGTCCACGACTTCCGCGGCTTCGATTCGCTTCGTGAGAAAGCGAATCCGCCCATCGATCTGCCGCAGCCGCCGCTTGCCGTACTGATAGTCGGCGTTTTCACTGCGATCGCCGTTGCTGGCAGCCCACGCCACCACCTCCGTCATAGCCGGGCGTTCCCTGGTGAGCAGAAACCGGTGCTCATCTTTCAGGCGCTGCAGCCCGCTCGGGGTTATGTAGTTCTTGACTGGCGTCGCGGGATCGTCCCGTTTTGGTTCTCTCGTAAACCCTTTCCGCATCTCGTAGTCCTTCCAGGGCGACTCCAGTGGGTGCCCCAATGGCGGGACAACTCCTGCCGCAGATGCCATAGCTTACACTCAAACAACATGCTCAACCGGGGCTATGCCTATACCACGATCATCAGCAGCAAACATCAGGGACGAACCCTGCTCTCCCACTTGGCAAGCCTTTACCCACACTCAACCCCGCAAGCTTGGCAACAAAATCTGAACAACCGCGAAGTCACCGTCAACGGCATCACCGCCGCCGGAAGCGAATCGCTCATTGTAGGCCAAACTCTTGTCTGGAACCGTCCACCCTGGATCGAACCAGACTCCCCTCAAAACTTCGAAGTCTTGTTTGAAGACCCCTATCTGTTGGCCGTCAACAAACCTGGCGGGCTGCCCACCCTCCCCGGCGCCGGCTTCATGGAAAACACCCTCCTGCGCCTGGTGCAAAAGCAAACCCCCAACGCCAACCCTCTCCACCGGTTGGGCCGAGCCACTTCCGGCATCGTTCTCTTCGCCAAAACACCGCAGGCGGCCTCTAAACTATTGGCAAACTGGAACACATCCAGAATTCAAAAAATCTACCGAGCGCTGGCGCAA
>DASYKK010000369.1:0-11876 GCA_035995565.1 Candidatus Angelobacter sp.
TACCGGGCACCCCGCTGCACACGCACTAGCCCGTTACCGTTGCTTCCTTCCGGACCTGGCGGGATTGGCGGGATTGCGTCGCGCGGGACCCGGCGTTTTCAATTCTAACATCATTATTTCGTTCCGGGTTTTCCCGGTTACGTTGGGTCATCGGCGCGCGGATTGCGCTTTGCTCCGGCGCCGAATTCAGGGACAATAAGGCAGTGTCTACGCGCAGTCTCAACCTCACCGCAAGCAAGGCCGCTCCCGGTTCGGGCAGCGCGGAGCGTTTCTTTCAGTGGTCGCTTTACATTCTGGTAGTCGTCGGCTTCACCGCGCTCATGGGCACCAACAAACTCGACCTCCCTTCGCTGGCCCTGGTGCTTCCCGCACTGCTTCTGCGTGGCTATTTTTTGCTGATGCGAAAGACAGTGGCCATCTCTGAGCGCTGGACCACGCTGCTTACCCTGCTCTATTTCGCTTTTTACGCTGCCGACTATTTTTATTTTTCTGAAAGCTTTATCAACGCGACCGTGCACATGGTGCTGTTCAGCATGGTCATCAAGATTTTTTCTGTGCGTCGCAATCGCGATCTCATGTACCTCGCCGTGCTCTCGTTCCTCATGTTGCTTGCGGCCGCCGTTCTGACTGTCGATACATTGTTCCTCCTTACCTTCTCGCTGTTCATTCTGGTGGCCATCGCCACCTTCGTCAGCATGGAGATGCGGCGCTCGGAAGAAGAAACGCTCGCGGCTGGCGTGCCTCCGCATCAAGATACAAAGTTTTATGGATCGCTGGCGGGAATTTCCGGCGTACTCGGATTGCTTACTCTTGCTGGCGCAGCGCTCCTTTTCTTCATCCTGCCCCGCGTGAGCACCAGCGGATATCTGCGTAGTCTTGGCGTGCAAAGCTCTCTGGTGGCCGGGTTCAGCCCGGAAGTGAATCTGGGAGGCATCGGCGAGATCCAGCAGTCCAGCAACGTGGTGATGCACATAGAGGTGCTGTATGGCAAACTGTCCAGCAACCCCCATTGGCGGGGCATTACCCTTGCCAACTTTGACGGACGCCACTGGTGGAACCCGCTGGAAGTGCCTGCGCTGCATGGCCTGAACAATTCTCCTCTGGATCTCACCCGGATCAGCAATTCTTCTTTTTATTCTGAAGCGCACTCCGCTCCCCAGTTACAAACGCTTTCGTATCGCGTCGTGATGGAACCGGTGGGATTAAACCTCTTTTTTCTGGCTCCCGTTCCGCTCAAAATTAATGGGGACTATCGAATTCTGGAGATTAAAGCAGATGGCTCCATCTTCAACGCTCGTCCCGCTGAAGGCTCGGGTGGCGGCGATGGAGAGGGCGGGCAGACCGTTGGCATATACTCCGCCGAGGCCGATACGCGTGATCCTGAGCCTTTCATCCTTGATTCCAATTCCACAGACTATCCCGCGCATGTCGCCAATCTTTATTTGCAGGTTCCAACTCTTGATCCGCGAGTAGCCCAACTGGCACGTCAGGTGACCGCTTCTTCAACTTCCAACTACATACGCGCCAAAGATATCGAGCGCTACCTGCAAAGCAATTACGGCTACACGTTGCAGTTGCCGGGACTGCGCGAGCCTGATCCTCTGGCCAGCTTCCTGTTTCAGCGGAAAAAAGGCCATTGCGAATATTTTGCTACTTCCATGACCATGATGCTGCGCACCCTTGGCATACCTGCCCGCATCGTTAACGGCTTTCGCGGCGGCGAATACAACGACCTCACCAGCAGCTACATCGTGCGTGAGAAAGATGCCCACTCATGGGTCGAAGTCTATTTCCCCGAGTATGGCTGGGCTTCGTTTGATCCCACACCGGCTGGCGCCGCCGATGCGGCGCAAAACGGCTGGTCGCGCATGGGACTCTATCTGGACGCGGCCCGGCAGGTCTGGCGGGAGTGGATCGTCAACTACGATTTCACCCACCAGATGAAGTTGCGCTCGGACCTGAGCACCACCACGGGGAACGCTCAATCCAATTTCCGCGATTGGGCGGAGCACCAGTATTTTCACGTAGTAAAGCTTATTGGCCGCTGGCAGCGGCGGCTGGAAAGTCTTTCGCCCCGGCAAATGGCCCTCTGTTGTGTGCTGCTTGGATTGATCCTGGCCCTGCCATTTGCGCCGATGACCTGGCGCACTATCCAGCGCACGCGCTCTCTGAGGCATCCGCAGAGGGCTCCGCGCACCTCCGCCAGTTTCTGGTACCAGCGCATGCTCAAGATGATGGCCCGCCGCGGTGTGCGCAAAGATCAATCGCAAACGGCCGAAGAATTTGCCTCTTCCATTCCCAATCCCCGGATGCGCCACGATGTTGAACTCTTCACGGAGCACTATGAGCGCGCCCGCTTCAATGCATCGGTTGAAGATGCCCAGTTGCTTCCAGAGCTCTACGAAGAAATTGCCGGGAAAAAATAATCTTTCTCTCTGTGCCTTTCGACAGGAACGTCTGTCAGGCCTGCGCGCACCAGCTTAGGCCAGCATCTTAAACGTATAATCCGCGGAAGAGATATGCCCAGCATCGCCCACGCCGCTGAATGGCTGCTGGGGCCGGAAGCCCCAGACGAAACTTCGCGCACCCATCTGCTGCCGCGCTGGATCTTTTTCCGCGCTCTGGGCGTTATTTACTTTTCCGCATTTTACTCGTTGATCTTTCAGATTAAAGGGCTCATCGGCCCGCGCGGCATACTGCCTGCCGTCAGTTACCTGGGCCAGGTGGCAAATTATTATCCTGGCATCCAGCGTTTCTGGTTCTCTCCAACGCTTCTCTGGTTAGGCGCTGGCAACCACGCATTGATGTCGATTACCTGGCTCGGTTTGGTCGCTTCCGTCGCGGTGATATTCAACATTTGGCCACGCGGGTCATTGGCGATATGCTTTGTCTGTTTTCTTTCTTTCGTTGCGGCCGCGCAGGATTTTTCCGGTTATCAGTCCGACGGCATGCTTCTGGAGGCCGGCTTCATCTCGCTCTTCTTCGCGCCGCCCCATTTCAGACCCGGCTTGGGGACGATACATGCCCCTTCGCGCCTTAGTCTATTCCTGCTCCGCTGGGAATGGTTCCGCATCTAGCTGGAATCCGGCATTGTCAAACTCACCAGCCACGACTATTCCTGGCGCCACCTTACCGCCATGGATGACTACTACCAGAACGGCCCACTGCCCACGTGGGTTGGGTGGTACGTGCAGCAGCTTCCGCATTGGTTCCACGCAACCACCGCCTTCGTGACTCTGGCGGAAGAACTCGGGCTGGTCTGGATGCTCTTTCTCCCCCGTCGTCTCAGGATCATCTGCTTCCTCATCGTAACGCCGTTCCAGGTTGGAATTATCCTCACGGCGAACTACGCGTTTCTCAATTACCTTGTCCTGACGCTAGGTTTTCTTTTGCTTGACGACGGCTTTGTCCGCTCAGTGCTGCCGCAGCGCTGGAAGAATTGGGGCAGACGGGTTTCAACCGAGTCGTCAGACACACAAGCCTCGCCATCGCGCTCTGCCAGCTGGCTGCGACCGGTGTGGCGCGGCGTCGCGGCTATCTATCTCGGCTGGGTCTTTTATGCAACAACCGCTTTGCTCTTTGCCATGATTCCGCATGTACCGCGGCTTCCTCTGGGCCCAGCCCGTGCGCTGGAGCCGTTTCGCATTGCCAATGAGTACGGCCTGTTTGCCAACATGACTCATGAGCGCTATGAGATCGAATTCCAGGGATCCACAGATGGCCAGAACTGGACGCCCTATCCCTTCCGTTACAAGCCGCAGGATGTCCGTAAGGCGCCGGGCATCTATGCGCCTTACCAGCCGCGCTTCGAGTGGAACCTGTGGTTTGCCTCGCTCGGCAACTGGCGCAACTACCCCTGGGTTGTACAGACGGAGGCACGCCTGTTGAGCAATGAGCCAGATGTGCTGGCCCTCTTCGCCGGCAATCCTTTCAGCAATGCCCCGCCACAGAAAGTGCGGGCCGTGATCTGGCAGTACTGGTTTACTGACCTGGCTACCAGACGCAGAGAAGGAACATGGTGGCGACGCGAACTACTGGGAGTCTATGCGCCCATGGTCGAACGAATGCCTGACGGCAAGATCATCATAAGCCAGTGATATTTTCCAAAATCCAAGCGCAGCGAGGGCTCACTCTCCCACTTCGCCATTTAAGACAAGAAAACTATTTCGTGATCACTCCGCACGCAATCCTGTCCCCTGAATTTCCGGAAGGATCAGTTTTCTGATCGTCAGCTTTGGCATGAATCACCAGAGCCGTCCCTCCGCCGGTAAAAACGGAATGCGGATCATCGCCCAGCGTAACATTAGGTGCGTTGACCACGCCCGTGGCTTTGCCATTGGCGTCAACCTGAAAGTTCGGGGCGTCACCGGCGTGCGGACCTTCAGGATTCTGCAAGCCGTGCTTTTTTCCGTCGGGATTGAAATGCGGTCCGGCTGATTTAAAATCCGGGCCTTCGCACTTCGCTGCCTGGTGCACATGGATGGCATGCTCGCCTGCCGGCAGATCATGCAGATTCAGTTTGATAGAAACACCTTTTGTCGTCGGCGAAAGCGTGGCCGTGCCAACGCTTTTCCCCTGGCTGTCCTGCATGTTTACCGCTTTGCCCTGCCCTTTTCTGGCCTGGGCCGATGCGATGGTGATGAGCAACAGTCCAACCGTCATCAAAACCGGCCTGACTTGTGTTGTTTTTCCTTTCGCGTAATTTTTCATAGTCTGACTCTCCAATAGCCAGAATTGTACTCGCTGGGCCGGCGCCCACCCAAGCGGAGCCGCGAAAACACTGGCGACATCTGACATCTCGAGCGTAGCGAGAGACCGATCTAGTGATAATAGCTTTCAGGCTCACGCATCGATACCACGAATTGATTGATATAAAGGAACGCGAATCAAAATAATTCACGCTTTTCGCGTGCATTCGCGGCTGAATTTGCTCTGCCCATAACAAGCATGCAGGAGTCCAAAAGCCGCAAAAACACTGGCCTTTTCGATGCTACAATAGATAGACAGCATGCCCATAGAGAACCTCACCTTAGCGCTTCCGCAGCCGGATTCTGCGCCTCGACAAAGTCCTTTAAAAGTCGGCTTTGTCAGCTTGGGCTGCCCCAAAAACCTTGTCGATAGCGAGGTAATGATGGGCATGCTGCAAGGCGGCGGCGCGCAGATTACCGCCCGCGCCGAAGACGCCGACATTATTGTCGTGAACACCTGCTCCTTCATTGACTCGGCCAAGCAGGAATCGGTCAATACCATCCTGGAAATGGCGCAGCACAAGATTACGGGCAAGGCGCAGAGACTGATCGTCGCCGGCTGCCTGGTGGAACGCTATCGCACGGAAATTCAGAAAAATATTCCGGAGGTTGACGCCGTGGTCGGCACCGGAGAACTCGATGCCATTCTCGCCGCTGCTGGAATCCACGCTGGCAGCGCTTCCGCCGGCGAGTCGCCATTTGTCATCCTGAACCACGGGTCAAACAGCCAGACATTGAAATCCGGCATGCCCGCGCGAGCTGAAGGCCTTGCCCGCGAGCAAAGCGGACGCTTCTCCCGCGCAGAGTGGGACGGCGCGATCGCCGACCTGCCCAACTATCTGTACGACGAAACCACGCCACGCGTGCTGGCCACTCCCAAGGCGTCGGCTTACATCAAGATTGCCGAAGGCTGCGACCATCCTTGCGGCTTCTGCATTATTCCGCAGTTGCGCGGCAAGTTCCGCTCGCGCCATTTCGAATCTGTAATCGCTGAAGCTGAGCGGCTTGCTGCCGGCGGCGTGCGCGAGATTACCCTGATCGGACAGGACACCACCTGTTATGGCGAGGATCTTGGCCTGAAAGATGGCCTTGCTCTGCTGCTGGAGCGACTGGCGCATATTGAAGAGCTTCGCTGGGTGCGCTTCCTTTACGCCTATCCTAACAAGATTACCGGCAAGCTGCTGGAGACAATCGCCCGTAACGAAAAGATTTGTTCTTACGTCGATGTCCCGCTGCAGCACGCTTCATCTTCAGTGCTCAAGCGCATGAAGCGCGGCGCTGGCGCCGAGATATTTCTAAAATCGGTAGAAAAGATGCGGCGCACCATTCCCAATCTCACTCTGCGCACTTCCTTCATCGTCGGCTTTCCCGGCGAGACAGAAGCTGACTTCGGCGAGTTGTGTAACTTTGTCCAGGCCGCGCAGTTCGACTGGCTCGGTGTTTTCAGTTACTCCGATGAGGATGGCTCCGCGGCTTACCATCTCGGCGACAAAGTTCCTGCGCGGAAGATTGAATCCCGCCGCAAAAAACTGATGCAGATTCAGCGCCAGATCAGCAAAAAGAACAAGCGCAAGCTCGTTGGCCGGCAGTATGACGTCCTGGCTCTGGGAGCCGCAGAAGAAACCGATCTGCTGTGGGAAGGCCGCACGGAAATGCACGCTCCGGAAATTGACGGGAAATTGTTTATCAACGATTTTGGCGACCATGAGGAACTCGTACCCGGCACTTTCTATCGCTGCGAAATCACTGAAGCTCATGACTACGATTTGGTCGCGCGCATCGTTGGCTAAACCTGCATCATCTAATTCTGTATGCCGAAGAAAAAATTGCTTTCCCTTCGCTGTCCTATCTGCCGCACGCTCGTGCTGCGGACGCAGGAAGGCTTCCCTTTCTGCAGCGACCGGTGCCGCACTATAGATTTAGGCAAGTGGGCGAGTGGGGGCTACGTAATCTCAACGAAGATCAATGATCCCGAGGAACTCGAGAGCATTGCGGAGCAGCAATCAAGGCGCAAATCCGGTCCCGACGGCGATTCGTCGGAGGAATAGCTTCGGCCCCACTCATCGGGTATCCCAGCCGTAAGCGCGGTAAGTTAGGATAGTTGCGCACGCCATGACATCGCTTTTCGCCGCCCCCAAATCCCGCCTATCCTGGCTGATCGCCACCTTCTTTGGTATTGGGCATTTGCAGCCTGGTTCCGGGACCTGGGCTTCTGCCGTCACGATCGCACTCTGGTGGGCTGCAAGCCGCTGGATGCCATCAGCATGGCTTGTTCCCGCCGCCATTGTGGTTTCAGCGCTGACGACCATGATCGGCATTCCTCCCTCTACCGTGGTGGCGCGTGAGAGTCGCATTGAAGATCCTGGGTTCGTGGTGATTGATGAAGTCGCCGGCCAAATGATTGCGTTAATCGGCGTTCCGGTGAATTGGAAATACATGCTGGCGGGTTTTATACTCTTTCGTAGCTTTGACATAGTGAAGCCGTTCCCTCTCCGTCGCCTGGAAGCGCTGCCGGGAGGAACCGGGATCATGATGGACGACGTTGGCGCAGGGCTTTACTCGCTTGCCCTGCTTCAGATATGGCTGCACTTTATAGCGCGTTAGGCCGCACCTCCATGGGAATTACCGAAAGTCTGCTGGGCAAGAAGAATGTAGATGGCAATCCTTATATTGAAGCCATCGACCCGCCCGCTTCGCTTCCCGGGGGTGAGATCCGTATCCTGGGGCGGGCTCTTAAGCCTCCGCAACTGGCGCGCCCGGAAATAATGTTTAGCGGCACGCGCGGCGCCATTGTGGTGAGTTCAGAAGATTTTGTGATCGCCCGTGTTCCTTTTGGCGCGCAATCGGGCCCGGTCACCGTCCAGAACAATGGATATGTGAGTAACGGCCGTGAACTGAAGATTGCACAGCCCATTGCTGAAAGCCTGCATCCCGTGGCCAATCCTGCCATTGATCGTGACGGCAACATTTATGTCACCTATTCCGGCGGCCGTGGACAGAAAGTGCCCGTTGCCATTTATAAAATCGATCCCGATTACAACGTTAAGCCATTCCTCCCTGAGCTGATGAACGCCACGGGCATGGCCTTTGATCCTCAAGGTCAGCTTTACGTTTCGTCGCGCTATGACGGCACAGTTTATCGCGTGGCGCCAAATGGCACACTAAGTACCTACGCCGAAGGCATGGGCGTCGCTACCGGCATTGCCTTTGATAAAGCCGGCAATCTTTATGTTGGTGACCGTAGCGGGACCATCTGGCGCATCGCTCCAGACAGGCAAATTTTCGTGTTTGCCACTCTGGAACCAAGCATCGCGGCGTACCATCTTGCCTTTGCTCCCGACGGTACACTCTACGTGACTGGCCCAACTACCTCAAGCTTTGACGCCGTCTACAGCGTCGATCCTCACGGAACGGTCGCGGTGTTCTATCGCGGGCTCGGTCGCCCCCAGGGACTGGCGTTTGATGCACAAGGCAATCTCTACGTTGCGGCATCACTAGGCGGCAAGCGCGGTATTGTGAAAATCACTCCTGAGAAACACGCCAGTCTGGTCATCGCCGGACACGGTCTGGTTGGGCTGGCATTCACGCGGAATGGCGCATCGGTCCTGGTCACTACCAACGCTGTTTTCCATCTCACCTGGGGCGTGCAGGGCCTTCCTCTCATTTAAACTGCTAACGTGAACGCTGAGATCATCGCCATCGGATCGGAACTGCTGACTCCTTTCCGTCAGGATACGAACTCGCTCTTCCTTACCGCGCAACTGAACCGGCTCGGCTTGGAAGTAAGTTTCAAAACCATTGTGGGCGATCGCCGAAGTGACTTGATGAGCGTTGCTCGCATTGCGCTCTCGCGTGCCGATGTCGTCATCTTCATGGGAGGCCTTGGGCCCACCGAGGATGACCTGACTCGTGAATGCGTGGCGGAAACGCTGGGCCGTCCACTTAAAAGACATGCTCGGATCGTGGAAGACTTGCGCGCGCGTTTCGCCGCCCGTGGCTGGAAGATGGCGGAGAATAACGAGCGCCAGGGAGATGTTATCGACGGCGCTGACGCGCTCGACAATAAACGCGGCTCAGCTCCGGGGCAGTTTCTCCATATCGACGATCAGCATGGTCACGCAATCATCATTCTTTTGCCCGGACCTCCGCATGAACTCAGAGGGATGTTTGAGGAACACGTTTTCGAGCGCCTGAAAGGACTTGTTCCTGCGCAACACATCGCCACTCGCGAACTCAAGATCGGCATGATCGGGGAATCTATGGTCGATAAGCGTGCCGCTCCCATTTACAAGGCCGCTCAGGGCGTTGAAACCACGATCCTCGCCGGCACTCCGGGAGAAGTGCAGCTGCACCTCCGCGCACAGGCCAGTTCATTTGAAGAAGCCCAGAAGCGTGTGGACACACTCGCTTCGCTGCTCGAAGATGAGTTTGAAGACGCCATCTTCGCCACCAAAGGCGAGAGCATGGAGCAGATCGTCGGATATTACCTGGGCATGCGGGAAAAGACCCTGGCCGTGGCCGAGTCCTGTACCGGAGGCATGCTCGCGGAGAGGATTACTTCCATTCCAGGAAGTTCGCGATACTTCCTCGGCGGCGCCGTGGTGTATGACAATTCAGTAAAGACGGTTCTGGCCGGGGTGCCGCCTTTGTTGATCGCAGAACATGGCGCCGTTAGTAGCCAGGTCGCGGCCGCGCTTGCGGAAGGCATTCGCATGAACTGTAAAGCAAGTTTTGGGATTGGCATCACCGGCGTAGCTGGGCCGGCGGGCGGGTCAGATGAAAAACCCGTGGGTCTTGTCTTCCATGCGCTTGCTGACGGCAGCCATACTGAAGTCATAGAGCGTACTTTCCCTGGCGATCGCGACCGCATACGGCATTGGGCAACGCAGCAGGCCCTGGACATGGTCCGCCGCAAGCTGATGTAACATGCGCATCTTCATTGCACTGGATATCCCGGCAGAAATCCGCGCGCGCCTTAGGGAATACATGGAACGTGCACGTCTGCTGGCGCCTGAAGCGCGCTGGGCCCGCGTGGAAGGCTTGCACGTCACGCTGAAGTTCGTTGGCCACGTGGATGATGGCGTGGTGCAGCAGATAAAATCCGCGTTGGCGTCGATTAAGGCCGCTCCCTTTGAAGTGAAGTTTGCTGGCATTGGATTCTTTCCCAATCCAAAGGCAGCGCGGGTCTTCTGGGCAGGAGTGGATGGCGGCGAAAATCTGCCGCGCCTTGCGTCAACCATTGACGCCGCCCTGGAAAAGCTCGGCTTCCCGCGCGAAACCAAGCCATACCACCCTCATCTCACTCTGGCGCGGACCAGCGTTCGTCCTCTGCGCGAATTGCAACCGCTGCTGGCTGATCCACCGCCCCAGTTCGGTACAATGACTGCGCGCGAATTCTTTCTGTATCAGAGTCAGCTGCAGAAGGGCGGCTCGAAATACACCAGGCTGGAACGGTTCGCGCTGGATTAGCGCTACATGATTCCGTGATGCTCCTTTACCTCATTGTCGCCGTCGTCTCGTACCTTCTGGGCTCGATCCCTTTCGGCTATGTGCTGGTGCGCGTCTTTCGCGGCGAAGACATTCGCCAGACCGGCAGCGGCAACATCGGCGCAACCAATGTGGCGCGTTCGGGCGCTAAAGGACTGGGTATTGCAACGTTGGCGCTCGATGCCATCAAAGGAGCCCTGGCCGTCTGGTTGGCGGCTCTCCTTGCCGGATCAAAGTACAATCTCTGCGGCGACTTCGTCGCTTTCCCCTGCGTTTTAACCTTGCGCTTAATGTCCTGGGCAGCGCTGTTCGCGGTTCTCGGCCACGTGTTCCCCGTCTGGCTCCGCTTCAAGGGCGGCAAGGGTGTCGCCACCGCGCTGGGCGTTTTCTGTGTTTTGTTTCCCAAAGCCATTTTGGTAGCGCTGGCAATTTTCATTCTTGTTGTCGCAGTCACCCGTTACGTGTCTCTCGGCTCTATTCTTGGCGCCATAGCATTTCCCGTGGCAGCATACTTTATGCAGAACCCAGACTGGTTCTCGCTTTTGCTTGCCTCCGGTGTCTCGCTGATCATCGTCGTGAAGCACCACCAGAACATCGCCCGTTTGCTCGCTGGAACTGAGAACAGATTCGGTGGGAACAAATCTCAGATCGCGGAGAAGCGGCTTTGAGCCGCATAGCCGTCATCGGGGCCGGCGCCTGGGGGACCGCTCTGGCGATGGTGGCGGGCCGCCGGGGTGACCACGAAGTCCGCATGTGGGCCCTTGAAAAAGAGGTGGTGCAGAGCATCGCCCGCTCACGCACCAATGATCTGTTTCTTCCCGGCTGTGCCTTGCCCGCTTCCATCACTCCGACAAACGATTTCAAGGAAGCTCTCTCCGGAGTGGAAATTATCGTCAGCGTAATGCCATCACACCATTGCCGCCGCACCTTTGAGCACATGGCGCAGTGGCTTCAGCCACAGATGCTTTTTGTGAGCGCGACCAAGGGCATAGAAAATGACACGCTCCTCCGCATGACTGAGGTCATCCATGAAGTCGTGGAACGGTTGTGTGGTTTTGCGCCAACCATCGGTGCCATCAGCGGCCCATCATTCGCCAAAGAAGTTGCGGAAAAGCACCCAACGGCAGTCACCGTAGCCTCTGCTGACAATGCCCTGGCGTCCCGCGTGCAAAAAGATTTTAGCGACCCCAGCTTTCGCGTGTACATGAATGACGATCTCATCGGAGTGGAATTGGGAGGCGCGCTCAAAAACGTCATCGCGATTGCCGCCGGCGTGTGTAGCGGTCTGGGATTGGGGCACAATTCGGTGGCCGCGTTGATTACCCGCGGTCTGGCTGAAATAGCGCGACTCGCGGTTGCATGCGGCGCCAATTCGCAAACCATGTTTGGGTTGGCCGGCACGGGCGATCTGGTGCTCACCTGCACTGGCGGCCTTTCCCGCAACCGCAGTGTAGGTGAGGCTTTGGGCCAGGGACAGCCTCTACAGCAGATTATCGCCGGCATGCACGGCATGGTGGCGGAAGGCGTACTTACCACGAATGCCGCGCTGGGCCTGGCCAAGAAATATCAGGTCGAGATGCCCATTACTGAGCAAATGTATGCCATCCTGCATGACGGCAAGTCTCCGCATGACGCCATTCG
>DASYKK010000370.1:0-3921 GCA_035995565.1 Candidatus Angelobacter sp.
CGATTCGGCAGACCCTGCGGTGATAGCAGTGCACGCTCCGCAGCAATCAATGCCTGATTAAGCTTGGCTGCATCCGGCGGCGGAGCTTTCTGGATTGCCAGAACTTTTGCTCCGGCATTCATAAAGCGCTTCGCTGCTTCAGACGCTTTGCTGAAATCGGGCGCGTTGGCTCCTAGCATGCGTGAGGCTTTATCGCGGGCGTTGTCGATATAAGCGCCGATCTCCTTGCCATAAAGTTCGTAGTCGTATGGCAGGACATCCGCTTGAGACATATGCAGCGCTTCAATGCCAAAGACGCGAGCCATTTCCTGCTCATAAACAAACGTTGGATCGGCAAATTTTTTGAACCAGTTGAAGTTGTCAAACGCCGAGTGATACACGCCATACTGTCCGCTGGAAGTCATATCAGTGGAGGGAATGCCCAGGTGCTGAATAAAGACGCTGTAGTCGGAGCCACTGCCCAGGTCGCCAACCGGTACGTCGTTTTCAACGCGCGCGTTGGGTGAGCGGCTTTGCCCGCTATCAGGACGCCGTGGCTGTCCCATCTTTTCATCTTTCCAGACGTTGTAAAGCATGCCGCCTTTGGGACTGGGAACAACCTTGGTGACGTCGCGCATAAAGCCCTTCAAACTCGGAACCGCCGACGCGCCGAAGTTCGAGCCTGAGACCGCAACATCCAGATTGAAATACGCGACGGCATGGGCCAGATCTTTTTCATGCTCCTCGCCCCATTCCGTACTGCCGATCAATCCCTCTTCCTCTGCATCCCAGCTGGCAAATACGATGGTGCGGTCGGGCTTCCAGCCATGTCGCAGCAAATCTGCGAAGCCGTGTACAGTCTCCAGCATGGCGGCGGTCCCGCTGTTCGGGTCTACTGCACCATAGACCCACGCATCGCGATGGTTTCCCAGCACCACCCACTCGTCGGGATATTTGGTCCCCTTAATTTTCCCGATCACATTCCAGATCGTCCAGTACCGATAGTTCTGCTTCAGATGCATCTTCACCTTCACCGGCCCTGGACCAACGTGGTAGGTAAACGGCAAAGCGCCTTGCCAGTCGCGCGGCGTCTCCGGCCCAGCCAGATTTTCCAGGATAGGACGCGCGTCTCCATACGAGAGCGGCGTCGTGGGAATTTTCGGCATGTTCACCGCTTTCTCGGGCGGAACGCGCTGCGACTCCGGCAGTGTGACCACAGAAGCAAATCCTGGCGTCGTGGGATCGCCCGGATATTTGAACATGTACTGAATTGATCCGCGCTGCACGCCGCTCTCTGGACGCCACGGCCCCTTGGGATATGCATCGCCCTTGAAGTAACCGTCATCGATCGGATCAGAATAAATGATCACTGCCGCCGCGCCGTGTTCTTCCGCTACAAAACTTTTTACGCCGCGAAAATTATCTCCATAGCGGACAATTACGATCTTGCCTCTTACATCGACTTTCAAATCCTCAAGCTTTTTAAAATCCTCTGGCCTGCCGTAATTCGCATATACGACTTCCGCTTCAGCGTCGCCTGAAGGAGACGATCCGTTGAACGGCATCACCACCCGCGGATTATCAGCCAGCGGATCGCCCTCAACATGCTCCGGCCTGGGACCATTCATCTTCACATTGGCTGGCGCCGTCACGCTCACGCTGATTTCTGACGGACGATTCATCCACACCGAATACTTGACTTGCTCTGTCTCCATGCCGGCAATGTCAAAGTGTTTGGCCACGTGGTCTGCTGTGGCTTTGTCTTCCGCTGAGCCGGCGATGTGAGGCAGCGCCGTCAAAATTTTTAAGTGCTGTTCCGCGCGCGCGGGGCTGGGACTGGCCAGAAACTGCTGGTCCACCTGATACTGTTTGGTGAAATCCCTGAAGCCGAAAATCTGCGAAGGAATGCCTTGCGAAGGAACGCCTGGCCTGGGCTCAGCTTGCGAAGCCGCGCCCTGGGCGGTAGCGCCCGATGCAGGCAAACCCTGTGCCGGCACCCCCTGAGTAGAAACGCTTTGCCCGGGATTGCTTTGCGTGGGATTCGTCTGTGAAGGTGCATTCTGGCCCCTGCCTGCTGGATTCTGTAAGGCAAAGCTGGAAAGCACAAAGGCCGATATGACGACTAATAATTTGGCGCGTTTCAATTTCTGGCTCCTCATTCGGGTTTAAGCGCGTCCTGCTGTGGAAATGAAAAAGCTTACACTATAGAGTGGCATTGAATCGAATCCGCCACCAAAAGGGCCAGGGGAATTTGAGCACGGATGCGGAAATAAATGGCGGCAACGCAGAGCCGCCTCCAGTCGCGGACCAGATCGGCGAAGCAACGACCGGCGATTTAACGGCCGGTGAATTCTCGCTCGCGGAAGCGACCGCCGAATTAACCACCGACGAACCCACCGTGCCTCGCGCAGACGCCGTCGATGGCCTGGCCCATGGCGCCGTTACTGACGCGGCCGAGACGACCGTCATTGAGATCCCTCGGCTCGCTCGCGCCCTGCGCCATCGCGACTTCCGTCTCTTCTGGACCGGCAACTTCCTCTCCAACATCGGCACCTGGATGCAGAACATTGCCCAGGGCTGGCTCGTGCTGCAGCTTACCAACTCGGCTTTCTGGCTTGGCGTGGTCGGATTCGCCGCGTCATTTCCTATCCTGCTGTTTGCTCTCATCGGCGGCGTGATTGCCGACCACGTGAACAAGCGCAAGCTGCTCATGGTGACGCAATCCGCCATGATGGTATTTGCTTTTATCATGGCCGCGCTGGCGTATTTCAAAGTCAACGGCCGTCCAATGATCAACGTTACAGAGATTGTGTTGCTGGCGCTGGGCACAGGCATCGCCATGTCGCTCAATACTCCAACGTACCAGGCTCTGGTGCCGCAGCTTGTCCCGCGAGAAGACCTCACCAACGCGATTGCGCTCAACTCGGCGCAGTTCAACATGTCGCGTGTCCTGGGCCCCACGCTGGGCGGTTTTGCCATGGCGCTCTTCGGCGTGGCTGGAAATTTCTTTCTCAACGGACTCAGTTTCCTCGCCGTGCTGGTGGCGCTCACTCGCATTCGCTACGCTGAGCCCGCTGCGCCGCAGGATGGCCGCCTATGGGAAAAGTTGAAACAGGGATTTGCCTACGTCTTCCGGCATTCAGCCATGTCGTCGCTGGTGTTGCTGGTGGCGATTGGCAGCCTGCTGGCTATTCCTTATCTCACCTTTGTTCCTTACTTTGCCCGCGACGTCCTGGCCAGCGACGAACCCGGCCTGGGCGTCCTGATGGCCTGCTCCGGCGCGGGCGCTTTTCTGGGCGCCATCACCATCGCGTCCCTCGCGCATCTTCGCCGTCGCGGGCTGTTTGTGGTCCGTGCTTCAGCCGGATTCTACGCCGCCATCATCGCTTTCACCTTCTCGCGCAACTTCTATCTTTCCGGACTGCTGCTCGCCGTCGCCGGCTATTGCATGATCATCTCTGTCGCCACCATCAACTCATTGTTGCAGCACCTGGCAGAAGACCACATGCGCGGACGCGTGATGAGCATTTACTCTACGGCGTTTCTCGGACTGCCGCCGATCGGCTGCCTCATCGCCGGCTCGATGGCGCACGTCGTCGGCGCTCCCCTGGCCATCGCCGGCATGTCAGCGCTGGCGCTGCTGGGAAGCCTGGGCGTATTTCTGGGAAGGGAAGGGTTGAGGGAGCTGGATTGATTTTCTGCAATCCCGAGCGGAGCGAGGGAGCAAGGAGGGCACTTTGAACCAATTGCACCTATTTTTCCTTATTTTTCAGCAGCTTACAGACCATCTGCCTGTTCGCGTCTCAGACGCCATGTTCATGGCCTACGGAAAGGCATTGCCAATTCACCCAGCATTGCCGCACAGAGTTGTCCCTGGCTAACCTCATTGAAGCGGGCAAACATCGGCGAAGTATTCAATTCCAGGAAAACCAATTCGCCGGC
>DASYKK010000371.1:0-8704 GCA_035995565.1 Candidatus Angelobacter sp.
TCTACCCCTACGAGGATTCGCGCGTTCTTTATCGTGGTATTAGCGATTTTGAACGGGTAAAAACACCCCAGCCCGGAGACTTGGCTGTCTGGCTGGGTCATGTGGGCATTGTGCTTTTGCCGGAAGAAAACACATTCCTTAGTTCCGTACGATCGGGGATCCTCACCGAATCCTGGAAAGCTCCCCATTGGGTTCGTCGTGGACGGCCGCGTTTCTACCGCTATCGCATTGGGCCCGCCGCCGACATGAACCTGCTGGCAACGCTCATGTTCGATGAAACACGCGCCGGGGGCGACATCGCTGGCACGTCTACGCAACTTCCCTTCCCTGACAGACAGCCGTCCGTCTCCACAGTAGAAAAAGATGGCCCGCAAGCCGGCCGCGGTGAATCCTCGCCGCCAGATTCTCTCCGTGGATTGCCAGAGCATGAATTCAGCGGTTCCGGTTCAATTGTGGCAACTATCGATCAACGCCAGACGCCGAACAAGCGACAGATTTCAGCGGCCTTTCTAGAAAGCAGCAACGCCCGAGCACGCCGATTCATTGGTAGCGAAAGCCTTGATCTGGCGAATCCATTCTCGGTTTTTGAACGCGTGGAAGTAGAGAAAATCAACATAAAGCATGAGAGCGGATGGATAACTCTCAGGGTGAGTGAAGCCTTATGTCAGGAAGCAGGAAAGGTTTTGCCGGGAAAGACCACGGAACGGGTACTCTCGATTGTTCGCCGGAATGGTGGCATGTGGGTCATTTCCGACCCACAAGATCGCACATACCTGGCGCAGGAAAATGCCTTGCAGATATTTGAACGGCAGGCCGAACTGTTTTTACGGCTCGTTCCCAACAGCAGCAACACCCGCATTATCGTGAAGGCTCTGGATCTTCTCTATGATAAACAGGCCGCCAGTCTACAACGGGCTGCCAGGTAAGACGTTGTGGTCCTTTTAAGCAGTCGGGGCTGCGGAATAAAGGGTCTTATCCAGCCACTCAGCAACTGGAGTTTGCAGAGCGAAATGCAACTGAATCTCTTCCCCGTTTAATGAACGCCACGTACCTGATTCGCAGGCATAAGGCTTGCCATCCGCGGCAACCGAACGGAACTCAACAGAATGCTTTTGAATGCGATATTCGTTACAGGGGCCGCCGTCTTTTGAAGCGATTCTGAGACTGCGCAGGCCTGAGAGCACGATCCACTGATTCTGCAAGATATCCTCCAAAGGGGACCAAGGCTGAGTTCCGGAGTGCAAATGTCATACCGCATTTGGTCGTACTAAGTGTGATGTCAGACATAGTAAGACGGTGTTGTCCGCTAAATTGTGCAGCGAACGAATAATCGAGCTAAGACCCTGAATTTGCCTACGCGTGAGAGCCTTTAGCAGAAAGCTGGTGTCTCAGACGGGAGCTGCTGCAAAGAACCGTCCGGTCAGCCCCGACAATGATCCGGATTTGATTGCCGGCAATTCTGCTTTATGGGGATCCTCGAGTTCACTCCCCTTCATCGTCCACTCCCAGTTTGCTCAGCCGATAACGCAACGCATTTCTTGAGAGGCCCAGCAAACGCGCCGCCTGGCTCTTATTCCCGTTGGCGCGCCGCAGACCTTCGCGGATCATGTTGTCTTCCCATTGTTCCAGAGTCATGCCTTCGGGCAGAAATTGGGCACCAGAAGACGAAGATGCGGCGGCCGTTTTGCCTTGTATCGTATCCAGGTGGATGTCATTAACGTCGATAAGGCGCCCCGACGATAGCGCTACCGCACGCTCCACGCTGTTTTCCAGTTGTCGGATATTGCCTGGCCAGTGGTACCCCATGAGTTGGCTGACGGCAGCTGCCGTAATGCCTTCGATTTCTTTCTCACTATCCGCGGCAAATCGCGCAAGAAAATGGTTTACCAGGTCCGGAATATCCTCTTTGTGTTCGCGGAGCGGCGGGATATCGATTGGCACAACGTTCAGACGGTAATAAAGGTCTTCGCGAAACGTGCCTTCCTCCAAAGCGGCACGCAGATCACGGTTCGTGGCCGCGATCATGCGTATATCCACTTTCAGGGTCTTGGTGCCGCCCAGGCGCTCAAATTCGCGCTCCTGCAAAACGCGCAGCAGCTTTACCTGGATCGCCGCAGGCACGTCGCCAATTTCATCGAGGAAAAGCGTGCCATTGTCAGCCAATTCAAACTTGCCCGGCTTGCTGGCCAGCGCACCAGTGAAGGCTCCGCGCTCGAATCCAAAGAGTTCACTTTCAAAGAGCGTGTCTGGAATGGCGGTGCTGTTGATTTTGATAAATGGGCCTGCGACGCGCCGCGAATTCTGGTGAATCGCCCGTGCGATCAGGTCTTTGCCAACGCCACTCTCGCCGCCAATGAGGATCGTAGAATTCGTGGGCGCCACACGCTCCACCAGCGCCAGCACTTCCTGCATCTTCCTGCTGCGTCCAACGATATTCTGAAAATGATAGCGCTTGCCCAGCGCTTCCTTCAGTCTCTGATTTTCCGAACGTACCTGCTGGACATCAAGCTCTTTATTGATGACGAGCTTCATTTCAGCCATGGTGAACGGCTTAAGCACATAGTCGCCAGCGCCGGCTTTCATCGCCTCCACAGCCGTCTCAACACTGCCGTACGCCGTCATCACAATAAAAGGCAGGGCCGGGTTCAGGCGCTTCCCTTCCTGCAGGAACTCGAGGCCATTCATGCCGGGCAGCTTCAGATCGGTCAACACGAGGTCTACCGCTTCTTTACGCAAGTGCAGCAATCCGCTTTCGGCATCGCCTGCGGCTTGAACGCTGTGGCCGTCTTCGCCCAGGGTGATTTCAAGCAACCGCCGCATGCGCGGTTCGTCTTCAACAATTAGGATGTTCGCCATAATCAGGTTTGTTCTATGTCCGCTTCGGGATGTAGCTCCGCCGCGGGAAACTCGAGGCGAAAGCAAGCTCCATGTCCCGGGTCGCTTACCAGCTTCAGCGATCCTCCGTGGGCATCTACAATCTTGGATACAATCGCCAGTCCCAGTCCTACACCAGACTTCTTTGTGGTCACAAATGGGTTGAAAATCTGCTCTTTCAATTCCGGCGGAACTCCCGGACCGCTATCTTCAATCTCCACCACAACGCCGCCATCTTTCGCGGTGTCATCCGACGGGCGGAGTCTCACACGCAAGTCGCCACCCTGTTCACCCATGGCTTCGCAGGCGTTCATGAAGAGGTTGGTAAAGACCTGATCACACAGGTCAGGATCCAGCATGACCAAGGGCAGCCCAGATGCAAAATCACGTCGTACGTTCACCTTCCTGCAAGCGCCCTGTTCGGAAACCGTCTTCAGACATCGCTCCACAACCACAGCCAAGTCAGACGCTCCCAGATCAAGCTGCGACGGCCGGGCAAAATCCAGAAAGCGACTCACCAGCGCGCTTACGCGATTGACCTCGGTATAAATATATCCGGCGAGTTCCTTCGCCAGCGGATTCGCGTTGTCCAGTTTTTGTGAAAGTATTTCTGCCGAGCCCTTGATCACGCCCAACGGATTGCGTATTTCGTGGGCCAGACCCGCCGAAAGCTGGCCGAGCGCCGCGAGTCTTTCCGCTCTTTGTGCCTCTTCCCGCGCCAGCTTCAGATTCCGATTTGCCTCGGTCAGCGTTTCAGAGAGCACTTGATATTGCCGAACCTGCACCCGATACTGCATCACGAAACGATTCACGGTCATCGCCACGATGAAGAAGAATAAGACGCGCATCAGCAGTTCAGACATGCTGCTGGCCGTGATCGTGAAGTGCAGATTCGCCTGGTACAGATAGGAGCTGTAGGCCAACGACGCAACCAACGTCCATAGCAGAGTGCCCATAGGCCCGAAATACAGGGCCGCTGTCATCACAGGCAGATAGTAGATGGGATAGTAACCGCTATTGATGGCCGCCGGATCACCCGTATGGTTAATAAGAACGGTCGCCAGAACAATTTTGATCAGCACGGCCATCGCCGGCCCCGGTTTGCCTGCAAGCCGCACGAATTTAGTTTCGAGCAACTGCGAGATTCCGATGATCAGCAGAATTATCTGCTTATGCAGTTCTGAAACAGGCGGTATGAGCGCAAGTCCGCCAAGAAAAATGAGCCACAAACCATCGAGCCAGCGCGGAGTAGCGCGTTCTGTCATAGGGACGGTTTGAATGTATCACGAGGAGGGCCAATTAGGCTGGGACGGTGCTTCTTCTGGATTTCAGTTACGCAAGGCTAATTGCCATCTTTGTCCAGTATTCCTCTGATTTTTTCGCTTAAGGCCTGGAAGGTGAAAGGCTTTTGCAGGAAGCAGGAAGGGTCTAGAGAAATACCGTGCTTTCGCACCGCGTCATTGGCATAACCGGAAATCATTAGCACATTGGTAGCCGGACGGGTTTTGCGCACGTGCTCAACCAATCCACGGCCGCTCAACTTCGGCACTACAAGATCAGAGATGAGGAGGGAGATTGGCCCGGTATGCTGGTCACAAATTTCCATCGCCTCTTTGCCGTCTCCAGCTGATAACACCCGGTAGCCGCAGCTTTCCAGGTATTCACATGAGGCAGTGCGCAGATCGCCTTCATTATCCACCAGCAAAATGGTTTCATGCCCCGGCCTATGCGACGGTTTCCTGGATTCCGCCGGTGGTGGGACCAGATCAGCGCCGCATACAACCGGAAGATAGACGCTGAAGGTAGAACCCTGATGCGGTGCAGAGCGAACGGTAACATACCCCCCGCTTTGCTTTACGATCCCATACACCGTAGAAAGCCCCAACCCGGACCCCGTCAACTTTGTGGTAAAGAAGGGTTCAAAAATCCGCGATTGGACTTCATCGCTCATTCCGGCGCCAGTGTCGCTGACCGATAACCGCGCATATTCGCCCGGCGGCAGTTCGGGGTAGTCACTAGAATTTTGGCAGCTGTCAATCGTGATTGTAAGCGTGCCTCCTTCCGGCATGGCTTCGCGGGCATTGGCGGTAAGGTTCATGATCACCTGTTCCATTTGACTCTGGTCCGCACGCACCAATCCCAAACGTTTGTTTGCCTGCATGCTGATTTGGACTTCCGCACCCATCAGGCAATCCACCATGCTGCTCAGGCCTTCCAGAACTGTAGCCAGATCGAGCAGTTTAGGGGACATGACTTGCTTTCGTCCGAAGGCCAGCAGTTGGCGGGTAAGAGATGCAGCTTTCTCTGTGGCCAAAATGATTTTTTCTGCGCGGCCACGTTCCATTTGTCCGGTAGCGGTGGATTCAAGAAGCTCTGCGTGACCATTGATGATGCCGAGAATGTTGTTGAAATCATGCGCTACTCCGCCTGCCAGGCGCCCCACAGCTTCCATCTTCTGCGAATCGCGCAGTTGTTGTTCCATATCCTGCTGCTCGGTGATGTCGCGCAACATCGCCAGGTGCTGGCCGGGAAGAATGTGTGCGGTGAAACAATAGTCCACCAACCGGCGCGAGCCATTTTTCAGGTGGGCCCAGAACTGGCCCCTGCCAGTTTCTGACAAACTAAGTTGCGCCCACAACTCCTCAAAACCTTTTTCGCAAAAGTCGCAAAGACGGCAGCCAATCAGCTCTTTGCGCGGTACGTTCACAAGAGCTGCGGCTGCAACATTTGCTTCCAGACAAATACCGTCGTCCGAAAAGATGACGATCCCATCCAGGGAATTCTCAAAGATGGCGCGGAGCGTAGCTTCGCTCTGTCGCAGCGCTTCTTCTGACCGTTTACGCTCAATCGCATAACGAATCGAGCGCAGGAGTAGACGTCCGTCGAATGTGCCTTTTACCAGGTAGTCCTGGGCGCCCTCGCGAACGGTCCTAATTGCCAGTTCTTCATCGTCTGATGCGCTAAGGACGAGAATAGCCACTGTGGAAGCTCGTCGCATTCTATAAAAAGTTTCATAGCCGGCACTATCTTCAAGGTTCAGGTCAAGCAGAACTACGTCTGGTTCCTCTGTCTTCAGGTGTTCCAGGGCGGCTCCCAGTCGGGTAACGTGCTTACATTCCAGGGTGGTCACCGGCGACCGCAACAATGCAGTGATAAACCTGGCATCGACTGCGCTGTCTTCCACCAGCAGCACCCGAAGTAGCTGCGTTTGACGGGCCTCCATTACCGGCGTTGACATTGTTACCTCTACTCCTGAAATCTTTCAGCTTTGTCGGCTACCATAACCCGCAATGTTTGCTGTACCAGATCGACTTCATGCCTGAGTTTTTTCAGCAGCGCCTCAGCCTCTGTCATGGAACCAAGTCGACCATTTTCTTCCAGCTCCAGCGCAATGGCGGCGGCAGTATGTGCGGAAAACTGCAGCACTGACCCCTTGATCTTATGACTCGTTTTTTCCAGGGCAGATGGCGAACCATCTTTTATTGCCTGTTCAATTCGAGCCAGCATGCGCGGAGCCTCCGTTGTAAACAACTCCACTAATTCACGCAACAACTCCGGGTCACCAGCAACGCGGTCCCACAAGGATTGCTGATCCAAATGCTCGATTTTCAAGTTTGATTAACCTTGCCTCTTGTATCGGGCCAATTATCCTCCTGTTTCAAGCAGGAAAGCCTTATTTTTCGTTTATTTCGTGGCATATGCCTTAACCAATCGAAAAACAGCGCCAATTCCACACTAAACTCAAGTAATGGCAATTCTCCGCAAGCGACTTGAGGCGTTTTTTTACTGATTTCGAAAAGTGCAAACGATTAGAAGCGGCTTAGAATAAGGGCAAGAGATAAAGGATTTCGTCTTGTATTCATTGAGTCCCGAGCGTGCCGATTTTTTTACTCGAAGTGCTACAATTTCGGCAGTTCATCTGTCGCAGGGCGGGAGTAATTCAGTGGTAGAATGCCAGCTTCCCAAGCTGGACGTCGCGGGTTCGATCCCCGTCTCCCGCTCCAATTTCTTGATGCTTTCTCCATCGGAAAGCTACCCAGCGCGGCCGCGCAAAATGTGCATCATGCCTTGGCTCTCGGACCGGCGAATGCGGGGGGCGGCTGCGCTGAAGCGCGACATCGCATCGGGAGCCGCAGGTAAAGCGGCTTTTAACATCCTTGAGGTAAGCGTTATGTGTAATCCTTTTTTCAAGATCGCTATTTCCAGAGCCGTAATCATAATTGCGTTGCTTCTGGCATCGAGCGCTGCCTCAGCAGATGTCGTAAAGATTGTGGTGGACGATGTCATTCATCCTGTCGTCACGGAACGCATTGCACGCGCGATCCAAGAGGCGGAACGCACCCACGCCGATGCAGTGCTGATTGAATTGCGCACTCCCGGCGGTTTGGTCACGGCAACGATAGACATCGTTCACGAAATTCTATCGTCACCCGTACCCATCATCGTTTACGTATCTCCTGCGGGAAATCGGGCTGCCTCCGCCGGTTTTTATATTCTTGAAGCCGCCGATATCGCCGCTATGGCTCCGGGAACAAACACCGGAGCGGCACATCCCGTCATTCAAGGCGCGACTATGGATCCCGTATTAAAGGACAAACTGGAGAACGATGCGGCGGCCCATCTGCGCTCGTACTCCGGCAAGCGTGGGCGTAACGTGGAAGTGGCCGAAAGCGCTGTGCGACAGTCAAAGTCTTTCAGTGCAGACGAGGCCCTTTCACAACATTTGATCGACTTTATCGCCAGGGACGAGAATGATCTTCTCCGCCAACTCGACGGAAAGGCCATCAACCGTTTTGATGGTTCTAAAACAGTACTGCGCCTTGCCTCCAAAGCGGTGATTGTTCAGGAGCCCACACTGAAGCAGGAAATCCTCTCCTTCATGATGAATCCAAGCATCATCTTTATCATTTTTGCAATTGGCGTTTTGTCGATCTTCGTGGAATTCAATCATCCCGGCGCGGTAATACCGGGCGTGATCGGGTTCATTGCTATTCTGCTGTCGCTTTACACTCTTAACTTCCTTCCCTTCCGCTCAATCGCCATTGTCCTGATCCTCGCCTCATTCGCTATGTTCATTCTGGAAGCCAAGCTTCAGACTCATGGAATAATCGGCGCTGGGGAGATTGTGCTGATGGTGCTGGGCGCGCTGCTGCTCGTCGATGGCCCAATCCCGCAGCTTCGAGTTCAACTCTGGGCGGCACTGGCCGTGGCTATACCAATAGGGATCATCACGGTATTCCTTATGACGATCGCTTTGAGGGCACGCAGAAGTAAGGTTGTGACTGGAGAGCAGGGGATGATCGGCGAGGTGGCAATTGTGTGTGCGCCGCTCACGCCGTCCGGCAAGGTTTTCGTCCAGGGCGAACTCTGGGACGCCATCTCGCCGGTGAATGTTGACGCTGGCCGCAGAGTGGTTGTGCGCAGAGTTGAGAACCTGATGCTACACGTAGAACCGGTACGCGAGACAGTGCCACAACCATCTATTGCAGGATGATTTTTGCTTTTGTTACCCGTGTGCCATAAAATCCGTTCGACTTCCCCACTCGTACCTGATGGAGGCGCCTGTGCTCTTTGTTCTTGTTCCAGTTGTCATTCTTGTTCTTTATTTTTTTAACTGCATCAAAATCCTGCGTGAGTATGAACGCGGCGTAATCTTTTCTCTGGGTCGTCTTCAGCAAGATGCCAAAGGCCCCGGACTCATCTTCGTCTTCCCTCCAGTTCAGAAAATGGTGAGGATTGACCTGCGGCAACAAGCCCTGGAAGTACCGCCACAGGACATCATCACGCGCGATAACGTTACTCTTAAGGTAAATGCGGTTATCTACTGGCG
>DASYKK010000372.1:0-8660 GCA_035995565.1 Candidatus Angelobacter sp.
GGAATAAAACCGTAATCTCCGGGATAGTGCACGGGCGAAAACAGCGTACGATCAAGCTTGAAGACATGCAGCTGCTTGTCATACTCGTATTTATTTACCGAGTCTTTGGGGATTTCAATCACCGCATTGACGCGATGCGGAGCTTTTTCGCCTATGGGAAGTCTGGTGTAATCGGGCATTTAATTTTTATCCTGCGGTATTCCTTATTCTAGGGTATTTTGGTGGGGCTGTGAGGTGTCTCCATGCGCCTGATCATTGGCTTTGTCGTGCTTCTGCTTTCGTCCGGGGCCGTGGCCCAGGAGTGCACCACTACCGTGCTTGCGTCCTTTTATGATCAGCTCACGAAAAACGAAATTGAGACGCTCAAGACCGACGACCTGGAAGTAAGGATCGACGGGAAAAAACTGCCGGTGCTGAACGCCAGCCGCGACTTCAATAACCGGCTCCTGATTCTGCTGGAAACCGAGGGCTCGGCGAAAAATGACAAGCTTGCAGATTTGGTCAGCACCGTAACCCAACAGGCGCGGCAGGCGCCGGCGGGCAAGCCCGTGGCCTTCGGGGTCTTTGCCGAAAAAGCGTCCTTTACCAAAGGCTTTTCCTCAGAACCAGAAATGCGCACCGCCGCGGTGAATGAAGTAATCGAGGGTGCGCCGCCGCTCGGCAAGCGCGTAGCTCTTTGGGACGCCCTGCATCAGGCGCTCGCGCTCTTTGGCCCGCACCAGCCCGGAGACACCGTCTTGCTTGTCGGCGAGCCCTATGACGATTCCAGCCATCACTCGCCTCAGAGCGTGGAGAAGGAATTTATCGCCAGCGGGACCCGTCTGTTCATGATGCGCAGAGTGCATGGCAGCCGCGTTGACCGCGACTTCCTGTGGAGCAACCATGAACTGGAAAAAATGGTCCTGGCCCGCATGACCCAGGAAACCGGCGGGCTGCTCAGCGAGTATGTCGCATCTTTGATCCGCTTTGCCTGGGCCGGTTATCTCTTGGAAATCAAGCTCCCTCCTGGCGTGAGCAAGCCTCACAAATGGAAGGTGGAGTTCCGGGGACCAGCGGCTGAAACGCACCGGAAAACGAATTTTTATTATCCCGCCCGGTTTCCCTCGTGCCAGCGGGAAGACTCTTCCTATCAAAAAGAAAGCGCCCGAACGGGCGCTTTCTTAAAATAAATTCCGGCTGCGCAGCTATTTCTTCTCTTGGTCGCTGCCGGCCGGCTCGACTTCGGCGGCTGCCTGCTCATTTTCCATCTGCTTGCGGACCTCTTCCTGGCGCTTGGTGCGAATCTCCGCCCGCTTGGCGCGCTTGGCCTCAATCACCTTCTCGCTGCCCAGCAATTCGATGTAGCAGGTTGCAGCGCCGTCTCCCGCGCGCCATCCCTTGTGGATGATGCGCAGATAACCGCCGCTGCGGTCGCCGAAACGCGGTGCCACGGTTTCAAACAAGCGGCTGACCGACTCGCGCGTCATCAGGTAGCTGCCCGCCAGGCGGCGCGCCGAAAGATCTCCGCGCTTGCCCAGGGTGATCATCTTTTCCACGTGCGGACGCATTGCCTTGGCCTTGGCCGGCGTGGTTTCAAGCCGCTCTTCCATGATGAGCGAGGTCACCAGGTTGCGCAGCAGTGCCCGCCGATGGCTGGTGTTACGTCCGAGTTTTTTCGTGTGTCTCTGGTGCCGCATGGTCAGTTTCCTTCAGATTCGGTAATTGAGTAATTTTGTAATTTGGTAATTGGTACGGAAATTGAGCTATTAAATTACTCAATTACCAGATTTCCCAAGTACCAATTTGCCTTAAAACTCCTGCCCGTCGCCACCTTCATCCAGTCCACCGCCGCCCATGGGCACTGCGGATGGCATCTGGCTGGTGGGCCCGGGAACGGCGTTGCCCTGATCGTCGATCTTCATCCCCAGTGAGAGACCCATCGAAGCAAGGATTTCCTTGATCTCATTGAGCGACTTGCGACCGAAGTTCTTGGTCTTGAGCATCTCCGCTTCCGTCTTCTGCACCAGCTCGCCGATGGACTGGATATTCGCATTCTTCAGGCAGTTGTAGCTGCGCACGGAAAGCTCCAGCTCTTCGACAGACCGGTTCAGGTTCTCGTTCTTGATCAGCGGCTTCTCTTCGCCACGCGACTCCGTCTCCAACTCCTCTTCGAAGTTGATGAAGATGGTCATGTGGTCTTTCAGTAGCTTCGCCGCCAAGCCAAGCGCGTCAGCCGGGGCGATGGAGCCGTTCGTCCAGATTTCGATATCGAGCTTGTCATAGTCCGTGATCTGTCCCAGACGGGCCGCTTCCACCGTGTAGTTGCATTTGCGCACGGGAGAATGGACGGAATCAATCGGAATAAAGCCGAGACCAAGGTCTTCGTCAAAGTTCTTGTCGGCCGCAACATAACCGCGGCCGCGCTTCAGCCGCATTTCCATGTCCAGCTTGCCGCCTTCGGAAACCGTGGCGATGTACACGGTCTTGTCCAGGATTTCAACGTCGCCATCAGCCTCAATCATGGCAGAGGTGATTACGCCCGGCTGCTCGGCCTTCAGATAGATGGCTTTGGGGCCGTCGCCGTTCAGCTTAAACGGAACTTGTTTCAGGTTAAGGATAATGTCAGTTGCGTCTTCCACGACGCCGGGAATCGACTGGAATTCATGCAGCACGCCTTCAATCTTCACGGCGGTTACGGCCGCGCCTTCAATCGAAGACAGCAGCACGCGCCGCAGGGCGTTGCCAATGGTGGTGCCGAATCCGCGCTCAAAGGGTTGAGCGTAAAAGCGGCCGTATTTGTCGGTAAGTGTCTCGGTATCGGTGGCAAGACGCTTGGGTTTTTGAAAACCTCTCCAGAGAACCATATTCCTTTTGTCCTTTCAACTCCGCTCCGTTTGGCGCATGCGGCTGGGAGGCCACAAGGCTGTTCTGGTGCGGGCAATTGCGCTGGCAGCTTCTAGCTATGGGCCGCCAGCTTCTAGTTTCATATTGTGAGTGGATGAATCAGTTGGAACTCATTTGATGCTGAAATTCCAAATTCCGATTCACCGCGCCGCAGGGCAGACCTTAACCTGCCGTCCCGCTAGCAGCTAATAGCTAGCGGCTAGCAGCTTCTATTTCGAATACAGTTCGACGATCAGCTGTTCGTTGACCGGCGCATTGATGTCTTCACGCTTTGGCAGAGACAGGACGCGGCCCTTCAGGTTGTCGCGGTCCACTTCCAGCCATCCGACCACCGGCTGGTGGCTCGAATAATCGCGCGCACCCTCAATCACCGTGAATTTCTTGGCCTTATCGCGCACCTGGATCTCGTCTCCGGCGCTTACCTGGAATGACGGGATGTTTACGCGGCGTCCGTTCACGTCAATGTGGCCGTGGCGAACGATCTGCCGCGACTGCCGCCGTGACGTCGCGAAGCCCAGCCGGTAAACCACGTTGTCCAACCGGCGCTCCAGTTGCTGCAAGAGCAACTCGCCGGTGACACCCGGCTTGCGCGCGGCTTTCTCAAAGTAGTTCCGGAACTGGGTTTCCAGGGTGAAATACATGCGCTTGGTCTTCTGCTTTTCCCGCAGCTGCAAGCCGTAGCCAACAACCTTGGCCTTGCGGTCTTTGCCATGCTGGCCGGGAGCGAAGTTGCGCTTTTCCACGGGGCACTTGTCAGTAAAACACTTGGCCCCTTTCAAGAATAATTTCATGCCTTCCCGACGGCAAAGCCGGCAGACTGCACCTTTATAACGTGCCATTTTAATTGCTCTCCTCTTCTTCGAGTGACGATCGGTTTACAGGAGATGGTTCCCTTCGTCCCGATCCGAATTAGCTGCTGGCTTCTGGGTGCCAGCTTCTAAAAATGTTTTTGTTTTGCCGGCGACCACTGGCTGGAAGCTAGTCGCTGGCAGCAGGCGCGTTATACGCGCCGGCGTTTCGGTGGCCGACATCCGTTGTGCGGAATCGGCGTGACGTCTTTAATCGTCTTCACGTCGAGTCCGGCGGCAGCCAGGGCGCGAATCGCCGACTCACGTCCCGACCCGGGACCATTCACGCGAACTTCAACCGAACGCATGCCGTGGTCACGTGCCTGGCTGGCGGCGTTGCTTGCCGCCTGCTGCGCGGCAAACGGCGTGCCTTTACGCGAGCCGCGGAAGCCCAGCGAACCGGAGCTCTTCCACGCCAGTGTTTTACCTTCACTGTCCGTGATGGTCACAATGGTGTTGTTGAAAGACGCCTGAATGAACGCCACGCCATGCGGAACGTTCTTGCGTTCTTTCTTCTTGAAAACTTTTTTCTTGCCTTTTGTTCCGGTAGCGCCGCTTCCGGGTGCCGCTGCTGCTGGTTTCGCCATTCTCTTTGGTCCTCTGCCTCGCTGACTGGTCTTAGCGTTTTCGCTATGCCATCAGCAGCATGATTAGCTTTGAGCTTCCTGCAAAATCTATTCGAGCCGGGTGCTAATGGCTGGCAGCCAGTAGCTGGCGGCTTCTTAGGTCTTGGCCGCCGTCTTCTTCTTGTTCGCGACCGTGCCTTTGCGCGGGCCTTTGCGGGTGCGCGCATTGGTGTGAGTGCGTTGTCCGCGGACCGGCAGGTTCCTACGGTGGCGATAGCCACGATACGAGCCGATTTCGATCAGCCGCTTGATGTGCATGGAAATGTCTTTGCGCAGATCACCTTCCACGTCGCCTTCAGCTTCAATCGCTTGGCGAATGCGGTTGACTTCGTCCTCGTTCAGGTCCTGGACTTTCTTCATGGGCTCGACCTTCGCCGTGGCCAGAAGCCGCGTGGAACGCGAATTGCCGATTCCGTAGATATACGTCAGCGCGATGTTCACATGCTTGTTGCGCGGAAGATCAACGCCTGAAATGCGTGCCATAGACTACCCCTGCCTTTGTTTGTGTTTCGAGTTCTCGCAGATCACACGCACCACGCCCTTGCGGTGCACGATCTTGCACTTGTCGCAAATCTTCTTTACTGATGCTCTAACCTTCATAATTTCCTGATTCCCATGTGGCACAGGCTCTGCTGCCCGCGCTCCTTATTTGTAGCGATACACAATCCGTCCGCGCGTGAGGTCATAGGGTGAGAGTTCCACCGCGACCTTGTCGCCGGGAAGAATGCGGATAAAATTTTTACGCATTCTGCCGGAAACGTGTGCCAGCACCTGATGCTTGTTTTCCAGTTCCACCCGGAACATGGCATTGGGCAGCGGCTCGACCACCGTTGCCATCACCTCAATCGCGTCTTCTTTACTCACCTAGCTCCTTGAGAGTCTCGATCTGGGAGATCCCTCGCATTGTCCTTACTCAGTCAACACCAGCGGCCCATTCCGTGTGACGGCCACCGTATGCTCGAAATGCGCGCTGTAGCTGCCGTCTTCGGTGACCGCGGTCCACTTGTCGTCCAGGACGCGTGCCCCCGGTTTGCCTATATTCACCATTGGCTCGATGGCGATGACCATGCCTTCACGCAACCGCGTTCCGTGTCCGCGTGTGCCGAAATTTGGCACCTGAGGGTCTTCATGCAGACGAGTCCCAATGCCGTGTCCAACAAACTCGCGCACCACGCTGAAGCCGTTGGCCTCAACGTATTCCTGCACTGCCGCTCCTACGTCTCCAACGGTCTTGCCCAGCCTGACTTCATCGATAGCTTTTTTCAACGATGTTTCCGTTACATCGAGCAGCTTCTGCAATTCCGGCGCCAGCGATTTGCCCACTGGGACGGTGATGGCCGAATCGCCGTAATAGCCATCCAGCACCACGCCACAGTCGATGGAAACGATGTCGCCTTCCTTTAGCACTCGCTTTTCTGAAGGAATGCCGTGGATAATTTCATTGTTCACTGACGTGCACAGTACGCAGGGATAATCGCAATAGCCTTTGAATGCGGGCTTGGCGCCGAACTCGCGGATCTTTTCTTCCGCCGCGTTTTCCAGGTCCATGGTGGAAACGCCCGGTGCCACCAGTGCGCGCACGGCATCCAGCACCTGACGCACGATCTGCCCGCTGCGCTTCATCTTTGCCAGTTCGGATTGTGACTTGCAATTAATCATTCTTGCCGTAAATCACTCAGTGCCTGCCGCGGCAGCGCCGCCTTCAATTGCGCGAAACATGTCCGCCATTACTTTTTCAACAGGTTGTTCCCCGTTGATCCGGCGCAATCTTCCCTGCTTCCGGTAAAAATCTTCCAGAGGTTTCGTCTGGCGCTCATAACTTTTCAAACGCTCAGATATAACCTCTTCCGTATCGTCAACGCGCTGGAACAACTGGGTGCCGCAGACGTCGCAAACGCCTTCAGTTTTGGGCGGCTGGAGATAGATGTTGTAAATCTTGCCGTCGACAGGACAAGTACGGCGGCCTGTAAGCCGTTGCAGTAATTGATTATAACTCACATCAACGCCTACGACAACCGTCGGCTTCCTCTTCCCTGCCATTCCCGCCAGCTCTTTATCCAGCCATTCCGCCTGTGCTACCGTTCGCGGAAACCCATCCAGAACAAACCCTCGATCCGCATCCGGCTGGTTGATCCGGTCTGCCACCATGCCGTTTACCAGATCGTCGGACACCAGGTCGCCCCGTTCCATGACCCTTTTTGCTTTCCTGCCCAGTTCCGTACCGCGGGCCACATTGTCCCGCAGAATGTCCCCCGTGGAAATGTGAGGAATTCCGTAGTGCTCGGCAATCAACTTGGCCTGTGTGCCCTTGCCTGCCCCAGGCGGTCCTAGCAGGACGATCGAACCCACAGGTATGTTTTTCCCGCTCATAGCGTCAATACCGTTGCCGACCGGAAATCCCGCTTAACCCCAGAGCCTTCTGCCACGCACACGCCCGCTGCGAGAAGTAAAGCCTTCATAATGCCGCATCACCAGTTGTGATTCGATCTGGTTGACCGTGTCCATGGCCACACCCACCACAATCAGCAGCGATGTGCCGCCAAAGTAAAAGTTCACGTTCAATCCGTGCAGCACCCATGTCGGCAGGCCGCTGAACACTCGCGGGCCGATCCATGGTATGTGATCAAGATGGATACCGGCGATCATCCACTCCGGAATCAACGAGATCAGGATCAGGTACAAACCGCCCACCAGCGTAACGCGGGTCAGAACGTCATTGATGTAGTCGCGTGTGCGATGGCCAGGGCGTATGCCAGGAATAAATCCGCCATATTTCCGCATGTTGTCCGCCACGTCCGACGGGTTGAACACAATGGAAACATAAAAATAAGCAAAGAAGATGATGCCCACCGCGTAAAGCAGCGTATAAAGCGGCTCACCCCACTTGAGCTGTTCCATGGTGCCGCCGAAATAGCGGTTCAGCGTTCCGCCCGGCTTAAACGCGTTGGAGAGCGTTAGCATCTGCGGAATGCTGAGCAGCGACGAAGCAAAAATCACCGGCATTACGCCGCCGGAATTTACGCGCAGAGGCAAGTGCGTAGCCTGCCCCCCCATAATGCGGCGTCCCACAACTCGCTTGGCATACTGCACCGGAATGCGTCGCTCTGAGCGTTCCATGAAGACAATGAACGCCACCACCAAAACCATGATGGCTACCAGAATCAGCAGCGCTGGAACGGTAAAGCTGCCCCAGGCAGACGACCGCGCTTTTTGCGACAAGTCCACCACGGCCTTCGGCAATCCCACTACAATGCCGGAAAAAATCAGCAATGACATGCCGTTGCCAACGCCGCGTTCCGTAATCTGCTCGCCCAGCCACATGATGAAGATGCTGCCTGTGGTCAGGGTAATGATCGTCATCAGAATGAACGACGGTCCCGGGTTCACCACGAATTTCTGCGCCTGCAGCGTAAACGCGATACCCATACTTTGCAGAATGGATAGAATCAGCGTGAGATAACGGGTCCACTGGGTGATCTTGCGCCGGCCCAGATCGCCTTCTTTTTGCAGGCGAGCCAGCGGTTCCCAAACCACTGTGAGCAGCTGCAAGATAATGGACGCCGTGATGTAGGGCATGATGCCCAGGGCAAAAATTGTCAGCCGGCGCAGGTTGCCGCCGCTGAAGAGATCGTAGAAGCCCAGCAATCCGCCGCTCTGCTGCTCAAATGCCTTCTGCAACTGGTCAGTATTGATGCCCGGCGTGGGAATGTGCGAGCCCAGGCGATAAACCGCCAGCATGGCCAACGTAAACAGAACGCGCCTGCGGAGGTCCGGTACTCGAAAGATATTCGCCAGTTTCTCGAACATTTAGGTCACCTTTTTCTTTAGTTTCGAAGGTGCCTTGCTTTTGCCCGTCTGCGGCTCATCTTTATCGCCGGCCGCAACGGCAACGCCGCCAATGATCTCAATCTTGCCGCCGGCCTTGGTGATTTTTTCTTCCGCCGATTTGGAGAACTTGTGCGCCTGCACGGTCAGCGCTGTCTTGAGTTCGCCATCGCCCAGGATCTTGATCAGATCGTTCTTATGTACTACGCCGTTCTTGATCAGGAGTTCCGGAGTAATATTTTTTTCGCCCAGTTCAGCCAGACGATCCAGGTTCACTACCTGGTATTCCACACGGAAAATATTGGTGAACCCGCGCTTGGGCAAACGGCGATGCAACGGCATCTGGCCGCCTTCAAAGCCGCGCATCATGCGCGATCCTGAGCGGGAACGCTGGCCTTTATGGCCGCGCGTTGAAGTCTTGCCCATACCACTGCCCATGCCCCGGCCCACGCGTTTCTTGTTGGACGTGGCGCCCTTG
>DASYKK010000373.1:0-3528 GCA_035995565.1 Candidatus Angelobacter sp.
TCGTTTTGTCGCGCGCGGAAAGAGCACCAGCCCCAGGATGAAGTAAGCCAGCGTGATGCCTATGTGCAAAGCGATCTTACGAGCCGGAAGCCCTGATGAATCGGCAATGGCGGTGGCGACAGCCAATACGGCCCAGAGAACAATATCTTCGAGCACGGCAACGCCCAGCACCAGCCGGGCAAAACGTGTGTGCAGAATTTTAAGGTCGAAAAAGATGCGAGAGATGACCGGAATCGACGTGACCGCGACAGCGATGCTCATTACCAGTAGCAGCGAAGCGCGATTGGACTTGACGCCCATGAACCAGCCCAGCGGCAGGAATGAGCCAAGAGCCAGCATGATGAAGAAGGGCAACGCCGTTCCTACCGCCGCGAGCCAGGCAATCTGCTTGCGCTCGTGCTTCTGGAAGAGCGCTTTGGTTTCCGCGCCGGAAAGGAACATCAGCATGAGCAGGCCGAGATAGTAGAGCAGATCGAGTGCGGCCTTTTTCTCACTCGCGGCAACATCGAGTTGAAGAAAGCGCGTGTAGGCCGTCCATCGACCGAGCACAAATGGCCCAAGAATGCAGCCAGCTAGAATTTCTCCAATCACGCGCGGCTGCCGCAGGCGGGCAAACAGATAGCCCAGAAGGTGCGCGCCAGTGAGCAGAATCGCGAGAAAGAGGATGAGTGGGCCGATGGCGCTGGAAGGCATGAATAGGAATCCCGAGCTGCTGTCATTGGTTCAGATGAAATTCTGGCTCTGAACGTTGGCTGGTCAAAGCACCCGATGGGCTTTTGTTACCATGGATATAGATGCCCCAGAACGATAAAGTTCGAGTCCGTTTTGCTCCATCGCCTACGGGACAGCTGCATATCGGCAACGTCCGCACCGCGCTGTTTAACTGGCTGTTTGCCCGCCAGAAGGGCGGAACGTTCATTTTGCGGATTGAAGACACTGACCTGGAGCGCAGCGAAGCCCGCTACGAAACCCAGCTCATGGAAGATTTGAAATGGCTGGGTATCGACTGGGACGAAGGGCCAGACGTGGGCGGGCCTTATCCGCCTTACCGGCAGTCGGACAAGATGGATGTGTACCGCAGCTATGCCGAACGGCTCATCAAGGAGCAGAAGGCTTATTACTGCTTTTGCTCGGCAGAAGAGCTAGAGCGCGATCGGCAACAGGCCATGGCAGAACAGCGCCAACCGAACTACTCAGGCAAGTGCAGGAACATTGATCCGGCCGAGGCGGAGCGGCGGCGAGCGGCGGGCGAGCCGGCGGCGATACGGCTGCGCATTCCTGAGCATCCCATTCGATTCCATGACATTGTGCGCGGTGACGTGGAATTTTCGAACGAAGTAGTGAGCGATCCGATTATCGTCCGGTCGAGCGGCATGCCGGTTTACAACTATGTGGTGGTGATTGACGACGCCGATATGAAAATTACTCACGTGATTCGCGGCGACGATCACATTTCCAACACGCCCAAGCAGGTTGCCGTGTATGAAGCTCTCGGGTTGCCGGTGCCGGAGTTCGCCCATCTTTCCACGATTCTGGGCCCGGACCGCGAGCGGCTGTCGAAGCGGCACGGTGCAACTTCAGTGGCGAATTTTCGCGAGATGGGGATTCTGCCTGAGGCGCTGATGAATTACTTGGCGCTGCTGGGATGGGCGCCTAGCGGGAGTAACAAGGAGATCTTTACAAAAGAGGAACTGATTAGGGAATTTGATCTCAACCGCGTAACACCCTCCCCCGCAATTTTTGATTTTCAAAAGCTCTATTGGATAAACCGTCAATATATTAAACGCCGATTAGTTTCGGAAACTACTCAGCCGGCGATTCCGCCGAGTTATGATTCTTTTTTGCATTACCTAATGCCTCTGCAACACGCCGACGTTAGGCGACACTTTAACCAACTTATCCAGCGTACATCTCTATATCCAAGAGCAAATTTGGCGGTTTACTCTCTGCCTTCTTTTATTGACAAGGGTTGGCTTGATACAAGATCGGTAGCCAATGAGCATGTATTCAAGTGGTTTTTAGATTTGGTGGCCCTGTTTGCACCGTATTCTGATCGCTTGGATGAAGTTGCGAGGCAAGCAGCTCCGGTATTTCATTATGACGCCGGATTCGCTGCTCACAACTCTGCAAATGCAGAAGTCCTGAATTCCCCTCAGACGCTAAATGTGATGAGAACATTTCGCAATTCCTGGTTGCATCAGCCAGTTCATGAATGGAATCGGCTCAGTTCAATCTTTGACCAAGTGAAGATGCAAACTGGGGCGACAGGCAAAGCACTGTTCCATCCGATCCGAATAATGTTGATCGGATCTCATTCGGGACCGGATTTTAACAAGCTAATTCCTCTCATTGAAGAGGGCAGTCGGCTGCAGTTGCCAGTACACGTAAAGAGCATCCGCGAGCGTATAAATGAATTTGCTGCGGCGCAGGGGCTAAAGCCCTGATTTTTTATGAATCGTTACGGCACGGATAAATCCGTGCCCTGATACAGAGGCTAAAGCCAAAGCGCAAACGGAAATTTTTGCCATCCGGGATTCTAGCTAAGGTTTTGCGTAGCGTGGGCGTAGTCCATTTGAATGCAGGCTGAAAACTCTGCGGAGCCGTTGCTGACGAATACTTCCATGAAACAACACTTCCGCTTTGACTTCACATTTCCGCGCAACTACGAAGTCAGAATGTTGGAAGCTGCCCCGCCCGTTCATCCCATAGAAAAGCTGTATCACTACCCTGTAGAACTTGAGGAAGGCGACCGCAGCGGCGCCTACCTTCGCGTTACGCCGCAGGACGGACCTGCCTGGGTGGGATTCTTTGCGTTGGGATTTGATTCTGATCAGGTGGTGAATCAGGTGTGCTCAACGCCTGATCCGGAGCGGTTCTGTCTGGCGGTTGGCGGCTATGCATATCTGGTGAAGGCTTCTGCCCCTGCCGAATGGCAGCGGATCGAGCAGCGTCCGGTGGTTGATTTGCATGTGCTTCCGCAGCAGGGGCTGATGCTGTTTGCCGGGTTTACATCAATTACGGCATTTAGCAACTCAGGCCTTGCATGGACTACACAACGCCTTACATGGGAAGGACTGGCGATTACCGAGATTGACGGGGACAAGCTCCTGGGCCATGGCTGGGACGCGCTGGCAGATAAAGAAGTGCCCTTTGAAGTTGATTTGAAGACCGGCAAGCATACGGGTGGAGCCAGGCCTTGAATCGGCTACGGGATTTCGGTAAGAATTTTCTGCTTACTTATCGGTTGCTGCAATAGCCTGGCGCTTAAGCATCAGCCTGCACGCTCCCGGCTGGGGCGGTACCATCTTCATCGTCATTGTTCCTTGAAACGAGTCGGCAGTTTGCGGGGTGCGGTCGCGTCCCTGACCAGTCGCCGCGGGCCGAATGAGAAGCGTGCCGTTCGCCTCATTGGGAAATCCGGCCAATCGCTCATAACCGACTAACTCCCATCCGTCCTGTCCGGCAGTGTTCAGAGCGGTTGCGATCTGGTCCTCGTACAAACATTGCCTTGATTCCAGCCTGAGTGCC
>DASYKK010000374.1:0-3252 GCA_035995565.1 Candidatus Angelobacter sp.
TTCGCCCGCTCGATAAGGAGGCCTCATGAATGAGTGGGAGTGGCAACTGCTGGAAGACAAGACAGTGGTAGACCACATTGTCGTTGCGGGAACAGACGTCAGGGCCGGTGATCGTGTGCGCCTGTGTCCGCGCAAGGGCGGCGACGTGCTTGATATCGCACTGGCTGGACAAGCCGCCACCGTGGAAGCCCTGGAACAGGACTATGAAGGCAACCAGCATGTTTGCGTGGTGCTGGATAACGATCCTGGGCGCGATCTTGGACTGTTACGCCAACCGGGCCATCGTTTCTTCTTCAGTCCGGAAGAACTTGAGCCACTCCCGAAGGACGCAATGGCCCAGCCGGTAACGGCGCAAAAGCCGCGCATTCTCATTGCAGGGATTGGCAACATCTTTCTGGGCGACGATGGCTTCGGCGTTGAAGTAGTGCGCCGCCTGGCGCAATGCCAGTTGCCGGCGGCTGTTAGCGTTGTCGACTTTGGCATCCGCGGTTTTGATCTCACTTATGCGCTGCAGGATGGTTATGAAACTACCATTCTGGTGGATGCGTGTCCTCACGGAGAGCAGCCCGGCACAGTCTATGTACTTGAGCCAAATTTGGACGCTGCCGACAATGGTCCAGAACAAAGCATGGTGGACGCGCATAGCTTGAATCCAACGAACGTGATTCGACTTGCTCAGGCCATGAATGCTCCGATTAAAAAAATGCTTCTGGTCGGCTGTGAACCGGAAACGCTGGGCGGCGAGGAAGGCGTGATGGGGCTGAGCGCCGCTGTGGAAGCTGCAGTGGATGTGGCAGTAAAGCAAATCACGTCCTTGGTAGATCGAATTCTGGACGGAACCTGGGACAAGCAGAACCCATAAGGGTCATTTGATAACTTCGGCGAAGAACGAGGAGGCTAACGTGGCATTGGATTTGGAAGTCGACAATGGACAAGAAATAGGACTCGGAACTGATCGGCACACGCTTTATCTGCTTGGTGGCGTCGCTCTTATGATTTTTGGCGCCGGCCTGATTATTTCGAACCCAGTAGTGCGCCGCTACATGGGACAGCTGGGAATCGGCAACCTGACACAGGCGGCATTACCGGACGTGGAGCGCTATTTGAAGTTGCGCAACATGTGATATAAGCCGGACGCAAAGCAATGAGAAACGGAACTTGTGACCATAATGGCAAATACGCTGAAAGAAGGCGTGCTCGTCGTATACGAAGTCGATGCCAGGGCCAGCAGGCTTACAGTAAGGGCATTTGCCTCAGGTTTTCTCTCAGCCTTCGGACACAATCCGAATATCAGCGTTCGCAACCTGCGCGGCGAAGCGCGCCTGGCAAGTCAGACGCTGGAAGGAGCGAGTTTGCGAGTAACCGCGGCTGCTGACTCGCTCGCAGTGGAAAATGACGTTAGTGACAAAGATCGGCGAGAAATGCAGCGGGCCATGCATGAAGAGGTGCTGGAGACCGGAAAATTTCCTGAAATCCGCTATGAATGTTCCCGCATCGCAGGAAATATGACGGGCGAAGGACAGTTTACTTTGGTCCTTGACGGTGAACTGACGCTGCATGGAGTAACCCGGAGCCAGCCCATATCCGGGCGCGCTTTTGTGACCGGAGACATGCTGCGAGCCTCGGGCGAGTTTGCATTGTTACTGAGTGACTACCAGATCGCTCCTGTCTCCGCTGTGGGTGGTGGACTGAAGTTGAAGGATGAATTAAAGATTAACTTTGATGTGGTGGCACGCAAACACGGCTGAAGCAAGATGCGTGTAATAAGTCTTGTTGTTAAGGGAGTTCCTGAATGTGCTTAGCCATACCGGGAAAGATCGTTGAACTGGTGCCGGGCAGCCCGAATCTCGGAACGGTGGAAGTTGTGGGAGTTCGGCGCAGAGTGGACCTCGGACTGTTGCAGGATAATATGCCTGTCCCAGGTGACTGGGTGCTGATCCATGTGGGTTTTGCCATGTCAAAAATCAGCGAAGAAGACGCGCTGGACCAGATGCGAACGTTGGCCATGCTGGGTGAGGTAGAGCAAGCCATGCAGGAGATCCAGGGCTACGGCCTGAAAGAAACTGGCGAGCACGAAAAGCCAAATTAACATCGCCCAGTGGTGATGCCAAGCGCGCGCGAAGAAGTAAATGCAAAAGGTGCTGAATGCGATTTGTTGATGAATTTCGCGATCCCAAAATAATTACCCGTACAGCAGAGGAAGTGTGCCGCCTGGCAGATCCGGCGCGCCACTACCGCTTTATGGAAGTCTGTGGCGGTCACACGCACGCAATCTATCGCTTTGGGTTGAAAGATGTGCTGCCCTCGAATATTGAGTTGATCCATGGTCCCGGTTGTCCCGTGTGCGTGCTGCCGATGGGAAGAATTGACGATGGCCTTTCCATGGCTAAAGACCGGAGCGTAATCTTTGCCGCCTTCGGTGACATGATGCGGGTCCCCGGCACCACGGGTAGCCCGCTGGAACACAAAGCCCGCGGGGCCGATGTCCGGATCGTTTATTCACCCTCTGATGCGCTTAAGCTGGCGCGAACAAATCCAGACAAGCACGTCATGTTCTTTGCTATCGGCTTTGAAACTACGGCGCCCTCTACCGCTTTGACTCTCATGCGTGCGAAAGCCGACGGCATCAAGAATTTTTCCGTCTTTTGTAATCATGTGACCATCATCCCGGCGATTCGCGCGATTCTTGATTCGCCGGACATGCGTCTGGACGCTTTTATCGGTCCCGGACATGTTTCCACCGTCATTGGCTGCAGGCCATATGAATGGATTGCCCTCAACGAGAGGAAGCCGGTCGTGGTATCGGGCTTTGAGCCGCTCGACATGCTGCAATCCATCCTGATGATCCTGCGCCAGCTCAACGCCGGTGAGGCTAAGATCGAAAATCAATACAAGCGCGTGGTTCCATGGGAAGGCAATCACGCGGCGCTTCGGGCCATGGCGGAAGTATTCCAGTTGCGGCCGTATTTCGAGTGGCGCGGCCTGGGATTCATTTCGCAATCGGCGCTGAAAATTCGTGACGAGTACGCGGAGTGGGACGCGGAGCAACGCTTCCACGTTCCCGGCATCCGCGTCACCGATCCCAAAGCCGCGCAGTGCGGCGAAGTTCTTAAGGGCGTGCTCAAGCCCGCCCAGTGCAAGCTATTTGGTTGTGAGTGCACGCCTGAGCATCCTGTGGGCGCACTCATGGTTTCTTCCGAGGGTTCATGCGCAGCGTATTACAACTACGAACACCGCAAGGCGATGGTGATG
>DASYKK010000375.1:0-3693 GCA_035995565.1 Candidatus Angelobacter sp.
CAGCGCAGCCGTTTCTTTGGAATGCTTGCCCACACCGTACCGGTAACGGAATTCTTTTCTCCGGAGAACATGCAACAGATATTCGAGCAGCAAAAGGCGATGGCCGCTACGGCCGCCCGCACATGAGGAAGCACAATCCGCCATTTTTTTACCATCATGATCGCGCGCCTGTGCTTGATCGAAGAACAGACAAATTCCGGCGATTAAGAATTTTGCAACGTTCCGGCATTTTGGTTCACAACTAAGAAATGCATTGAGCTCGTTGGTTGCGCCCGCGCTTAACGTGACGTGTACGAGCTTCTCAATAGAATGAAGAGTGGCTGTATTCTCTTTCCCAGTTAGCGCGCTGGCCGAGAGACTTAGGTCATTTCCTTAAGGAGCATGATGGATATCGCAATTTTTGGCGGTGGAATTGCCGGCCTGATGACCGCAATTACTCTAGGCGCGCAAGGCCACTGCTGTACGGTTTACGAGCGCACGCGCGAGGGGAATGAAACTGGCATGGGCTTTATCCTGATGCCGGATGGAATTGACTGTCTTCAGAGTTTCGGCGTGAAATTGACCGGCGAAAACAGTGGCGCTTCTTTGCAACGTTATTTTTGTCGCAGCTCGACCGGTCAGATTCTCTATGAACAACCTTTACCCCCCGGCACCCGCAGCATCCGCCGTCGTCATCTGATTGATGCCCTGATGGGCGCTCTGCCTGCGGACAGCGGCCTTCTCTTTGACGCCGAACTCGCGGGTCTGGATTTTGATGATGCCGGAAACGTGACTCAGGCGCGCTTGAACACTGGCGCAATCTTGAAAGCCGATCTGTATGTGAGCGCAGAAGGCATCCGTTCGCGCGCCAGACAGGCGTTGTTTCCTGGATGGCTTGCGCCGCAGGCGCAGGTACTTGAAATCGTGGGAATGGTTCAGTGCAAAAGCACGGTTCGATGGGTCAGCAACAATTTCAACAAATTTCATGCCGTCAGTGGCGGCATTGCCCTGGGCACGCTGGCCGTCGACGACGAGCACGTCATCTGGTACGTCCAATTTGACTCGCAACGCTTTCCCCAACCCCCAGATGACGCCACGGATTTCGCCAATACGCGCAGGTCCTTCGTTTCTTCGCTGGTCGGCGCCTGGGCGGACCCCATTCCGCACCTGCTTAGCATCACCAATTTTTCCCGCACCCATGTTTGGCGCCCCGTGGACACGGACCTGATACCCACGTTCTATCGTGGCAATCTGGTCCTGGTGGGGGACGCTGCGCATCCACTTTCTCCCTTCACCAGCCAGGGCGTTTCTTCCGCAATAGCAGATGCCGTGACTCTGGCGGAGAACCTTCCCCCAGAAAGTTTGAAGACGCAGGCTGATCTGGAGCATGCCCTCTCAACCTACTCAGCGGAGCGGAGAAAACAGTGTGCGCCTTACGTGGCTAAAGGACGTGAACTGACCCGGCATTTCCTAACTCCAGAAATCGGAAGCAACATTCTGTTACCGATGGCGGAACCAAATGGTGCGCAGCCCGGTTCATTTTCGGACAACATTATCCGGGTTGACCTTCTGCGCGAACGTGCCTTCAACATGCGCTGGGCGCAGCAGCCTGCCGATGTAATTCCGCTCACCGCTGCCGACCCTGACTTCCCTATTTGTCCCGTGATTCAGGAACAGCTTGTGCGCCACGTGCGCGATGGCGTGCTCAGCTATGGCCCTGCTGAAGGCTTGCCCCAATTCCGCGAATCTGTGGCCCGCTGGATGCTCGAGACCCGCCAGATGCCTTGCAAACCTGAAGAAGTCTTCGCCACGGACAGCGCTGCTTCCGGCATGGCTGTACTGGCACGCGCCAGCCTCGCGGCCGGCGATGAAGTCCTCATTCCCGACCCCGTAGACTTCTTGCTGCATCACACCGTAGAGCGCGCAGGCGCTGTGCCCGTTCGGGTAAGGGTTAAGCCGGAAACCAACGCGGAAGAATTCATTCGCGGAATGGAGTCCCGGCTGACGGCCCGCACACGCATGCTGTGGCTTTGCAATCCCCATAACCCGCTCGGCGTGGTGTATTCACGCGAGTGGCAGCAACGTGTCGCCGAATGGGCCATCTCCCGCGGCCTGCGAATTGTTTCCGACGAGATATGGTCTGACATCGTTTACACCCCGCATCGGCATGTCAGCCTGGCATCGATTTCGCCGGAGATTGCAAGCAACACCGTGACCGTCTATGGCTTCTCCAAGAACTTTGCTTTGGCTGGGCTGCGCGTGGGCTGCTTGATCTGTCCGGATCCGGACTGGAAAAAAGAAATCGTCGCCGCCTCTGACGCGGAAAGTACCGTATACGGTGCCTCAGTGTTATCGCAGGTAGCGGTTGTCGCCGCGCTGAATGATGGCCGCGAATGGCTTGCGGAGTTCGTCCAGCACCTGCACGCCCAGCGCGATTATGTTGTTGGCCGCCTGGCTAAGTGGCCGGGCGTGACTGTGCAGCCCCCTCAGGGCACATATGTCGTGTTCCCTGAGGTGCGTAGCCTGACCGATAATTCAGAAGACCTGTGCCAGCAACTTCGTGAACAGGCACGTGTCGCGCTGGTTCCGGGCGCTCCCCGATGGTTCGGCCCCGGCGCCAGCGGACATCTGCGCATATGTTTTGCAACTTCCCACCGCATTTTGAGGGAAGCATTCGACCGGCTCGAGCCGGTGGTCACTCAAATCGCAAACGAACGCCAACAGCTAAAAGTGACCGTTAACGGTCAAGGTAGCACACCTTTATTCCGTACGACTGTTGCCTGACTCTAGTTCTTGAATGCAGACCGACTTCACATTCACAAATTCGCGGATACCATGATGGCTCAGTTCGCGTCCGTATCCTGAATGCTTGACGCCGCCAAAAGGAATACGCGGATCCGAGGCTACCATTCCATTAATAAATGCCAGACCTGACTCAATCTCATTAATGAACAGGTCGCGCTCGGCCGCATCGTTGGTCCATGCGCACGCCCCCAGTCCGAAGATGGAGTTGTTGGCGATCTCAATCGCATCGCGCATGTCTTTTACGCGATAAAGAGACGCCACAGGACCAAAAAGCTCATCTTCAAAAGCCGGCGACCCTTTGGGAATATTCGCAAGCACCGTCGGTGCATAGAAATTGCCTTTGCGATCCAGGCGCTTTCCTCCCAGCAGAACGCGCGCCCCCATCTCAACCGTTTTTTGTACCTGTTTTTCCAGGCTCTTCAAACCATCCGGGGTGGCCAGCGGGCCAACGTCCGTCGCCGCATCCATGGGATCTCCGATTTTGAGTGCAGCCATGCGCGCCACAAATTTCTTTTCAAACTGTTCGGCGATCTCTTGATGAACAATAAAGCGTTTTGCCGCGATACAGGATTGCCCATTATTGATCGTTCTGGCCTGCACGGCGGTTTCCACCGCTTTATTGAAATCAGCGCTGGGCATCACGATGAACGGATCGCTACCGCCCAGTTCTAAAACCGATTTCTTGATCGCCTTGCCGGCAGCTGTGGCAACACTGCTGCCCGCGCCCACGCTTCCGGTGAGCGTGACCGCAGCGATACGCCTGTCAGCAATCACGTTATTCATGCGGTCCGAGCCAATCAATAGCGTCTGGAAGGCGCCTTCAGGAAAGCCAGCGCGATGGAAAATGTCTTCAATGGCAAGCGCGCACTGGGGCACGTTGGAAGCGTGCTTCAGCAATCCAACATTGCC
>DASYKK010000376.1:0-3484 GCA_035995565.1 Candidatus Angelobacter sp.
TTGAGGCCTGTGGAGAAATCCTTGGTCTTCTCGGGGGGGAAAACTTCAGGTCGAAGCGAGTTATATCCGGCTTAAAAGGCAAGGTCAATAGGTAAGTTCCGGTTTTCTCCGGTGTTTGGGGGGTATCTTTGGGGCTAGTACCAGCTTTTGTCCTGTCAGACATCTAAATCCTGCGACACAATCGGCATAGCACCACAAGTTATTGTGGTATTAATGCACACGGTTCGCGATTTCACCTCAAATGTTACTAAGGGAGTAGTGCAGGACTCGGGGATTGCACCGAAAGTAATATGAACTTGTGGGGTAAAAGTCAGAGGAATTGCTGAGTTTCTATGTCATCTTCGCGCTTTGGGATTAAGCGAACGCCCCAAGCGGCAAGTTTCCGCGATCTGTCCTTCTCCGGCTGGTTCGGCGCGATGACCCCTATTCCGTTCTAAGCGCCTGAGTTGGCTCAATCCTGCAAGCTCGAATGGCTGGCACGGCGCTGGCAATCGCAGCGGTCAGTACGAGGCTGCCGATCATGGCAGCGAAGACAACGGGGTCTAGTGGACGTGTTCCGTACAGAATTGATTTAATGAGCACTCCGGCGCAGGCCCCTCCAGCCAGACCAATCAACAGCCCGAAAAATACGGGCCGCATACCATCAAACAGCACGAGGCGCAGTACCTCACTCCGCTGCGCGCCCAGGGCCATGCGAATCCCAATCTCAGAAACGCGCTGGGTGACAAGATAGGAAAGCACTCCGTAGAGACCAACAGCAGCCAGCATCAGTGAGAGCAGCGCAAACGCCAGGACCAGCGAGGCGCTGAAGCTCTTGCTTGCGGTTGCCTTCCCCACGATCTGCTGTATGGTCAACGCTCTATATATCGAGATCTCCGTATCGAGAACAGATACTTGTTTTTGAATCGGCGTCGCCAGAGTTAAAGGATCAATGCCAGCACGCACCACGATCGTTGCCAGGCTGTCCAGTCGAGGATTACCGTTCAAGATAGGACGATAAATTGTGGCCTTGATGGGTTGGCCGACATCGTGGATGGTATCGCCTACGACTCCGATGATTTCGTAAGTTTCAGGCTTATTATTAAGAGCTGTCAGGACGTGCTTCCCCAGCGGGATTTCGCCGGGAAAGAATTGATCAGCGAATTTCTTGCTGACAATTACATTACGCGTCCGTTCCAACTTATCCTGTTCGGTAAATAATCGGCCGCTGAGAAGAGGTATCTGCAGAGCGCTGAAATAGCCGGGATCGGCCTGGCGGGTCAGCGCGTCCAGTTCCAGGCTTGGCGCCTGCCCAGGGTGCTCTGGAATGGTGAACACGTTGTCGCCTCCATACCCCGCGCCCGGTGCCGTGGAAATCAGTCCGGCGGCGCTAACTCCCGGCAGGGTGCGAACGCGCTCCAGCACCGCCTCATGGAACGCCGCGACCTTCTCTGGCTTATCGTATCTCTTCTCTGGCAATCCATATCGAAGCGTTAAGACGTTATCCGTCGCGCAGCCGAGATCGGATGTGCGCAGATGAACAAAACTTCTGAACAATAATCCGGCGGAGATAAGAAGCACCACGGTAAGCGCGATCTCAGCCGTAAGAAGCACCTTCCGTAATGCTGCACGCGATGCGCTTCCGCCAATGGAACGCGCGGAATCCTGCAATGCTCCCAGCAGGCTCTTGCCGGTGGAAGAAATCGCAGGCAATAGTCCGGCGAGCAAAGCCGCAACCAATACGATGGCAATTGAGAACGCCAAAATTGTTCCGTCTACGTGGATCGAGTCAGCCCGAGGCAGGTCGCGCCAGTGAGTCGCTAGCCATTTCGTGGCTGAAAGCGAAAGGACTATTCCCAGCATTCCGCCGGCCACAGCGATCAACAGACTCTCTGTAATCTGCTCCTGAATCAACTTCCACCGGCCTCCGCCCAGAGCGCCCCGGATTGCAACTTCCTTGCGCCTTGCTGCGCTTCGCGCCACCATAAGATTGGAGACGTTCAGACAGGCAATCAGCAACATGCATCCCACCGAACCCATCAGCACGAGCAGCGGCGTCTTTACGTCGTCGACGACATCTTCAATCATGGGGCGTAGCACAACATCTTCCGCAACCGGCTTGCCCAGATTCTGCATGTGGATCTGATACTGCAAAGAACTCACTTCTTTCACCGCTGCCGCTGCGTTTTGCCTGTCCTTCATGCGCGCAATCACATAGCTCTGGTGACGATCGGGCTTGAACTCCTCTGCCATAAAAGTAGGCGTATACGGCACCCACAGCTTCACCTCAGGATCAGGATAGGAAAACCACGCTGGCAGCACTCCAACCACGGTATAGGGCAGAGAGTCGATTCGTACCTGCTTGCCGATGATCTCTTTATCGCCGCTGAACCGGCTTTGAAATAAGCTCCAGGAAAGAATCACTACATCATTGGCGCCAAAGCGGTCTTCCTCCGCAGTAAAGGTTCGCCCCAAAGCAGGCTGGACGCCCAGCACGGAAAAAAGGTTCCAGGAGCCCGCTGCCGCGCTCACGACCTCAGGCAATTCGCCATAATTACCGGACACGTTACAGCCGTACCACCGCCAGGCAGCCATATCTTCGAATCCATGGGTCTGTTCACGCCAGTCGCGGAAATCAGCAGGCGCTACAACATTGTAGGGAGCGTTGGTCTGTTGCCGGAAATGCTCGTAAAGCATCACCAACTTGTCCGGCTCACGAAATGGCAGAGGCCGCAATAGCACCGAGCGCACAACCGTAAAAAGTGACGTAGTCGCTCCAATGCCCAGTGCCATCACCAGGATGGCAGTCAGTGAAAATGCCGGCGTGCGAAACAGCGTCCTGGCGCCATAACGCAGATCGCGCCACACGCCTTCCAGCCAGTTCCAACTCCAGGTGGATTGGGCGTCATCACGCATTGCCGTGGGATTACCGAAGAGCCTGACCGCCGCAAGCCGGGCTTCTTCCGGCGCCATACCGCAACCAACGTTCTCTGCAATCTGCTGTTCCAGATGAAACTGCAACTCTTCATTCAATCTCGCCGTCTCACTCTTCCGGCGGAACAGCATCAGCATTGCCATTCGAAATTGGTCTACCCACCGCATTGGCCCCTCCTTCACACGCTCTCAATCACCACATCAATGGCTGTTGACAGGCGTTTCCAGTTTTCTTTCTCTTTTTCCAATTGGGCGCGGCCGGCGGCAGTGAGCGAATAAAATTTGGCCTGCCTGCCGGTTTCACTGTCGTTCCATTTGGCGCGAATCCAGCCCTGCTGCTCCAGTCGGTGCAGCGCGGGATAAAAGAGATCCCTGTTGGACCTGCAAAACTTCATTCGAAATCTGCTGGATACGCTTCGCGATAGCCCAGCCATGTTTTGGCTCCAGCGACAGCGTTTTAAGAATCAGAAGATCCAGCGTTCCCTGGACCAGATCACTAGGTTTTCCCATACTATGATTATCGACAACTCCATTGTAGATCGTCAAGGTATCACGGTTTTATAGACGGCCG
>DASYKK010000377.1:0-2652 GCA_035995565.1 Candidatus Angelobacter sp.
AGCAGCGTTGCAGCGCTCGGTAATCTGAAACCAGTCTTCAAGAAAGATGGCACCGTCACCGCCGGCAACGCCTCAACGATGAATGACGGCGCTGCTGCCGTCGTGGTGACATCAGCTTCTCGGGCAAAGCAACTTGGCGCCCAGCCGATGGTCCGCGTGGTAGCGCAGGCGACGAGCGGAATCGCTCCGGAATGGGTAATGATGGCTCCCGTCGAAGGCATCCGGAAAATATGGGCGAAGACGGGATGGAAACCGGAAGACGTTGATCTGTACGAGATCAATGAGGCGTTTGCGGTGCAGTCGGTGGCGGTGATCAAGGAACTGGGCATTGATCCGGCACGCGTCAACGTGAATGGCGGGGCCGTGGCTCTGGGACATCCAATTGGCGCCAGCGGTACTCGCGTGCTGGTAACACTGATCTATGAATTGATTCGCCGCAACGGTAAGCGCGGTATCGCGGCATTATGCCTCGGTGGCGGGAATTCTGTGGCAATGGCAGTAGAGAGGGCTTAAGCACAAAGAACACAAGGACACAAAGGAAGTTGGCCGCGCATCAATGCGAATGAACACGAATCGGGAAGCCGGTTTCGGAAGCATTGGTTTACGGCTTCCTGTTTTCAAGAGAATTTTTGTGAAAATAGCGATGTCTCGCCCTATTCCAGATATCCGGGAGAGCTAACGCCTGGGATTGCAGACAATGCGCTACTTGTCTTCCGGTGAATCAATCACAATTTTTCGCAGACCGCGGTAGAGCGCCTGTACCTCTTCATAAATATTCGATATACCTTCAGTGAAGCGCGTGACGCTGCCGGAATCAAGATCAGCGGTGACGTTATGGGCCAGTTTACGCAACATATGCATGCGCTCGGCCTCGAGCTGTGGCAGGACTTCAAAAGGGTCGCCGCCTGAGGAATTCAGATCAACCCACTGCACTACGGACCACGCGGTCTGCCGCAGATGTTCCACCGCATCATGAAACTGCGCGATGATGCGCGGATCCACCTTGTCAATTACCAGGCCTTGTTCAACCTGGTTGAGTTCTTCAATTGTGCGGGTGACGTTGCCGGACATCTGGCTGGACATTTTATTGGAACCTCCGCTGGAAACTGGCCGAACAGTGTTGCCGGTAAGGGGACGCGAAAACGGGAGAGGATCTTCAGGCGCTAGTTTTCGTTGATCGTCGGTACGCAAGTCCGGGGATCCGGAAAGTGCGGCCAGGATGCTTTCCAGCTTCTGCTCGTCCTCTTTGCTCAAATGCATGAATACCAGGCCCAACCCGACGGCATGGTGTGAAGTCTTAACCTGGGCGCGGCCGCGCACCAGATTGTCACGCACGCGCAACATGAAAAGGATTTCAGCGCCGACGGGGAGTGTCGATACAGTTTCAACGTAGCAGCCGGTCAGGCTCAGGTCACTTAGATTGCCGAAGATCGGTGGCGCACCCTCGTTGCGTCGCATCTCAACGCCGCCGGTGCAGTGGAAACGCTGCTGGCCTCTCCTGGTTCCAGATGTATCTGGCATAGATCTCCTTGCATGTTGCACCGCGGGAGCCGCCCCGGTTCCGCCAATGAAGCGGGAGTTAAACTGCACCGTCTGCATGGTCGGAGGCTTCAGTTTACCGCCAAAGAGTTTCTTGTCGGGTTCCACCACGTGGACGCCGATCTGCCTTGACTTAGCGGCATCACGTCCAACCCATACTACTTTGCAACGCGCTTTCTGATTTTCATGTTGCAAGGAGATTACTTCGCCTTCGCGAACGCAGTCGATCCCGATGAGCCGCGCTCCAACGGAGGTAGCATTTACCGTGCGCGCATGCTGCACAAACGGTTTGCCATAGACGTCCATGCCCCAGACCTTAACGTCCAAGCTGATATCGACACGAGGTTCAAGATACTGCGGCATAAAACACGGTGAGAATGGCTTGATGGTACTTTCAAAAGGGGTCTGGGTTCAATGGAAACATGCACTTAGGTAACCCGAGAGGTCAAGAGCCTATGGTGCCGATTCGTGTCATTGAGGCTGCAAATTTCTGTAATTCTTCGCTCTCTTGCTAGAATGCTCTGCCAGCCAGGAGAACACCCGCCAGCCATGCTCTTTAAGACCCAGAGCGCCGCAGTTTACGGAATAGACGCCAATATCATTGAGGTGGAGGTCGATGTCAGCCCGACCAGGAGCCAGGAAGAGAATTTCCAGACTGTGGGCCTGCCCGACGCCGCGGTCCGGGAGAGCCGGCAACGCATTCGAGCGGCCCTGCGAAACTGCGGCTTTGAAGTGCCGATCACGCAGATCACGATCAACCTTGCGCCTGCGGACATCAAGAAAGAAGGCTCGGGCTTTGACCTGCCGATGGCCATGGGAATCCTGGGGGCATACGGCGGACTGGTAAAAAAAGAGCTCACCGAATATGTGATGGTGGGCGAACTCTCACTCGATGGCGGGCTGCGGGGCGTGCGCGGCGCTCTTCCCATTGCGATTGCCGCTCGTGCAAAAAAGATTGCCAACCTGATTGTGCCGGAAGTGAATGCGCGCGAAGCTGCGGTGGTGAGCGGCGTAAACGTTTATCCGGTGAAGTCGCTGCTCGATGTGGTCAATCTGCTCAACAGCGGCAACGGGATTTCGCCGCTGAAGGTCGATACCTCCCAGATGCTGCTA
>DASYKK010000378.1:0-3606 GCA_035995565.1 Candidatus Angelobacter sp.
CACATCGTCACCATCATTTGGAGTTGTCTGATAAATGCCGGGGTTGCATGTAGTGCCCTTAGGCGGACAGTCGGCCTGGTAATACGTCTTTAGGCTTACGCTGTTTTTGTACACGGTGTTGTTGGTGTCCCAGGCCACGACGGTGAGCGTATGCGTGCCGGCAGGGGCATTGATGCCGCCAGCAACAACGCTGGTCTGGCCGGAAGCGGGCGCAAAATCGAAAACGTCAGTGCTGTCCAGATAAGCCCGAACGGCTTTTATGGCAGTGTTGCCTTTGAATCCGGCAGAGAAGCCCAGGTTCTGTGAGACAACGGCTCCGGTGGTTGGGGCGCAAATGCGGACGCCAACGCCAGTGACCGGGCAGCTAAAGGGCAGATTACCCGTCACACTGAAGTTTTCTTGCGCCTGGTAGAGCCGCCCAAAATCGTCCCAGGCATTGATGACCAGATGATGCGTGCCGTTAGACACGCCGCCTTCAAACAAACTGAGTGTACCGCCGCCATTCTGAAAGACCAGCTGGCTGTCGATATAAACCTTCATGTTGGTGATGCTTCCAGAAGTTGGATTGGCGATGGCTTCAATGTGAGGCACCTGATAAATTGTGGAGTTGGCGCTGGGCTGGCAAATAGCCAGAGTACCGCTGGCCGGTTCAGGACAGGCGGCGGCAGCTTGCAACGACAAGCAGACTGAGAACGCAACAAGCGCAAGGCTGATTTTAAGAATATGCAGGGATGGGAACTTCATGACCAATGGGGCCCTCGAAACCGGAAATTTGAAAGAACGTTTGCATTAGTAAAAGCAATTCAAAAGCCAAGTTGCTGCTCTCTGAAATTTTCTCAAGCAACCAGAGTAGCTGCTCAAAAGGGACAAAGATGAGCACCAAAATACCCAAGGAGAGTAGATGCAGGGCTAAGGCTGTTGTGCCGAGCATCGGCGGGCCATATGCCGGACGAGGTTCCAACCGCCGCGCAAATACTCTATAATTCGCGCTTCAGAATGAGTGAAACCACAAATTTGAGGGCAGCCGAGCCTGCGGCAACAACGGAGCAGGCCGGTCCCATGGATATCAATCAGATCCAGGCCATCCTGCCGCATCGCTACCCGTTTCTGCTGATTGACCGGGTATTGGAAATCCAGCGCAAGAAGAAAATTGTTGCCATCAAGAATGTGACGATTAACGAGCCATTCTTCGCTGGGCATTTTCCGGGCTTTCCCATCATGCCGGGTGTTCTCATTGTTGAGGCCATGGCCCAGGCCGGCGGGGCCATGCTGCTGCTGGAGGTTGAAGATCGCAATGACAAATTGATTGTCTTCACCGGCATAGAGAAGGCGCGGTTTCGCCGGCCGGTGGTTCCCGGAGACCAGATTCGCATTGAAGTTGAAATGTTGAGTTGGAAACAGGGCGCATCCAGGATCGCCGTGCGGATGGAAGGCAAGGCATTTGTGAATGGAAAACTGGTCTGTGATGGGGTCGTGAGCGCGCAACTGGTATCAATGAAGCGCGGGCAGACAGGTTCAGAATCCCCGGCTGAAACAACGGAATGATCCATCCTATAGTGATGACCCATCCCACAGCATTGATAGATCCTAGAGCGCAGGTGCATTCAACCTGCACGATAGGTCCGTATTGCGTGGTGGGTGCAGGCGTGGAACTGGGCGAGGAGTGCGAACTCATATCTCATGTGGTGATCCAGGGGCCGGCGAAGATTGGCGCGCATAACCGCTTCTTTCCTTTTTGCGCGATTGGTGGCGAGCCGCAGGACCTGAGCTACAAAGGTGAAGAGACAAGGCTGGAAATCGGAAGCCACAACGTCGTCCGGGAATATGTAACGCTGAACCGAGGCACGGCCAAGGGCGGCGGCGTGACGAAGATCGGTAACCATACGCTGCTGATGGCGTATGTCCACGTGGGGCACGACTCGGTGATTGGCGACCATGCCATGCTGGTGAATGCGGCCACGCTGGCCGGGCACGTTACGGTGGAAGAATGGGCGGTGGTGGGCGCCTTGTGCGCGGTCCATCAATTCACCCGAGTGGGAGCGCACGCTTACATTGGCGCGGGAACCATCATCACCAAGGATGTGCTGCCTTTTTCCAAGTGTGTCTCGCCGCGCGATGTCCGGACTTACGGCCTGAACGCCGTGGGACTTCAGCGCCGGGGCTTCAGTGAAGAACGCATCGGCAAAATCCATCATGCATTTCGAGTGCTGCTGAATTCCAAACTGAACACGACCCAGGCACTGGAAAAATTGAAATTGGAAAGTGACCGCGGCGAAGATGTGGATATGCTGTTGCGATTTGTCGAAGATTCAGAACGGGGCGTAATCAAGTAGAGGAAGAGAAACTCAGGCAGCTCTCTCTGCAGGATCTTGCTCGTCGGGAGCAGGCGCGTTCGTCAGTTCGATTGGCGACTGGTCGAAAGGCAGCTGTTCTTTTGCCTCTTCGGGCCTGGACATGGCAGCCTCAGCATTCTCACTGGAGCCGCCTTCCGTTAAATCGAGGGGAGCGTTTTCCTCAGCGGCCCTGATCAGAGCATCTGCATAGCCCAGATAATGGCGGATGTAGCTCTGCTCTTCAGAGTTTAGATCGCTGTCAACCCCGTCCATTAAGACCTGGTTCTCCCTCGCCATGCCGGGAATGTTGTATCGGCCGTGGCGCTTTTTGAACGGCACCAGATTCCTGCTTTTCAGTTGATCGGGAATAGTCCGCATGTTTACTCTTTGGTTATGATGCCGATGGCGACGATTAGGTACTCTTAGCACCGAGGAATTAGTGACCGTTCCCGCAATTGATACACTGATCCGAATGGCAGAGGGGCAAAAACTCGGATTGATTGCGGGTAACGGCAGCTTTCCTTTGCTGCTGCTGGATGCGGCCCGCGCCCAGGGCGCACAGGTTGTAGTGGCCGCCATCAAAGAAGAGACTTCCCCTCTGATTGAGAACCGCGGCGCCGCCTCAGTGCACTGGATGTCACTGGGCGAACTCAGCAAGCTCATTGAGTTTTTCAAGCGTGAAGGCGTGAGCACCGCCGTCATGGCTGGACAGGTCAAGCATAAGCAGATATTCTCCGCCATCCGCCCGGACTGGCGACTGGCCAAAGTGCTTTTGTCTCTGGGAACGCGCAACACGGATTCGCTGATTGGAGCCGTGGCCAAGGTGCTGGAAGATGAAGGGATTCACCTGATCAGCTCCACTTCCTATCTGGAGCCGTTGCTGGCCCAGTCCGGAGTACTCTCACGCCGCAGGCCGAGCGAAGCGGAGCAGAAGGATATTGAGTATGGCCGCAACGTCGCCCGAAATCTTGCGCAGTATGACATTGGCCAGACCGTCGTGATTGCCGAAGCCGCGTGTGTGGCACTGGAAGCCATGGAGGGCACGGATGCTACGATCATCCGGGCGGGTGAGCTGATGAAAAGCGCGGCTGTAGACGGCGACTCAATGCTTAGTCGCGCGTTAACCGTGGTGAAGGTGGCCAAGCCAAATCAAGACATGCGCTTTGATGTGCCGGTGATTGGATTGAAGACCATTGAGACCATGGTGCAAGCTGGCGCGACCTGTCTTGCGATCGATGCCGGAAAATGTCTTTTTCTGGATGGCGAAAAGATC
>DASYKK010000379.1:0-8746 GCA_035995565.1 Candidatus Angelobacter sp.
ATCCTCGCAGATCGCCAAGGCCACTACACGGCTCAACGAAATCACGCATGAAATTAATTCTTCCGTGGAAGAGCAGGCCTCGGGAGCGCAGGCTGTTGTACGGGCAATGGAAAAGATGCGCGAACTGGTGCAGCGTTCGTCTTCCGGGTCCACAGAGTTGGCGGCTTCGGCGGAGCAGATGTCGAAAATGTCACGCTCGATGCTCGAAGCAATGGACCGGTTTGTCCTGGAGAACATGCAACCGCAGCGCGACAATCGTGGCGGACAGCAGCGGAACGAGGAACAACCGGGCCGCGGCAGGTCAACGCCACAGTATGCCGCCGCAAGCGCGGGCGGGAACTACAACTAAGCCGAAGGAGACCCGATGTCCAAAGAATTGCACATTGTCGGCTTTCGCGTAGGGCGCGAGGTTTTTGGCGTTCCTATCGGGCTGGTACATGAGATCGTGCGCGTGCCCGAGATCACTTCTGTGCCCGATTCACCCGGCTTCGTTCAGGGCGTGATCAATCTGCGCGGCAAAATCGTTTCTGTGGTGGACCTCCGGCGCCGATTCGGTGAAAAAGACATCAAGCCTACCAAGAAAAATCGCATCCTGGTCACCGAAGTACACGGCAAGCTTGTGGGGTTGATCGTAGACAGCGCTTCAGAAGTCCTGAAGATTCCAGAAAGCGACATCGAATTACCGCCCGTGTTTGATCAGGGCGAACTCAACTACGTAACCGGCGTGGGAAAGCTGAACGGCCGGCTGATCATTTTGATTGATCTCAACAGGATTCTGCAAAAGGGCGAACTGCGGCGCGTGGGTGAAGTGAGTGAACCCCATGCAGTGGCCGCCTTTGCCGGATTGTAAGCGGCAACAAGGACTACAACGGAGACCATGGCTACACCGAGTGTTCAAATCCAAATCAGCGAACCGGAATACAAGCTCCTGCAGACCCTGGTGTATCAGGAATGTGGCATGTACTTCGATGAGCGGCGGGCGCATTTTTTGCAGGACCGTCTGCAACGCAGGCTAAAGATCTGCGGGCTGGATACCTTTTACGCATACTATCGGCTGCTGACCAGCTACCAGGGCAAAGCGGAGATGAGCGCGCTGGTAGAAAATCTGACGGTGAATGAGACCAGCTTCTTTCGCAACAAACCCCAGCTTGAACTGTTCCAGAAACACGTTCTGGAAGAAATATTGAAGCGCAAGCAGGAACGCCGCGACTGGAGCCTGCGCCTGTGGTGCGCGGGGTGTTCCACGGGACAGGAGCCCTACACGCTGGCCATGCAGGTGTGTGACGCGCTGGCATACTACTACCTGCGCAATCCGCTGCCGTTTGAAATGCCCAGCCCCAAACCGCTGATTCCGCCACCGTGGAAAGTTGAGATCCTGGCTTCCGACATTAATTACACGGTTTTGCGCACCGCGCAAGAAGGTGTTTATTCAGAAAACCAGATGGAATCAGTGGACTATGCATATCGCCTGCGCTATTTCGACAAGCTGGGCGACCGTTATGCCATCAAGCGCGGGCTGAAAGACCTGGTCCATTTCGACTTTCACAACCTGAAGACCGAATTTCTGCCGCAGCGCAACGATGTGATTTTCTGCCGCAACGTGATGATCTACTTTGACGAAGCGGAGCAGAAGCGGCTGGTAGAAAAGCTTTATCGCTGCCTGAACGCGGAAGGCTATTTGTTTATCGGGCACGCCGAGAGCCTGTTTGGCCTCTCAGATAAATACAAGATGCTGCACCAGAACAACGGCACGGCATATCAGCGCATTGAGGTGGCCGGGTGAATTTCTTCTCTGACGATCACGCGGCTGAGCTTCGCGAACTCTTCTTTGAGACCGCAACCGAACTGTTGCAGGCGCTCAATGAAGAGGGGTTGGAGCTGGAGAAGCGTCCGGAAGATGAAGAGGTGCTGCGCCAGGTGCGGCGCACCGTGCATACGTTGAAAGGCGATTCAGCCGCGTGCGGCTACACGGAGCTAAGCGAGTTGGCGCATGCGCTGGAAGACGTTTTGCGTCCGGAGATTGCGGCGCTGAGCAAATCAGCTCTGGCGGAAGTGGTGCTTATTGCCGCGGACACTTTCAGCTCCATGCTCTCAGCTTATCGGGGCAACCTGCAGCCGCCGGCCGGAGAAGAACTGAAACAGCAGATCGTGTCGCTTACGCGCAAGCCATCCAACAATGTGCGTTACAAACTTCAGGCGCGCTTTGTGTGGAGCGAATACGAGCAGATGGTTGTGGCGGACGCCCTGGGCCGCGGAGAAACGGTTTACCACGTGGCGTTCTCCATTGAACCGCAGTGCCCCATGCGTGGAGCGGCGATGCAGTTGATTCGCAACGTGCTGCAGGATTGTGGAAAATTGCTGGCCATCGCGCCGGACCAGAGCACGCTGAACAATGATCTGGACGTGGTAGAAGCAGCCATCGCCAGCGAAAACTCAGAGGAGTGGATCGCAAAGAAGTGCCGCATCCCTTCGGTGGTGGCGGAAGTCCTGATACGAAAAGCTGGAAGCCCGCAGGAGCAGGCAGAAGACGTGCTGGATATCGTGAAGCACATCACCGCTCCCCAGGAAGATGAAACTGAAATCTCGATTCGCGCCGAAGAAAGACCAGCAGCGCCCTTGGATATCGCCCGCGCAACGGCAGCGTCGCAGTCTGAGAATGTACAGATGGGTGACACGCCACCCGCAAGTTTCGCCAGCATGTCAGAAACGCTGCTACGCGTAGACGCGGAGAAGATTGATTCGGTCCTCAATCTGGTGGGTGAATTGATTATCGCCAAGAGCATGTTGCATCAGGCGATCAATGAATTTGACAAGCGTTATCCTAAAGATCCTTTAAAAATGCGGTTCTCTGACGCCATGGCGTTCCAGGCCCGCATCATGAATGACCTGCAAAAATCGGTAATGAAGATCCGCATGGTGCCGGTGGAACACCTTTTCCGCCGGTTCCCGCGCGTAGTGCGCGATGTGGCCAAGTCCTGCGGCAAGGAAGTAACCCTGGTAGTGACCGGCCAGGACACTGATCTGGACAAGAGCATTCTGGATATGCTGGCTGAGCCGCTGGCCCACCTGGTGCGCAATGCAGTTGATCATGGGATTGAATCTCCAACGGAGCGCATCAATGACGGGAAGCCGGCGCACGGCACGGTAAGGCTTGACGCGTATCACCAGGGCAACGAGATCGTGATTGAAGTGAGCGATGATGGCCGCGGCATCGATCGCGAGATGCTGATCGCGAAAGCGGTAGAGCGAGGGCTGCTCAAGCCGGGCGATGCCTCAGTGCTGGGCGAAGCCGACATCAATAATCTGATTTTCCATCCTGGACTGAGCACCGCGAAGGAGATCACTTCCATTTCCGGACGCGGCGTAGGTATGGATGTGGTGAAGACGGTACTGGAAAAACTGAAAGGCACAGTCAGCATTCGTTCGACCGAAGGAAAAGGAACAACGTTCCTACTGAAAGTACCACTGACTCTGGCAATTATTAAGGCTCTGCTTTTCCGTGTGGGCGAGCGTTTATATGCGGTCCCGCTGGCTTCAGTAGTGGAAATTACACGGACGACGCAAGGCGCGCTGCATCGAGTAGACCAGCATGAGGTCATGCAGTTGCGTAATGAGGTACTGACGCTGCTGCATCTTCACCGGCTGGAAAGAGACCAGACAGAAGCAGGAAAGATGTTTGTGGTAGTGATTACCACGGGCGAGCGTAAGTTCGGCCTGGTGGTGGACCATCTGGTAGGTGAAGAAGAATTAGTCATCAAAGCCATGGACGATCACCTGGTGGCCACGGACCTGGTCAGCGGCGCTTCCATCCTGGGTGATGGCACGGTGGTGCTGATCCTGAATCTCTCAAGTGTAGTCGCTAAGCTCGGCAAGTTGCAGATGGTGGGGGCCACAGCATGAGTAACAAATTGCGAGTCCTGGTAGTGGATGATTCTGCGTTGATGCGGAAATTGATCCCACAAATTCTCGCCCGGGACTGCGAAATTGAGGTTGTTGGAACGGCCATGGACGGCGAGTTTGGGCTCAAGAAGATCGAAGACCTTCGTCCCGACGTGGTGACGCTTGACCTGGAAATGCCACGCATGGACGGGCTGGAGACACTGCGCCAGATCACGCGACGGTTTCGCGTACCGGTGATCGTGGTGAGCGCGTTGACCACAGAAGGCGCAAGCGCAACCTTCAAAGCACTGGCGCTGGGCGCGTTTGATTTTGTAGCCAAACCACGCGACGCGGCTTCCGCCCACATGGATGAGATTGCCGCGGACCTGATCGGCAAGATCAAGGTGGCAGCCAGGACCAAGATGCGCAACACGCCTTCGCCCCTGACGTTTGATCGTCCCAGGCCGGACAAGAAGGCACTGCGTCCGCGGCGCGAACCAACCAAGATCGTGGCCATCGGCATTTCCACGGGTGGCCCAAACGCACTGCAATACCTGCTGCAGCAATTGCCCGGTGATTTTCCCGGAACCATCATTGTGGTACAGCACATGCCGGAGGGGTTCACGGAAATGTTCGCGCGGCGTCTGGATGAATCGTGTGCCGTTGACGTGAAAGAGGCACAGTCCGGGGATCTGCTGATTGCAGGACGCGCGCTTATTTGTCCCGGAGATCGCCACATGAAAGTCCGGCGGATGCCTCTGGGAAATACCGTGGTGCTTTCCGATGAAGACCGCATGAACGGGCACAGGCCGTCAGTGGACATCCTGTTTCGCTCCGTGGCGGGAGAGTTTGGCAGCCGCGCCGTGGGTGTACTGATGACCGGCATGGGCGATGACGGCGCTGAAGGCCTTGGCTTGATGAAGGACGCGGGCGCTCTGACCATCGCGCAGAGTGAAGATTCCTGCACGGTGTTTGGCATGCCGAAGGCGGCCATTGAACGGGGACACGCCATCCGGGTGGTTCCGCTGGATATGCTGGCCAACACGCTGGCTATGCAGTGCAATCCGGAGAAAATAGCTCGAGCTGTAGTAAAAGTTTAGGTGGAGTCGTTAGGAGAACAGTATGGACACATTTCCAATTTTGATTCGTAAGGACGGCCGGCCGATCCGCTACCTGGTAGTGGATGATTCCGTCTTCGCGCGCAAGAACGTGGCGAAGATGGTTGAGGCTTTTGGCGGCGAAATTGTCGGCGAAGCCGGCGATGGCTGCACTGCTATCACGGAATATGACCGAACCACGCCTGACATGGTGCTGATGGACATCACCATGCCACAGATGGAAGGCATTGAGGCGGCGGAACGCATTGTGCGTTCGCATCCGAATGCGCGCATCGTCATGGTGTCTTCCGTCGGCTACCAGGAAAACATTGTGGCCGCGCTGCAAAAAGGCGCACGCCATTTTGTCCAGAAGCCGGTGAAGTCGGAAATCCTTTATGAAGTGATCAAGTACGTAATGGGCGATGACGCGGCCGTGGCCACGCCTGCCGTCCAGGGAAACTGACACAATGAAGATTGAACTGATTCAGCCGTTTATCAACGCGGCCGACGCAGTGCTGGCAGAAGCACTGCAGTGTCCCACACGCATGGGCGACGTGACCATGGACGAAGAAGCGTATCGCCGCAAGGGCACCGCTTCCATGGTGACGATCAAGGGCGACATCGAAGGCCGCATCATTTTTGATATCGATACGCCGACCGCTGCCAAGGTAGCAAGCTATCTTACCGGGACGCCTGTCCCCGAAAGCGAGGAGGTAGCACGCGAAACGGTGTGCGAACTGGCCAACATGGTGATTGGCAGCGCCATTACCGCGCTCAACGACCAGGGATTTAAGTTCAAGATTTTTCCACCCGTGATCCACGCCGACGAGCTGGGCGAAAAAAGCAGCGAAGACCAGGAAGCGCTGGTCATGTGTTTTGACACAGGCAGCGGGAACATTTTCATGAACATCGCCATGCGCTACAACCGCAAGCGACGCACAGACAACTAACGGACAATTTCTCCAAAGCGAGTCGAACCGGGCGGCCAAAGAAGCCGCCCTTTTTAGTTCCTGATTGCTTTACGCTGCAGGCTGAGGTTTATGGGAAAGTGCGGACCATAAACGGCGTTTGCAGCGCACACGGTAGCGGCACGTCATCATTAAAGCTGGGATCGATGGTGGGCACGCAGCCTGGACTCTGCTGCGGAACGTGAAACGTGGGAAGCGGGCGATTCACGATGTCGGGGTTCACCGGCGTTGCCAGAACCGTATTTGTACTGGTCCTAATGATCGAGATCGAAGGCGTGGGAAAGGTTCTATTGGGCAGCGGTAAGCCATCCAGGCAAAATTTGTCTGTGCAATTCGGCCTGTGAACGTCATCGCGAACTGTTGTGATGTCATTGGCGCTGATCACAAAAACGCGCGAAGCGTCAGAAGAAGCATCCACTGAAATGGCGCCGGCGCCGACGGTAATTGTTCCAGTCTCGCGCAATCCAACCACATCAATCACGCTGACCAGATTGCCGAGGCAGGTGCTAGCGTTGCTGGTGGAGACAGGATCAGTGAGCGTAAGGTGATTCACCCCCGCCGGACAATTCCCCAGCGCCGCGTAGGCCCGGGTGCCATCGCTCAGTGCGGTTACAGATGTTGGGAACCCTGACAGCGGGGAAATATCTGCAATCTTGGCCGGCAAAACCTGCGGGTTTGAGCCCAGGTCAAAACCATTGCCTTTAATGACTGTGATACTTTGCTCGCCCGTATTGCTCACGTAGACGCGCTTCAGTTTGGAATCATAAAACGCGAAGTTCGGCGATGGAGATGCCGTGGTGCCGACCTTGATTGCGGTCCCTCCTCCCACGCATGAAGGTCCGGGCGTGCAAGGAAGAACAATGTCCAGTGAAGTATCGATCACGCTGACAGTTCCGTCGCCCTGGTTTACGACGAAAACAAACAGCCCGTCTGTACTCATTACCGCCCAGATGGGTTGCGAGCCTACGGCAATATTTTTTACTACAGTGTTATCAATGGTGGAAATTTCCGTGACATTCGCGCTGCCCTGGTTCACGACATAAATCTTATTGTTCGCGCCATTGCCTGCGATCATGACAGGCTTAGTGCCAACTGGAATGGTGGCCGTGACCGCAAAAACTGAGCCGGAAATCACGTCAACATTATTGCTGCCGCTATTGGCAATGTAGATATTCCCGCTGCTGCTGGTAGCGCCCGCAACCGGGCCAGAGCTGGTCGAAGGTAAAGTAACCGTAGATACCGTGCTCGTGGGAAGCAAAGCGATATAGGACGAAACTGTGGGGGGAATCGAAGCGGACGGATCGCCTTTATTGATAATAAAAACCCGGTTCGAAGTTTTTCCCAAAAAAACTGGATTGACTCCCAGCGGCACGATTCCGACACTAGAATCACCGGAGACGTCAATGTGCATATCAGCGCCGGACGCGTCGGCCACCGGGTTGGTCGATAAAGTGATTGCGTGCGCGAGTGTCCCGGGATCACCCGAGGGAGACGGCACAGGAACTATAAATTGCCGCAAAGTATCATTGCAGCCTGCCGCCAGAACCACTAAAGTGCCCAGAGCCAGCAGCCACATTGTCTTGAAACTAGCCTTCATTCAAACTCCACCGGTGCTACCGGTTTGAACGCCGAAACTCTTAATTATTGCGAAGGATTTTATTGTAACCCATTGATCTTGTCGCTTCGCTCCAAACCGCCCTTGAGCGTGGAACAAGCAAACAGCACTCTGCGCCTGAACAGGCCGCTCGGCGCGCAAGTCGGCCTCGCGGACCAGATTAATCCGATCATCCGATTCTGAATGTTTAGGCTGCTCGCTTCGGCGGCTTTTTCTTTCCGGCGACCGACTTCTGCTTACCTTTGATCTCGATCTGTGACTCCCGCTGAGCGGCTTCCACGCGTTGCGGGCCCTTCTTCTTCCCTTCCATCTGGGCCAGGCTCTGTTTCAGAGCGGCCATCAGGTCAGTGGGAGCGGCCGCAGGCCGCGGTTTGTCGATGGCGACAACCTCTTTGCCTTCCATATGGGCTTTGATCAGCTTTTTCAGGTTCTCTTCGAAGGTATCGTAGTATTTCTCAGGTTCCCACTTGGCGGCCAGAGCCTCAATCAACTGGTGCGCCACTTTGACCTCGCCTTCTTTCAGAGTGGCATGGTCAGTGCCAAAATCCGGGGCTTCGCGAATTTCGTCCTTGTAATACATAGTGTGCAGCATTAAGCCCTTTTCGTACGGCCGCAGAAATGCCGTGTACTCGCGGTTATGCATGGCCAGCTTCGCCACACCCACGTAACTGGTATCTTTCATGGCTTTCACCAACAGCGCATAAGGCTTTTTCGCCGCCTCGTCGGGGGCCAGGTAGTAGGAAGATTCAAAGTAAATTGGGTCGATTTCGTCCTGCTTCACGAACTCCAGAATCTCCATGGCTTTGGCAGTTTTGGGCTCGATTTTCTTGATCTCTTCCGGCTCAATGACTACGTATTCGCCCTTGCGAAATTCATAGCCCTTCACAACATCTTTGCGCTCGATGACCTGCTCGTCCACGGGGCAGTAGAGCTGCTGCTTAACCCGGGCGTTGTCCGTGCGATGGAGCATGTGGAAAGAAATACGCGTTCCTCGCGCGCCGGAAAAGAGCCGTACCGGCATGGAAATGAGTCCAAAAGTAAGATATCCGGTCCAAACAGATGCAGCCATGATTCACCCTCGATTAAGATTCATCCTTAATTCAGTACCAGAAATGGCTTGAGCCCCCTGTGTGCGGCAGCCCTTTCTCTTGTACGATGCGCACAGGGGCCTGAATGCCGCCAGCCCC
>DASYKK010000380.1:0-6646 GCA_035995565.1 Candidatus Angelobacter sp.
CGGCCGATTTCCTGGGCAGTTTGCGCCAGCACTTGCCGGTAAGGCAGGTATGGACCGGATTCGAGTTCCGCCTCGATCTCGCCATAGAACTCCAGGATCTGCGTGTCGGAAACTTTACGGTTGTCGCGGGAGAGTATTGGCCGCAGAGCTGCCAGCATGCCGCTTTCCCAGTCAATCAACGTGCCATAGCAATCAAACGTGATCAGCCGGATGGATTCAAACCTCATGCAGCAAGGATAAACGACGCGAGCCAGGGTATATCAATTTGATTGCTTGTTTCGGGGAATAACACTGGAACAACTCATTACCTTTGGCAATCCCGCGATTTGTAACAGGGCATCTGATTCAGCAAGGAGGAAGCGATGCCCGAAAAAGAAACTCTGGAGCGCGCGGAGCAGGACAAGCGCGAAGGCAAATCCCCCAGCACACAGGCCGGCGAATTCGTGCGCGAAGAAATCCACCATGTTCGTGAAGGCAAACATGGCGCCAAGTCGGCGAAGCAGGCCGTGGCCATTGGGCTATCCAAGGCGCGCCGGGCGGGAGTGGACCTGGCTCCGCCCAAAAAAGGCAGGGGCTCAGAAAAAACGCGCAAATCAGCGGCGCGTGACAGCAGGCGTGGACGGAGCAAAAAGAAGAAAACGGTCTCAGCTAAGCGATCGCGCAGCAGTGAAGCGGCATTGAAGCGGGAGCCGCGCTCGGCCGCATCTCACAGGGCGCTTTCGCGGCAGGCAAAGAGCGCCGCGCGCACGCGCAAAAAATCGGCAGCAAGAACTACACAGTCGCGTAGGACCCAGTCCAAACGCAAGGCCGCATAGATATTCCCTAGCGGTGAAGAGCATCAAGCTCGTGGGTTGAACCATTTTCGGTAGAACCATTTTTCGTTAAACGAGAACGGTTCTTCCCATGAGCGTCATCCAAGCTGCATACTAAAGGGTGATGCCTACGCCCGTATCGGACAGTCCTTTTGCCGTGCTCACGCTCATTGCGGCGCCGGCAGTATTTACCAACGCGTCTTCACTTCTGTCGCTGGGTACCGGCAACCGCCTGGCCCGTGTAGTGGACCGCACGCGAACGCTGGTAAAGGACCTGCACGGCACTGACATTGATCCTGCAACGAGGGCCCTATGGATAAGCCATCTGGGACGAGTGGAAAAACGCGCGGCTTTGCTGGTGCGCGCGTTGAGCTTTTTTTATGGCGCCATAGGCTGCTTTGCCGCGGCCAGTGTCATCTCTCTTCTCGGCGCCAGTGTGGTTTCCAGCCAGCACAAGTGGCCTTTCGAAGTGATCGTGGCCATCAGTTTTGTGCTGGGAACAGTGGGATTTGTTGGCCTGACACTCGGCTGCTCATTGCTGGTGAACGAAACGCGTCTCGCTTTGCGTTCGATTTATGAAGAAGCGGAGCTGGCGCGAAGCTGGTTCAAATAGCACGACTCCGTCAGTTGCTGCCCGCCGCGGACATCTTCACCTTTTGTAACTCTTCCCTATCGGCCGCTGGCGGGCAGTTATCCCGCAACTTGCTGTAATAGCTTTTCGCTTTACCGGAATCACCGGCCATTTGCGCGGCCGCAGCAGCGCCATAGAGATCGTTAAAGCGGTTGGGCGAGATCTTAAGAACGGATTCATATTCGCCCAAGGCCTGTGCCGGCTGATGCAATTCCATTAGCAGGTCGGCCAGCATTTCTCTTGCTGGGACGGTAAAGTCGCCGGAGTCTTCTTTATTCTGCTTGTCGGCGGCAGCGCGCATGCTCTTCACGGCTTTTTTAGTGTCGCCTTTGGCAAACGCGATCCAAGCCTCAACTTCCTGACGGCGATAATCTTCCAATCGGCCGTCTCGCCCGCTCTTTTGTTTCAGGGCCTTCTTTAAGTTCCTGTAATTCTCTTCCGCCGCATGGCGATCGCCCGTGCGTGCCGCTGCGATGGAACGGAGCGCGTAAACTAACTGGAACTCAAAGGCGTCACCCTGGGGAGCGAACGCAAGAGCGTCCTTCCAGCGATGCAGCTCCAGCAGATTCCGGGTGGTGAAAATCACGCGCATATTCCTGGTCCACTTGTCTGAACTGCCGGGAACTTTGCTCAGATCTTCGATGACGTGGCGCGCTTTGGCCTCTTCTCCTAATTGCAAATACGAGTAATCGAGAAAGTCCATAGCGTGGAACTGGTACTGCGCTTCGCCCATGTGATGCTCGGTGGCTTCAGCAGCAGCGGAAGCAGCGGCGAGGTTGGAATCAACTGATTCCTGCCACAATCCAAGCCGGACAAAAATGTGCGCAGGCATGTGCAGAGCATGGGAGGAATCGGGAGCGATTTTTGCATAGCGGCGCGCTGCTTTGAGTCCCTGAGGCGCAAGTTCGGGGGTATCCGCCGCGTGAATGAGATAGTGGACCGCGCCGGGGTGCTCGGGCTGGGCGGCAGCGAGCCGGTTCAGAATGGCGATTACCTGCTCGCGGGTTTTGCTATCGTCGTGTGGCAGCGCGAGCAGCGACAGAGCGTAAAAAGCCTGCGCTTCGCCATCATCGGGATAGTGTTTTGCTATACCCGCCATGGCGCGGCTGTAGGCTGCGATGTGATCGTCGCCCAAACGACGATTGTCATTGAAGATGATTGATATGGCGTCAATGTATGCACGTTCGCGCTGGCTGACCGGCCAGTCTTTCTGGATTTTTGCCAGCGATTGCCGGCCTTTGTTCAGCGCTTTTTGGTCTGCGCCATCCCAAAGCGGACGGTAACTGGCCATGGCAAGGCCCCAATAAGCCATGGCACACCTGGGATCCGCCTGGGGGACTTCAGTAAATGCACTTTCCGCGGCAGCATATTGAAACGAATGGAGTTGCGCTATGCCTTTCAAAATTGCCGCCTGTGCCGCAGGGGCGCATGAGTTGGGAAAGATGATCTTCCCCAAACCTTCGGACGGCAAGGGCACCGTGGCTGCCATCTGGGCATCACAGGGCAAAAGCGCAGCCAAAATCAGGAAAATCAGCAAGAACCTTACAAGTAACATCGGTAACCCCGCGGGTCATTTTCCATAAGTAAATTCTTATTAGTTTTAAAGTGCAACGTATTGAATAATAATAACTTATTTGATCTTAGCTGCCTCGGCTCAACCATACGGCCCCTCTCTGCGAGTAAGTGACTGAAGGGCAAGTCCTTAGGGTATATGGCCGAGAGCGACCTTTGCCTAAATAATATGTAATGGACGTGTAGAGAGTACCATTCTGGGACGGGAGTTAAGATTTCCCAAGCCAGGCGGACTGGCTATGCGTCGACTCAGCCCTCGAGAGACTGTAATTCGGGGTACAAGGAAGGTTCCCTAATGATCGACATTATTCTTGCAATTGCGCTTACGCTAGGTACGCTTACGATTAGTGAAGGGCCGGCGGCACCAACGGGTCCAGTTCCCGTACCACCGACAAGCGCCCTGAACAGCGCTCAATAAGAACTATCGATGAAACATCAGCTGCTTACGTTTGATTACGTGTTCTGGTACGTCACCATTGTTTGTCAGGTGGTGGCGTGCGGTGCGCTAATCAAACGCAAGCAGTTTTTCCAGCACTGGAAGATTTTCGGCTATTACCTTTTTTACAGCACAGGCGTGGCAATCTTTATGCTGGCTCTGGCGCTGTTCGCCAGTAAGAGCGCATTCACGACCGCTTATTCTGTGATGGATTTCGTTGAGGCCATCTTTCTCAACCTGGTCCTGCTGGAAATTCTGGTCAAAGTGCTGGATCCTTTTGAATCTTTGCCTGGGCGCACGGTGGCACAGTTCTGTTTCTGGGCAGTGATCGGAATCTCCACCGCGGTGGCTTTCTCTGTAATGATGCCCTCCGGGAATAAAGGACCGCTCATTGAGGTCCCGGTTACCATTGAACGCACCATTTTCCTGGCTGATGCTTCGCTGCTTTGGATCCTGCTGGTGCAAGCGAAAAAACTGGGCATTACATGGAAATCTTCGGTGGCGGAGATTGCCATCGGCTTCGTGCTATACCTCACGGTACAGTCGACGACGCGGTTTATGATGAGCATCTATCCGGGACAACTCCTGCGCAGCATCTGTAGTGAAGTTGGCCAGTTTGCCTTCCTGACCGCCGTGTTGGGATGGACCTGGACGATTCTCCATCGCGATCCAGTGGCCTCGCCGCTGTCATCAGAGGCATTGGAGAGAATTCAGAACACGCATTCCGAAGGTGAGAGTGTCACTAAAGAACGCATTTTTGCCGCCGTGGGGATCAAGGTAAACAAGCCGGCGGAACAAGCCGAAAATGCGACAGAAGAAGATCGCGGCGCCAGCGCTCCTAAACTTCCTGCCTGATCATTTATCAAGTCTGCCGGCTCTGTCTTGGATCCTGAATGCGGCCTTTCCATTCGCCGCCGCGGCCCGTCCAATACTTCCAGGCTGAATGGAACGTTGCTCCCACATAAAAGAACGCCGCCACAGGCAGAGCCAGTGCCCACAAAGGATTGAGGCGGTAAAGACGCAGCACCGGCAGGTAGGTGAGAAACATCAGCAACCACGCAATGCCACCAAACCCGGCAGGCACGATGCGATGTCCCGCGAACACCAGCGCAGGTGGCAGGAGGTAAGTGGCTGCCATTCCGGCCATCGATAACAACAGCAAAAGATTTGAGTGCCGCAGCTGACTAAATGCGCTGCGGGAGACCATGCGTCCAATTCCGGAAAAACCTTCATAGGGACGGATGCTGCATGTGGTGGCCGAAGCGCCAAGCCACAAACTCCCGCCAGCGCGCTTGACCCGCGCGGCCAACGAGCAGTCATCGATGACCTGTTGCCGAATTGCTTCAATGCCGCCTGCTTTTGCCAGCGCCTCCGGACGTATAAGAATGCATCCGCCGGCAGCGCCAGCTTCAGGGCGGCGGGGATTGGCGATCCACGCAGGCGGATAAAGCTTGAAGAAAAAATAGACGAATGCGGGAATCAGGAGTTTCTCCGCCACTGACTCGCAGTGCAGTTTCACCATGAATGACGCCATGTCATAAGCCCCTGCCTGGGCAATCGAAACCAGAGTTGAGACGCTGTCCGGCGCGTGTTGAATGTCTGCGTCCGTAAATAAATAGAAGTCAGGGCCAGAATTGGCGGCGTGTTCAATTCCCTGCTGGATCGCCCAGAGTTTGCCGGCCCAGCCGGGCGGTAGCGGAGTTCCAGGAATCACCGTTAGATGCGCTTGCTCTTCATCCGTGGCTGCGTTGCGTGCCGCCTGTGCGGTGGCGTCAGCGCTGGCATCATCCACCAGAAAAATATGGATTGTGTTGTCTCCGGCTTGTTGCAGCAGTGAACGGACTGCCCGCCCGATAACGTCGGCTTCATTTCGGGCAGGAATGATCACGGCAATCCGAGCCGGATTCGTCTGCGATCCTGCGGCCGGAGCGGCTGGATATATACGCCAAAAGCCGCCGCGCGCAAGCACGAGATATGCCCAGATAAGAAAGCTGAGAACTCCGGCGGCAATGAGCATTTCCGCTATTGTACGGCCCGCCGAAATTAAGGAACTGGTCTTTCATTTTTCGGGCTGAGGCATCCCGGCAATCACCCGGCAACTCACATTGTTGGCAGGCAACGGGATTCAAGGAAGCGGGATCAATGGCCGTCGAAAACCAAACCATCAAAGACGCCGCGACCGAAGGAACGCCGCTGGAACGGTACGTGAACGTCCACATGGGAAACTTTATCCATGTGTTCCTGACTCTGCTGGCGATACTGGTGATGGTGGCGGCAAGCATTGCGCTCGTCCAGATCGTCCATTATGGATTTCCGCAGTTGTGGCACGTGGCGGACGAATATAAGACGCTGCATGAGCTGTTGCAGAAAATACTGCTGCTGGCGATTGCCGGCGAATTGGCGCTGCTGCTGCTTTTTCATCGCGCCAGCGCCGCGGTGGAAGTGGTGATGTTTGTGATTGCCCGGCGCATGGTGGCAACAGACGTCACGGCATTTGATCTGCTGATGGGCTCGGCGGCGCTCTCCGCGCTGCTGGTGGTGCGCTTTTACTTCCTGCCGGGGAAACCCAAGTAGGTTTTCAGAGCGCTTGCGATACCGGCAGAGCCGCGCCATTCCTTGATCCTTTGGACAGGCGGCGCAGTTCGCGGACTGTTTGATAGGCATGGACAATCAATGCAATACAAATGCCGGCGACAGTGCCGAGGATGCTCCATGACAGCACCTGGTTCAAGATGACAAGAGCTTGAGCGTGTTGTGCATCTGCATGCGCGTTGTCCGCCAAAATCAGATAAGGGTGGATTTTTGCTACAGAGATGAAAATGAAGAGCGCGACGGAATCGGCCAGGAGCAGAGCAGCAGCACGAAGCCAGGTCCATGCGGGGCGAAAGAGGTTGATGCACTGCTGCACCATCACAATGCACGTCGGCGCGAGCACGGGAAGATACCATGCGCGAAGAGCGGGGTTCAGGGAGAAAAAGCCCGCAATCGGACCAAATATCACGTCTCCGTAACGTGAGAGGGAGAGCCACCAGATCACAAAGAGGATGCTGAAGACCAGGCCGAAGACGGATTCCACGCGCGAAACCCGGTCTTTGCGGTGGGCCACGCGGGGCAGGTTGCGCGGGTCCCACTTGTTCAGCCAGCTGATCCGCACCTGAAATCTTTCGAGCACAGCGAAGACAATCGTGATGACGC
>DASYKK010000381.1:0-7918 GCA_035995565.1 Candidatus Angelobacter sp.
TCACGCCTTCTCTCACCACCTCTGGAAGCGCTCCGCGGCGCAAGGCGATCACCGGAGTACCGGACGCCGCAGCTTCCATTGCCACCAAGGAACTGGTTTCTTCAGCCAGGCTGGTAATCAGCAAAGCCTGGGCCTCGTGCAACAAGCGGCGCTTCAACTCTGCCGGCGGTGCAGGCACGAATTTGGCGTTCGGTACGCTTCGCAGCCGCGGCGCTACTTCTCTCTCAAAATATTGCTGATGATAAGAAAATGGATAGACCTGTCCGGCGATGGTGATGGGCGCACCGGCTCGGGCGGCGATCTCCAGCGCTAAGTGTGGTGCCTTTTCCTCACAGATGCGCCCTAGCCAGAGCAGCCCCTCGCGACCATTATTTCTCGCAGCACCGCGTCTCTCGAAACAATCCAGGGCAATACCATTGGGAACCACGCCGGCCAAAGCATCCAGAGCGGCAAAAGTTCGTGCCTGTGACTGGGAAACACAATTGAAACTCACATTCGCTGTGACGTCATCGAAACTTCCTTCCGGATAGAAGGTGCGCGGCAGGTGCAGCGTGGCCAGGATAGGTGAGTCAATTTCAGCCGCTCGCTTCCAGAAACTCCCTGACATATCGTGGACAAGATCAAAGGTCTTGCCCTCCCGCGCACGGCCACGCACAAATTCGACCACCCGATCCTCATGCTCAATGCGCCGCCGCTCGTAATCGTCCGGTTGAGAGCAAGGGTCGCCGGTGGAAAATAGCTCACCGCTCACACGCGATCCTGCAGAAGCGGCAACCGCGGTGTGCATGCCGCCGCGGGCCATTTCGCGCTCCAGCGTCCATAGAATTTGTTCTGCACCGCCTGCTGACTCGTCAAATACCTGGAGCAGCGGATAGGCAATGTAAAGAATCCGAGCCATGTCTCTCTTTTAGATGCAACCCAGCAGAATGCAAATCAGCAGATGTAAATCAGCAGATGAAAAGTTAGGCTTTGCTGAGCAAACCTTCGACGGTTATACTCCGCACTTGCTCTCAGAGCGCAGAACTACGGCAGACCGAAGTTCTGCCGATGGGTTGCGCTCCGCCGGAGCGACACCGATTATGGACATCCTACGGGCTGAAATCGAACACCTCTATGCCAGGGGCGCGCTCCCCGCGGACGTGGCGGTACACGCACGGCACGCCTTCAGGGAGTTCCATGAAGCGCTTACGCGGGGCGAGATCCGGGCCGCCGAGAAGCAAGACGGTCAATGGCGCGTCAACACCTGGGTGAAACAAGGTATCCTGCTGGGCTTCCGGCTGGGCGAACTGGAAGAATCCGGCAGCGGCGCTCTGAGCTTTGTCGATAAAGATACCTTTCCTGCCCGCCATTTTAGTGTCGCCGATCGTGTTCGCGTGGTGCCCGGCGGGTCGTCCATTCGCAGTGGCGCTTATATCGCGCCGGGCGTGATCTGCATGCCTCCGATGTATGTCAATGTAGGCGCTTACGTGGACGAAGCCACGCTGATCGACTCGCACGCGCTCGTCGGGTCATGCGCGCAGATCGGAAAACGCGTTCATCTCAGTGCCGCTGCCCAGATCGGCGGGGTGCTGGAGCCGGTGGGCGCTTCTCCCGTGATCATTGAAGATGATGTGCTCGTGGGGGGGAACTGCGGCGTCTATGAAGGAACGCAGGTACTCAGCGGCGCAGTCCTGGGCGCCGGCGTAATCCTTACCCGCGCAACGCCGGTTTACGATATCGTGCGCGAAGACGTTTACCGCTCGACCGCTGACGCGCCTCTCATCATCCCTGAGAATGCCGTGGTGGTGCCCGGGTCGCGCGCTATCACCAAAGGAAAAGCCGCGGAGTGGGGCCTGTCACTCTATACTCCGGTCATCGTAAAGTATCGCGACGAAAAAACCCAGGGATCGATTGAACTGGAGGACCTGCTGCGTTGAAGACCAACTCTCACAATCAAAATCGATTCCTGATCGCGTTTCTGGCGCTTGCCGGCATTTCTTCGGTGTTGTGGGTGACCAGCCATTACACCGGGATGACTGTTCATCCGTATACGTTGGCTGGGTTACGCTGGGCAGCGATTGTAGCTGTTATTGGTTTTGCATCTCTCCGTCGCTCGCTCACAGCGTGGATCTTCGCCGGGATGGTAGTGGGCGCTGAAACCGGCTTTGACCTGACGTTTGCCAGTGATACCACACGCCTGAGGGTGGCCGCCGACCTGCAAGTCTTGAGCGCGATCTTTCTGCGTCTCATCAAGACCATCATCGCGCCGCTGATCTTCAGCACACTTGTCGTCGGCATTGCCGGACATTCCAACCTGAAACAAGTTGGACGCATGGGCATCAAAGCACTGCTGTATTTTGAGATTGTCACTACGCTGGCACTTTTTATCGGGCTGGGAGCAATTCATCTCTCGAAGGCGGGCGTTGGACTTTCTCCGCCGCCGAACGCGGCCACGGCCACGGTTTCCGCACCGCCGCAAAAATGGACTGATGTTGTCCTCCATATTTTTCCGGAGAATATTGCCAGATCCGTGGCTGAGGGCCAGGTGTTGCAGGTAGTGGTGTTCAGCATCATTTTTGGGATTGCGCTGGCGCTGATCGGCGAAGACAAACGCCGGCCCATGCTGGCCTTTTGCGAAAGCCTTTCCGAGACGATGTTCAAGTTCACCAACATTGTCATGTTATTTGCGCCCATCGGAGTCGCCGGCGCCATGGCGTACACCGTAGGCACGATGGGTTTTGGCGTGATGGCCAATCTGGCCAAGCTTGTGGTCACGCTCTATGCGGCGCTGATCGTATTTCTTCTTGGCGTGCTGCTGCCGGTGGCGCTGATTGCGCGCCTCTCGATCAAGCGCTTTATCAAAGCGGTTGCTGAGCCAGTGTCGATCGCTTTTGCCACCGCTAGTTCAGAGTCGGCCCTGCCGCGCGCCATGGAGTGCATGGAAGCCTTCGGCGTGCCGCGCCAGGTTGTCGCGTTCGTACTGCCCACGGGTTACAGTTTCAACCTGGACGGAAGCACGCTTTATCTTTCGCTGGCGTCGATTTTTGTTGCTCAGGCTGCGGGCATCCATTTAACGCTCGGCCAGCAACTGGTCATGGTTTTCACGCTCATGCTTACCAGCAAAGGCGTGGCTGGAGTTCCCCGAGCAATGCTAGTGATCCTGCTGGGCACGGTCGATTCCTTTCATCTGCCGGTCTGGCCCGTACTGCTGATTTTGGGCATTGATCAGTTCATGGACATGGCCCGCACCGCCACCAACGTTCTCGGCAACTGCCTGGCCAGCGCCGTTATTGCCCGATGGGAAGGCGAGTTGGGCACGGAAACTCCTTCGCCCGCGGTGGCGGACGCCATGGCACAATAGCTTCCATGTTTCATGACCGCACCGGCGCGCACCTGGTTCCACCCGAGCCGCACTTCCGCTGGCGCGGCGGCGAGATCACCCGGCTGGAAGGCTTCACCGACGCTGTCTTTGCTTTCGCCGTAACGCTGCTGGTAGTTTCGTTGGAAGTTCCGCGCACCTTTGAAGAACTGATGGTGGCGATGAAAGGCTTTATTGCCTTTGCCATCTGCTTTGCCACACTGGTGCAGGTCTGGTATTACCACTACATCTTCTCCCGGCGTTATGGTCTGCAGACTACATACACAGTGATCTTGAACGCCATACTTCTATTTGTCGTACTGTTTTACGTCTATCCGCTGAAGTTTCTTTTCACGCTTGTGGTAGGTGGGCTCTCCGGGCGTACAGTCCCGCCAGAGCAGCTGGGTCGCATGGTCACTTCACAGCACCAGGTTCCCGTGCTGATGCTGATTTACAGCATGGGAGTGATGGCAGTGTTTGTGCTGTTCGCACTGTTTTATCGCTATGCCTATCAGCTGCGCAAGGAATTGGAGCTGAATGAATATGAAGCCCTGTCCACACGGAATGCCATCATTCACCATCTCGGATTCGCAGGAGTGGCGGTAATTGTGGCCGTGGTTGCCCTTTCGGTTCCGGAGCGGCACGCGGGCCTGGCAGGCCTGCTGTTCTCTTTGAACGGCATCTGGGGATGGATAGCAGGCTCAGTTCTAGGCAAGCAGGAACGGCGGGCGATGGAGCGCATGAAGGCCAAGTCTGCGGCTTCCTGATTTCCCGCATGCGCCTCTCTGCTGATAGCATCAAGGGTTGATCATGCCCTCTCAAAAACTCCATCTTATACCCCTTGGCGGCCTCGGCGAATTTGGAATGAACTGCATGGCTGTCCGCTACGGTGACGACATTATCGTTATCGACGCCGGCCTGATGTTTCCTGAGTCCGAGTTGCTCGGTGTGGATATCGTCGTTCCGGACATTACTTATCTGCTGCAGAATCGCGATAAGGTACGCGGCATCGTGTTAACGCACGGGCATGAAGACCACATCGGCGCGCTGCCATGGGTGCTTACGGAGTTGAGGGTCCCGGTCTTCGGCACGGAATTCACGCTCGCGCTGGTCGAAAATAAACTGGAAGAGCATGGCCTGCTCGAAGATGCCGATCTGCGCGAGATCCGCGCCGGGACACGCTTCAATCTCGGACCTTTCACCATCAATCCCATACAGGTTACGCACAGCCTGGTCGATTGTGTTGCTCTGGCCGTTCACACGCCCCTGGGAGTGGTCATTCACACCGGCGATTTCAAAGTTGATCCCACGCCCACGGACAACCGCCTGTTTGACCTGCACACTTTTGCCGAATACGGCAAAGAAGGAAACGTGCTGGCGCTATTGCAGGATTCAACTAACGCAGAACGCCGTGGTTACACGCCCAGCGAACGGGCGGTACGGGGCAAGTTTGACGAAATCTTTGCCCGTGCTGAGCGCCGGCTTTTCATTTCCTGCTTCTCATCCTCTATTCATCGCATCAAGCTGACTTTTGAGATGGCGCGGGAGTACAAGCGCAAAATTGCGCTGGTGGGCCGCTCCATGACCGAAGCGTCGGAGATTGCCATGGACCTGGGCTACATTGACGTTCCCGAAGGTCTCTTAATCCATCCCGGCCAGATCAAGGATTACGCGCCGCAGCAGGTTTGTGTGATGATCAGCGGAACGCAGGGCGAGCCCATGTCCGCCCTCTCGCGCGCCGCCGTGGATAACCACAAGCATGCTCGAATCGAGCGCGGCGACACCGTGGTGCTTTCGTCGCGCATCATTCCCGGCAATGAAAAAGGCATCTACCGGATGATCGATCACCTTTTCCGCCGCGAAGCTGACGTGATTTATGACGACGGCTCCAACCCGCCGGTCCACGTAAGCGGCCATGCCAGCCAGGAAGAGCAAAAATTGATCATGAACCTGGTGAAGCCGAAGTATTTCATTCCTATCCATGGCGAATACCGGCAGCTGCGCATTCAGGCCGAAATGGCGCGTTCAATGCATGGATCGGTAGGCCAGGTGATGATGATTGAAAGCGGTGACGTGCTTGAGTTTGACGAACTGGGCGCGCGCAAGCTTGATAAGGTCACCGTAGGCCGCATCTGCATTGATTCCGGCTCGCGTACGGATGTGGTGGAGGACCTGGTGATCAAAGATCGCCGCCACTTGAGCGAAGACGGCTTTGTGCTGCCGATTATCGCTATCAACAAGCTGAAGGGCACGGTGGAATCAATTCCGGAAATTGTGATGCGCGGGTTTGCAGCCGGCTCGGAAGAAGGTTTTGTCCGCGAAGCGCGGCGCGTGGTTGTTGCCACGCTGGATGGGTCCACAGCGGAAGAAAAGGCCGATTACGGCGTGATCAAAGAAAAGATTCGTGCTGACCTGAAGCGGTTTATCGTGAAGACGACAGCACGGCGGCCATTGATTATGCCGGTAATCCTGGAGATCTAAGTGGCAAGATTCACACGCAGGCAAAGAGTTTTTATTTTCCTGTTTGTGCTGCTGGCCTCGGTCGTCCTGACGGGAACGGTTCTTCTGCATCCTGTGGGCGCACACTTGCGCGCGATGTCATTGCTGCTGCGGTTCTCTGACTCGCATGCGCAAGGACTGACCACCCGTTTCGCCCATCATCCTTTCAAAGAAGAAGACGATTCTGTTGTGACTCCGCGTGGTCTTCTTCGTTATCGAACCTACACTCCGCAGGACATGCAGAATCCGGGCGGAGTAGTGCTGCTGCACGGCGTTCACCATCTTGGAATTGAAGACCTGCGAATGTGGAACCTGGCACGAGCGCTGGCCGGCGCCGGAGTGCTGGTGATGACCCCGGAATTACGGGACCTGGCAGACTATCGCGTGACGGCCCGGACCATCGATGTGATCGGCGATTCGGCGGTAGCGCTGAGCACGCGCACGGGGCGCAGAGTAGGAGTGCTGGGACTCAGCTTTGCCGGTGGACTTGCTTTGCTGGCAGCAAATCGCAAAGAGTTTGGTGACAGTATCGGCTTTGTGGTCGCCATTGGAGCGCACGATGACATGGGACGCGTGGCACGGTTCTTCGCCGCCAACGTAATTGCCAGGCCCGATGGCATCGAAGCGCCTTTCCAGGCGCATGAATATGGCGCGCTGGTTCTGGCGTACTCCCATCTGGAAGATTTTTTCTCCTCCTCAGATGTTCCCATCGCGCGTGAAGCGTTACGGCAGTGGCTGTGGGAGCAACCGGACGCCATGAAGACGGCGGCGGCACTGAGTCCAGCTGGGAAGAAAGAGCTGGATCTGCTCTTGCATCATCGCGAGCAAATGCGCGAAGCGCTGCTTGGAGAAATCACTCTGCACAAAGACGAGATGGACGCCGTTTCGCCGCACGGGCATCTGGCGCAGCTGCACACGGCAGTCTTTCTGCTGCACGGCGCCGGAGACACGATTATTCCTTCGTCGGAAACACTATGGCTGGCGAAAGATGTGCCCGCGGCTGAACTCAAGGCTTCGCTGGTCAGCCCGGCGCTGGTCCACGTGGATATGGGAGACAAAGTGACGTGGCAGCAGCAATGGCAACTGGTGGACTTCATGGCGCAAGTGCTGGACGCGACAGAGAAGCTGCCGCGCCTGCACTGACAGTTGAACGATTCGCCTTATGACGAAAGAGTTAGTCCACTATCAACCCGACGACGCACCGTGTTCTAACTCCGGTTCACCCTATCCAACCTTATGCTTAGGGCGAATTGTTATTGCCATTCCTTGAGCCTTAGCATCGAATGTCGGACCGCGCGACCGCTCAGCCCGGACGGGATCGGCGACGGCTGGCCAAACAAACAAGGAGATTGCCATGGCAGAAACGATGACTTCCAGTTCGAAGGACCAGAGTGCTACATCTTCGAGCGGCAGAACAGCGGCCCAGGTGCAAGCAGATCTAGAGGTGCAACGGAGGCAGGCAAACCAGCGGACGCGGCCCCAGGTGGAGGCACAGCGCAGACAAGCGGAAGATGAAGCAGAGAAAAACCTGGACCAGGAAGCCATCGCCGCTGTCCAGCAAACAGAACGGGCTTTGATTGCCCTGTCTGAAAACAGGATCGACGAAGCTCTTGCCGCCATTGAGCAGGCCACCGGTAAGATCAACGTTCTTCTGACCCGAAGTCCTGCAACGGCGCTTATCCCGGTTGACATGCGCGCGACCGTAATCGACACGGCGCCCGATGATGTTAAAGACATCGCGGTTCTAGTGGATGCGGCCGCAGTGGCCCTGGACATCAACGATCTCCCTGCGACCCGCACTCTTCTGGATTTTCTCAGGAGTGAGATTCGAATTCGCATCTATCATCTGCCGCTGGCCACCTATCCGGCAGCGTTGCAGGAGGCGGTGCGTTTGCTGGACCAGAAAAATATGCGCGAGGCCGCTGCGGTGCTGCTGGTGGCGTTGAATACGCTGGCCATCGTCGATCAAGTGAATCCTTTGCCTCTTCTGCTGGCCAGGGAAGCCATTAACGCAGCGCAGGCACAGGCCCAAAAGGACAAAGAGGCGGCGCAAAAGTTAGTGGAAGCCGCCAACCACGAACT
>DASYKK010000382.1:0-6172 GCA_035995565.1 Candidatus Angelobacter sp.
GGTTTAATTGGATTGGCAAGAATAGAAAGTACAGATGGTTCAGAGCTGGAGCGGGAGGCGCGAAATCAACTTGCGAATTGTCCTGCCGTTAATGCTGTTCGGTTCCTCCCTCATGACCGACGGCTGGGCACAGAGCAAGGGCACGGCAAAACGCGCCTCCAGCGCCATTTCTATGAAGTCTGCAACTGAAGGAACAATTTCAGTGAGTTTTGTAAGCGCGCCGGATGGAGCTGCCTTGACTGGTGGGACCTCCGGCCAGCGCGGTTTAAATCTGGGTTCGGTACATACTGCCGGCGCCCAGACCGCTAACGTCAAGGTGCAGAAATTGCCCGGGCACTTTGTGGTTTCCACCCGGTTCGGCCTGAGCGTTCAAGCCGGATCTCAAACCGCAACCACCGCCGCCGTTCTGGCTGCGCTTACCGTACCCGATCCCGCATACACGTTCCGGCTGGATGGGATCACGCTGCAAACCGTTCCCCAGTTGCTTCAGGGCCAGGCAAGAATGGGAACAACCGTAATGCACCGTCTGGAAATTGAAGTGCCCACATCTCTGACGGAGAAGAATTCTCAATTACATAATGCAATCATTTTTCAGGTTATTCCGAATTAAGCGGTCACGCGGTTGTGTGGCACCGGCACTCTTGCCTGTGTGCTTCTGCTTGTTGTCGGCTTCGCTAAGCGCGCAGACCGCACCTGCCGCATCCGCGCAACAACCTGCGCCATCAGCGGCCCCGGTGCAAGCGGCAGATAAGCCTTCTATCTCGCTAAGTCCCGCCGTGGTTATGGCCAAAGGCAATTTCGGCCAGGGGCTAACGCAGACACTCACGCTTACGAATCAAACCGCACGGGATTTCGCTTTCGAAATGGTAGCGGAAGACGTAATCATCAAGGATGGCAAGCGCATTTTTGTTGCCGCGGGTGAAACGCCTAACAGCATTGCCGCGTCCGCCGTGTTTGCGCAGAAGACAGTGCTGGTAAAACCATTTTCTTCCGTCTCCGTCGATGTGCGGCTCACGCTGCCGGCGCAGACGAACCTTCGCGCCGTAGTGGCCATGTTCCGGGGAACGGACAAGCTGCCGACTTCTTCCGGCGCTGTCGGCATGACGGCGTCGCTCGGATCGCTGATCACCTTCAACCTCACGGACAACGTAAAACTTCAGCCAGAGCCCGTGCGCGTAACTCCCGCGAGCGAAACTGCGAATATGAAAATCGCGCAGTGGATTTCCAACTCCGGCACAGAGCCGGTGTTACCCGAAGGCGCAGCGGCCGTGTTGAACTCCAGTGGCGCCCTGGCGGGCAAGGCAGTTTTTGATCCCCAGCGGCTGTTACCCGGCGAGCGGCTGGAATTTTCTGCTGAATACCCCGGCGACCTGCCTCCAGGAAACTATCGCGCGCTGTGCTCATTCCAGTTTGAAGGCAAGACGCTCACCTCGGAAGCGGCTTTCGAAGTGCCTAAAACTGAAGTTCCCAAGAAATGAACCGCTGCTGGAGCCTTGTGCTGTTGGCGATCGCCTGTTGTTTGGCGGCCAACGGACAATCTCCGCTTTCAGTGGCTTACCAGAAGACATTGCAGCTTCCCGTGGCCGGGGCTACCGCAGCTTACTCGCTCGATTCCAGCATTGCTGACGCCACTGCCACGAATGGCGTGGTGGAAATTTTGGGCAAAGCGCCAGGTTCCACGAACATAGTTGTTGTAACTGCGGCTGGGACGCAGACGCTGGCGGTCACGGTGCCTGTTCCGCCTTCAGTATTACCTGTGGGCTTTGAGCCGCCGGAGCGACAGGGCAACGGCGAGACCGGGACCTATGAATTTCGCTACAACTCAGATCCCAGCCAGATCACAAACTCGATCGAGCTAAAGCGGACGCAGGGGAAAGCCTTCACGCGCATGCAGGTCATCAACGCCAACCTGTTTTCCGCCGGAGGTTCCACTTCGGCCATAGGCTTCCCTTTTTTGGCTTATCAGATCAGCCGGCCCAACACCGATCTTACGTTCGTGGACAAGAACGTGCTCAACTCTCCGCTCACGCTTGATGGCTTCCTGGTTCGCGGCTTTCATCTGCGCGAAGGTCCGTGGGAGTTTCACGGCGGATTTACTTCCATCGCCACGTTTCAAGGGCTCTTTCTTGCGACCGATCGTGAATACACAGCGGGCGTCTCGCGCCTGTTTCGCATCGACGATGTAAATTCTCTGGAAGCCAACGCTTACTATTTTCAAAATCCTGACAGCCAGCGCGGGTTCGCCAGCAATGGCGCGGTGGGCTCTGTGGTTTACCGGCGCAAGCTCAGCGACAAAGGAAAGTTCCTGGCGGAGCTGGGCATGAGCCACGGCGTCGGCTTTGCCACGCGCGGCTCCTATGACGACAAGCGCAACCACCTCCTGGGAAACTTCCATATACAGTCGAGCAGCTTCGCTTCACTGGCGGTGAACAATCAGCATGGAACGTTTGCCGATCTTAACGCCAGCCGCAAGCTGACGGAACGTCTTTACGCCAGCCTTGATCTGAGTAAGTCCAGATACAATCTGCCCACGCTGAGCCAGAACACGTTCACCACCAGCAGCCTGCTTAATTTCAAGCTGACCCGGAATTTTTCCGTGGACGGGGGCGGCGCATATTCCACTTTCCAATCGACGATCCCCGTTGGCCCGCGCATTTCCACGGTGAACCTGCCCGCCGGCGTGGATTACTCAACCCGGCATTTCGGAACCGGCTTCCAATATCAGCGTACAGTCAATATCGAAGGCGGAGGCGGAGGCAATGATTACGCGGTGAACGCGCGCGCGTCTGCCGGGGAATTTCAGTTCAGCGGCTTCTACCGGCATGACGTTCAGGTACCCACGCTGGCGGCTATTTTCTCTCAGGTTCCTGGGCTACAGGACGCTCTGGACCGCGCCGGTATCGTCGCCTCAACGCCCGAGCAACTCGCCTTACTGCTGCGCAACACTGAGCTGCTGCAATTGCTGGGCTTCACCAACGCATTTACCGTGAACCTGGCGCCGGCGCGCAATGACATGAGCGCCGCCATGAACTGGATGTCGCACAGCCAGACCCGCCGTAAAGTTGATCTGAATTACTTCAACAGCGATACCGAGCTGCTGCAGGGACACTTCATCCTGAAGACGGCCACGCTCAGCTACTCGCAGCGTTTGAAATCGACGAATGACATTGTGGGCTCAGCGTCCATAGTGCGGACCACCAACAATGGCGTCACGACGACGCATCCGCTCTTCAGCGTTTCTATCCAGCATAGGTTTTTCTCCGTGCCCGGACTTCTGTTGCCGGGACGCCACGGCATGATTCAGGGTCACATCTTCCGTGACGACGACTCTGCCGGAGTTTACAACGCGCAGCTACCGGTAGTGGCCGGCGTGGAAGTGCGTCTGGATGAGGACCGCGTCACGCGCACCGATTCCAGCGGATATTATTCGTTCCATCATGTGCCTTTCGGCGTGCATCGGGTGGAAGCAAAGTTCCAGAGCAACGAACCATTCTTTTACACTACGGATTCACCCGCCACCGTGGACATGAATGCCACCACGGATTTCGGCATCAATTTCGCCAAGGGCCAGATATTCGGCTTCCTGCTCAACGATGCCGGCGGCGGCATTTACGGAATCACCGTGGAATTGAAAGGCGACAAATTTACGCGCCGCTTGCAGACCGGCTTGAACGGCAAGTTTGCGTTCACCGGGCTCGTTCCCGGAAATTATTCGCTGGTCACACTGGCGGATTCCTATCCTCCTGGATATTCGTTGCAGGACCTTGCGGCGCAGACCGTCACCGTGGAATCAGGCAAGCCCGCCAGCACGGAATTTAAGGTGAAAGCGCTGCGATCGATAGCCGGGCACGTGCTGGTTTATGACAAAACAACGCTGCAAACGGTTCCGCTGGCCGGCGCAGTTGTCCGATTGAAAGAGGTTTCTCTCGAGGTAAAGACTGGCCCCACGGGCGCGTATATTTTCCGCAACCTGGCCGCGGGTACATACACGGTGTCCGTCGAGAGCGCGAGCAAAGAAACCTTGCGCACAGTTATAGTCCCAGCGGGTCCCGCAAATATTCGAGATATCGATTTGAATGCGGGAACGAAGGAAGCCGAGCCGCAGAAGTAGATTGTTTATCCGCCGGCCATCGGAAAGACCCGAAGTGATTCACATGCGCATTCCTGAAATCGATTGGCGCCCGGTCTCTCGTGTCCAGCTTGTTGGTTGGACCGTCTTCTACGGATTGTTGCTTTTGTACCTCTCCCTCAACTGGGGCCAGCTGACGCTGCTCGATAACGTCCACCTTCCTATCCATGAAGGCGGGCATCTGCTCTTTGGCTGGCTGGGAGAAACACTCGGCCTCTGGGGCGGAACGCTGCTTCAGTTGCTGGTTCCCGCGCTGCTGGCCGTAAGCTTTGCCGTGCGTCGCGAACTGCCGGGTACCGCTTTCTGCATATTCGCATTCTTCCATAGCCTGACCGGCGTGGCCACTTACATGGCGGATGCGCTGCGGCTTGAACTGCCTCTTGTAACAGTTGGCGGCGGCGAAGCAGAGCATGACTGGGTGCGAATCTTCTCCAGTCTGGGAGTATTGCCGCACGCTATTCAGATCGGCAATCTTATGCGATTGGTAGCATGGGCGGGGATGGTGGGGACTGTGGCGTGGTTTGGGTGGCGGGGCATGCGGCTGTTGTCCGTCGAGATGACAGAAAGAAAGATAAAGCATACTTGGCCGCAGGCATAATGCTCCACCCGTTCAGTGCTTACATTTCGCATGAGCCCGCATGCTGCTCAATCGGTCGGGTAGACCATTACACAGACAAGCTAAATCTCAATTAAGATATTAGAGAAGCGTCTGCTCTGGCCACAGCACCCCGGCCCGATACCTGATTGCAAGAGTGATTGAGCATGGAAAAAGCCAAGATTGCAAAATTTGAAGAACTCCTTAGCAAGAAGCGCGAGGAACTTCGCCGCAACCTGAGTCGCACCCAGGAAGAACACAATGAGGCTCAGGATTTTGGGCGCGACGAAGCGGACCGCGCGACTGCGTCAATGTCAAAGGAAATGACTTTCCGGCAGAAGGCGCAGGAACGCGGACTGCTGCTGCTGGTGGAAGCAGCGCTTGGCCGGATCAGCAACGGCACGTTTGGCGAATGCCTCCATTGCGGCCAGGACATCAGCGCCAATCGGTTGACGGCGGTCCCGTGGAGCCGCTACTGCATCACCTGCCAGGAATTGATCGTGGAACAGGGGTGAGCAAATTTCCAGGAATTGCCAAGTTTGGGTAATTGCCAAAATTTAAAAGCAGGCGCACTTTTGTTTCACTCCAGTATGTGCAGGTGCGCACCGGCGGCCAACGGCCAGCACAAAAAGCAAAGAGCCAGAGGATGCGATTGGGATCGCGACCCTGACTGGCTCCCTGCCTCTTGTCACTATTGCATGGCTATGCGGCGTAATGGCACATAGCGCAAGCTTCGCTGCTTATCTGGTGCAGCGCAGCTTGCCATTGTCATTCTCAATATCCCGGCACTGCTGATAGTTCCGCAGCGTGGTATTTTTCACTTTGCCATTCTTTTTCTGGCAGCTGGCCTGGAGCGTATTGCCATTTACCTGAATGTTGGAACAGGTCTGGCTGTAAGAGCCGCGGGGACCGTTATTGTATCCGTTGCCGTAATTTCCGTTTCCGTAATTCCCGTTTTGATCGCGATCGCCATCCCGATCATGGTCGCGGCGATTTGCGTCGCGGTTGTCGCCGTCTCGACGATCGCCATTGTTGCCATTGTTCCCGTTGTTGCCATAATTTCCGTTGTTGCCGTAGCCATTATTCCCGCCCGTGCAACTGAGGTTGCCGTTCAGGTTCTGGATCTCTCCGTTGCAACGCTGGTAGTCAGAAAGCTGAGTGTTCCGCCAGTTGCCGCCTTCGTCTTTACAGGTGGCGTGCAGGGTTGAACCGCGAACGCCAATGTCTCTACAAGTTTGCTGGTAAGAACCGCCGGGCGTCTGCGCCTGACAGGTGATTGCCGCTCCGCCAAGACCCAGGGCCAAAGCAGCCACTTTTAGTGCAGTAATGTAACGCATGCTATTTCCTCTTTTCGTTTCAATTCGTTGATGGGCGTGTTCGGCAAGCCCTGATATTCGCCCGGATGATTTTCGCATCCTGAAAGCTATAAGTCTTTGTTCTGCCGGTGA
>DASYKK010000383.1:0-2660 GCA_035995565.1 Candidatus Angelobacter sp.
TTGCGGATCTTTTATCTCGCCGCCCACAAACGAGATGTAAACCCAGCCATCGTAGGCCCAGAAAACCGCGATCAGGGCAATGCCCACGGCGGTGATGATCGAGACGTGTTCGTTGCCGGCGGGAATAAGCGAGTGGCGAAAATGGTCCCATGATCCGTGGCCCAGGAGCAACCCGCCCACCACGAAAATAGCAATGGCCACAAACTTTGTCCATGTTGCGACGTTCTGCAGCACCGCGCCTTTCTTTACGCCAAAAATATTGATCAGCGTTTGCAAGGCAATGGCGGCCAGGGCGATCAGGTGGCCGCGCGTGATATCAACGACACGCAGCGGAAGGATTGTCTGCTCCAGGTGCAGAGTGGGAAAAGTCTGGCCCAGATATGTCGCGAAGCCCACGCCTAGCGCGGCCACGGTTCCTGTGGCGCTCACCGTGAAATACATCCATCCGTAGAGAAAACCGGCGGTATCGCCATAAGCCTCGCGCATGTAGACGTACTGGCCGCCGGCATGGGGAAACATCGCTCCCAGTTCGGCAAACGCGAAGCATGCCAGCAGAGCCATGCCCATGCCCACGACCCAGACAGCGAGAAAAAGCCAGGGATAACGCGTGTTGATAGCCACATCTTTCGCGGTAAGAAAAATGCCCGAGCCGATGATGCCGCCCGCCAGCAACAGGATGGAATCGGTGAGCGAGAGTCGGCGGACGAGTTTAGCGTCGCTTGGCAATATGGGTACCGTGCATGTATCGCGGCTTGGATATAATCTCGTTTTTGGCGGCCTAGTTCAAGGCTTGTGTGCAAAGAGTTCATTGAGAATGGCGGATCCATCCAATTGACGGAGGCGTTCCAATGAAACAAGCAAGTGAATTTTCACCGCAGAGATGGGCGTCCGGAGACTTGCATGGCCATTAAACCGCTGTACCTGCTGGCGGATAGCCAACTGTTTTTCTGGAAGAGCGAAAGCGATTCATTGGCTGAAAGGCTTCGCGCCGATCTGGATACAAGCAATCCCAAGGCAGCATACATTGGGGCATCCAACGGAGATCAGCCGGAGTTCTACAGTCTGTTTGTAGCCGCAATGGAGTCAATGGAAATCTCTCATTGCCGTTTGGTGCCATCCCGGCCATCACGTGACGACATCTTATTCATCGAGGACGCCGACCTGATTGTGCTCTCCGGTGGTGATGTCGAACTCGGCTGGCGCACATTTGAGCAGAACGGCCTCAAAGAACTGATTCCGCGCAAGCGCTTTGATGGAGCCATATTGATGGGCGTGTCGGCAGGGGCCATTCAACTGGGACTGGGATGCCTGAGCAATTCAGCCCAACCGAAGCAAATTGATATGTTCCGTTTTGCTCCGTTCTATGTGGGCGCTCACGACGAAGGGAATGACTGGTGGGACCTGCGCGCCCTGGTGAATCTTTCGCAGGCCAATACGCGAGCCATCGGAATCCCGGTGGGCGGGGGAGCGGTTTATCAGGCCGATGGCACGTTGGAGCCAATCCGAAAATATTTAACCGAGCTAACCAAAGCAAGCGCTAGGATTAATGAAAATGTGCTGGGGCCGGTGGTTCGCTGAAACTAGTTCTGCTGAAATCAGATCGGCCAAAATTCACGGACGATTCGGCAACTTTACTTTCCTGTCTTCAGGCTTCATCGCATTGAACTCCTCTGACTTGCCTTTGGGAATGCTCAGCACTGTCCATTCCGAACCCCGCAGGTGCTTGCCAACGTAAAGAATTTGTCCCACGTGATAAGCCGTGTGCATCGCGCTGCGGTTAATGGCCTGCAGAATGGTGTGCGGTTCGCCGCGGATTGTCACAGTCTTTACAAAATCTTGTGCTTTCAGCGAAGCAATATTCTCGAAGACGATCTTGAAGCTTTCTTCCCACCGAAGCATCAGGTCCGCCCGCGTGTCAGCTTCGGTCAGGACAAACTCCTGGTCGCGATTGCGATCCGGCTTTTCGCCGTCGGTAGTCAGAAAGTTCAGCCAGCGCGAGCGCAGGTTTCCGGCAACGTGCTTTACGATCTGAGCTACGCAATTCGACTCGGTGTCCGGAGCCTTGAAGAAGTTGGGGTCGGTCAACTGGATCAGCCCGCCATCCGCCAGCCGTTTGTAGCCGCGAAAGCTGCGGCGCACCTCGTCAAGATAATCAGCCTCAAAAGACTTGGCATCGGCCATCGCTCAACCTCCTGATTCTTCTAGCTTAACAAGAATCTTGCACCCGAACTTGCCCGGGGTACGTATAACTGTTCAAGAGAGGGCACTTGGAGCAGACGGCGGCATACGAAGACGACCGGCTCAAACTGGCGCTCAACCGGGCACTCAGCGGTGACGCGCAGGCCTTTGCCGACCTGGTACGCGAGCACCAGGGAATGGTCTTCAGCATTGCCTACCATTTCCTTCAGGACCGCTCTCTGGCGGAAGACCTGGCGCAGGAGGTTTTTCTGGAGCTGTTTCAAAGTATCGATCGCATACAGTCTCCAGCGCACCTGACGTACTGGTTGAGGCGGGTAACGGCCAATCGATGCATTGACCAGGGACGTAAGAAGCATCGCCGCCGTGAGATGGCCTTAGAGGAGGCTCCGGAACCGGTAACCGCTTCTTCCCACGCCGACCCGATGTTATTAGAGCGGCTGCAGCAGAGCCTGGCGACGTTG
>DASYKK010000384.1:0-13933 GCA_035995565.1 Candidatus Angelobacter sp.
CTGCAGAACAATGCCGTTAAGGCCGCTGATTCGCTCGAAGTCGCGCCGGGATTCAAGCATGAAAAGCTGGAAGGCTGGGTGCCGGAACTGGCAGGCGATGAAGAAGTCCGGCAGGCCCTGGAAAAAGCTTTCGATTATCGGGGCGATGTAACCATCACCCGCAAAGACGGCAGCAAGGTTGAGGGCTACATTTTCGACCGGCGTACAGGCCAGACCCTGGCCGATTCCGCAGTGCGACTTTTCCCCAAGAACGCCGACCAGAAAATATCCATTCCATACTCAGAGATCGCCGCGCTGGCCTTCAGCGGACGCGACACTGCCGCGGGAAAAAGCTTTGAAGCCTGGGTGCGCAAGTACTGGGAGAAAAAGGCTGCGGGAGAAAAGAACATCGGGATCCAGGCGGAAGCGCTGGAGTAGGTTTTGTGCAATCCCTCGGTGATCTCGGGATAAAAACACCACATGAAAGTCTTCATCACAGGAGCGACCGGATTTGTTGGCAGCCATGTGGCGCGAGCTCTGGCCGCGCAGGGGGCTGACGTGCGGCTGCTCGTTCGATCCACAAGTCGCCTGGACAATATCGCCGATTTGCGTGCCGAAACCGTTACAGGCGATCTGCGCGATCCGGAGTCGCTGAAGAAGGCCATGGCCGGTTGTGAATTTGTCTTCCACGTGGCCGCCGATTATCGATTGTGGGTGCGCGATCCGGAGCAGATGTACCGTTCCAACGTCGAAGGAACGCGTGCGATCATCCGGGCAGCCCAGGAAACCGGCGTGCGTCGGGTGGTTTATACCAGTTCCGTGGCCACGATGGGTTTTACCCGTGAAGGTCACATTGCCACGGAAGATTCACCCGTCTCCATCAAAGAGATGGTGGGGCATTACAAGCGGTCGAAGTTTATGGCCGAACAGATTGCGTTAGAGGCCGGCAATAATGGCGCGAGTGTGGTGGTAGTGAATCCCACAACACCGATCGGCGAGCATGACATCAAGCCGACGCCGACAGGAAGAATCGTGGTCGATTTTTTAAATCGAAAGTTTCCCGCCTATGTCGACACCGGGCTGAATCTGGCCGACGTGAAGGAAGTGGCGCGCGGGCACCTGTCGGCTATGGAAAACGCGCGACCGGGGCAGCGATACATTCTGGGTGGTGAGAATCTGACGCTGAAACAAATTCTTGACAAACTAGCCGCACTCACCGGGCTGCCGGCGCCGTCGATGAAAGTTCCGCACGCTGTGGCCATGGGATTTGCGGTGTTCGACCAGTTTGTTACTGGCACGCTCCGGGGCAAAGAACCCCGAGCCACCATTGATGCAGTAAAGATGGGCCGCAAGAAAATGTTTGCTTCATCGGCAAAAGCCGAGCGAGAACTCGGCTACAAAGTTTTGCCGGTTGACAGTGCTCTGCGGCGCGCCGTCGACTGGTTCCAGTCGAATGGATACGTTGAATCTCCAGCGCAGGTCGCGGCGGTGAATGCATGAGCAAAATTGCAATCATCGCTGCGATGGAAAGGGAAATATCGCCATTGGTGCGCGGATGGCAAAGGACCGCGCTTCCATCCGGTGATAGAAAGTTCGCGCTCTTTGAGCGCGACGGTGTGCTCTCGGTAGTGTCAGGAATCGGTTGCAAGAACGCCGAACTGGCGGCCCGAGCCGTGGTTGCGCAATATCGGCCGGCGATTCTGGTATCTGCGGGACTGGCAGGCGCGCTGATACGCAGCCTGAAAGTGGGCAGCATTTTCATGCCGAATGTGGTGGTGGATGCGGCTAACGGCGTGGAGTATCGATGCACTATGGACGCCAACCATGTAAGCGGTGGTGTGCTCGTCAGCTCGGGAGAAATTGCCGGAACTGAAGCCAAGAGGGAACTGGTAAATCGCTTTCATGGACTGGTTGTGGATATGGAAGCTGCGGGCGTGGCGAAAGTGGCGCAGCAGGAACAAATTGGATTTCGCTGCGTCAAAGCAATTTCTGATGAAGCAGACTTCCCCATGCCGCCCATGGGACAGTTCCTGACCGCTGCCGGCGAGTTTCAGGGCGGACGGTTCGCGCTGTGGGCTGCTCTGCGGCCGTGGCACTGGGCACGTATCGCGGCGCTGGCGCGAAATGGCAAGCGCGCCACTGAGTCCCTATGTAACTGGTTGCGGAAGGACCTTGCCAGCGGATTGCCGCCGAAAGAAATTGTTACACTGGATAGAGCAGAGTTCTCGGAAGCAAAACCTTAGATCATGCACACGGCAATCAAACCCGAATCTACGGTAGGCAAACTTGCTCCCCCAAGGACGATGCAAGCTGCTGTCTACCGCGGCAAGAACGATGTCCGGCTGGAAGCGGTCCCAGTCCCGGAAATTGGCAAGGGAGAGTTGCTGGTACGCGTCCATACCTGCGGCATATGCGGAACCGATCTTAAGAAAATCCTGACGGGCTCACATTCCTCGCCTCGTATTTTCGGCCATGAGATGGCCGGCCAGATAGTCGGGATGGGCGAAGGAGTGAGCAATTTAGCCATTGGCGACCGCGTGATGGTGTTCCACCATATTCCCTGCGGCGAATGCTATTACTGCCGAAAAAAAGTTTTCGCGCAATGTCCGGTCTACAAACAGGTCGGTGCTACGGCGGGTTTTGAACCCAGCGGCGGCGGTTTTGCCGAGTACATCCGAGTGATGGATTGGGTCGTACGCAAAGGCGTGGTGAAAATTCCTGGCCAGGTTTCCTACGAGCAAGCCTCATTTATCGAGCCGGTAAATACGTGCCTGAAGGCGATTGAATCGCTTCAGGTGCACAGCGATGAAACGGTGCTGGTGATCGGCCAGGGCCCCATTGGGATCATTTTGGCGGCATTGGCCAAACGGACAGGTGCGACCGTGGTAAGTTCCGATTTGTATCCCCAACGCCTTAAAATAAGTGAGAGCTTCGGGTTAAAACACAACGTGAACGCTGGATCGGAAGATGCCGCGCAACGTGTAAGAGAGCTCACCGGCGGACGCGGAGCAGACGCGGTGATTCTGGCGACCGTGGGAAACAGTTTGATCAAGCCGGCAATGGATGCGACCCGGCCGGGGGGAAGAATCATGCTGTTTGCCCAGACGCAACGCAGCGAAGTGGGAATTGATCCCGCAGCAGTTTGCGTGGACGAAAAGACGCTAATGGGCTCGTATAGTGCATCAGTCGATTTACAGGAAGAAAACGTGCGACTGGTGTTCAGTGGAGAAATTGATTTTGCCCGGCTGATTTCGCATCGGTTTCCACTGGAAGAATCGGTAGAGGCGATTCAACTCGCTTCGCATCCGTCTCCGGACTCAATGAAGATCGTTATCCAGCCCGGGTTGGAATGGGAGAAACGTAATTGAAAGGACAAATGACAGCCGCGGTCCTCTATGGCAAAGAGGACATCAAGATTGAGAAGGTGCCCATTCCCACGCTTGAACCCGGCGAGGTGCTGGTGAAGGTGAACGTGGCGCTTACCTGCGGGACCGATCTCAAGGTGTATCAGCGCGGCTATCACGCGCGCATGATTGTTCCTCCGGCGCTGTTTGGCCACGAACTTTCAGGAGTGATTGAAGAAGTTGGGCCGGGTGTGCGCGACTTCCGCCGGGGCATGAAGGTTGTCGCCCTTAACTCTGCACCGTGCGGCGCGTGCTTCTATTGCCTGAAGCACCAGGAAAATATCTGCGAAGACCTTTTGTTCAATAACGGTGCGTATGCCGAGTACATCAAGATTCCCCGCCGAATTGTTGAGACCAACATGCTGGCGCTGCCGGATGATCTGAGCTTTGAATCGGCTGCCATGACTGAGCCCCTGGCGTGCGCTTTGCGAGGCTTGCAGGAGACCGGCGCGGACATCGGCGATACGGTCACAGTTATCGGCGCAGGCCCTCTTGGGTTGATGCTGGTGCAAGTGGCCAAGCTGACCGGGTGCAAAGTGATCGCCGTAGTAAAGCGAGCTGAGCAGGTAGCGGCCGCAAAAAGATTTGGTGCGGACGAGGTAATCCAGATCGGGAAGACTAATAATCCCATCGAGCGGGTGATTGGCGTGACCGAGGGTCGGGGGTCCGATATTGTGATTGAAGCTGTGGGACTGCCGCAAACGTGGCAATGGGCGGTTGAAATGGTCCGTCGCGGCGGTGTGGTGAATTTCTTTGGTGGATGCGCCAGTGGCACAAAAGTCGAACTGGACACCAACCGGCTGCACTACTCTGAAGTCACGTTGAAAGCCACGTTCCATCACACGCCGCAGACCGTGCGCAAAGCGTTTTCCTTGATTGCGGAAAAGAACGTCAAGAGCACTGACTACGTTACCGGCGAGGCGCCTCTCTCCAAACTCAAGCAAGTTCTGCAACAGATGCTGGACCGCGGGAGCCAAATTAAGACGGCCATCATTCCCGGCCACTGACATGTCAGTATCGCGCACAAGCACTTCGTCCATGCCGTTGGGATGGAACGCGCTGCCGGAATCGTATCGCATTCCGGCTACAGCGCCTTCCTTAGAAGAAGCGCGCGCTTACTGTGAGCACCTGGCAAAAACACATTACGAAAACTTTTCTGTTGCGACGTGGTTTCTGCCCAGACGCCTGCGTCAGCATTTCTACAATGTTTATGCGTACTGCCGTATCTCTGACGATCTGGGCGACGAGGTGGGGGACCCGCAGCAATCGTTGGAGCTGCTGAATCAGTGGGAAGCAGAATTGGATGCCTGTTATGCGGGATCGCCAAAGCATCCGGTATTTGTCGCGCTGGCTGAGACGGTAAAGGAATGCGGTATTCCGAAGCATGAATTCTCTGATCTGCTGATTGCTTTTCGCCAGGACCAGACGGTCACGCGATTTGAGAAGTTTGAAGATGTTCTGGCCTACTGCCGTTATTCGGCGAATCCCGTCGGACATCTGGTTCTTTATCTGTGCGGCTATAGTGACGACGAACGGCAACGCCTTTCCGACTACACCTGTACTGCACTGCAACTGGCAAATTTCTGGCAAGATGTTTTTGTCGATTATGGCAAAGGCCGCATTTATCTGCCCCTGGAAGACCTGCGACGCTTTGGCGTGACCGGGGAAGATATTGCAATGCGGCGGGCAACACCGCAATTTATGGCCCTGATGAAGTTTGAAGTCGAGCGAGCGCGTGAGTGGTTCGTCCGCGGTCTTCCGCTGGTGAAGATGGTCAATCACGAACTCGCCATCGATCTGGAGTTGTTCAGCCGCGGTGGACAGGAAATCCTGAACGCGATCGAGCATCAGAGTTTTGACGTGTTGCGCGCGCGCCCAGAGATTTCAAAGTCGCGCAAATTGCTGCTCGTCCTCCGTGCGGCGGTGGGCAAGTTTCTGTGAGCGATCAGCTCAGCCATGCCTATGCAGTTTGCCGGGGCATATCACGTCGTGCGGCCAAGAATTTCTATTATGGCTTTATGGTGCTGCCGTCAGAAAAGCGCAATGCGCTGAGCGCGGTGTATGCTTTCATGCGCCATGCCGACGATATCTCTGATGATCCCGGAGTGGACCCACAACTGAAGCGGCAGAAGCTGAACGAATGGTTGGATGCGGCGAAGTCAGTTTTTGTCGGCAAGGCAACCGACGATCCGGTGCTGATGGCGCTCGGAGATGCGCAAAGCAAATTCAAAATCCCGGCTGAGCTTTTTGAAAAGCTGGTGTATGGTACCAGCCTGGACCTGGACATTCCGGCTGCGTCGGGAGAGTCGCCGGCCATGCTGTGCAATAGCTTTGAAGACCTGAAGCAATATTGTTATTACGTGGCTTCAATTGTCGGGCTGGTCTGCATCCGGATTTTTGGTTACGAGGACACCAAAGCCGAATTTCTAGCCGAGGACTGCGGGCTGGCATTTCAGTTGACCAATATTATCCGCGACGTAAAAGAAGACGCTTCTATGGGGCGCATTTATATACCCGCAGAAGATCTGGCGCGCAGCAACCTCACGGCGTCAGATTTTGCGTCGAGCGTGTTAGAAAATCCGGCCCAGGCGCAGCAGCTACGGCCTGTCCTGGAATATGAAGCTGAGCGCGCACGCAAATATTACGAATCTGCGAGATGGCTGATGGAACTGATTGATGAAGACAGCCGCGCCGCTCTGTGGGTCCTGGTGGAAATTTACAGCCGCCTGCTACAGAAAATCACGGACCGCAATTATGATGTGCTGACGGAGCGCGTGCGGCTGACTCTCTGGGAAAAATTGAAGGTACTATCACGCGGATTTCTGCTCCGCATCGCATGACCGCGGATACCCGGCAATATACTGTTGCAATCGTTGGCGGCGGCCTCGCCGGCCTGGCTGCGGGCTGCGCGCTGGCCGATGCCGGAATGCGGGTTACGGTTTTCGAGCGGCGGCCCTACGTAGGAGGCCGCGCATCTTCTTACGAACACCCGGGGACAGGCGAGGTAGTGGACAACTGCCAGCACGTCCTGCTTGGTTGCTGCACCAACCTGATTGATTTCTATGGTCGGCTGGGAGTGAGCGGGAAGATCCGATGGTTTGATGAATTGACGTTCATTGAGCCGGGCGGCCGGACCAGCAGGATGGCGCCTTCTTTCCTGCCCGCACCAATGCATAACGTCCCGACATTTCTCGGTGCAAAAATGCTGAACCTGAATGACAAGATCGCCATTACCCGAGCCATGTCAGCAATGAGCCGCGGCCTGCCGGAGGATTCATCCGAAGATTTTCTTTCCTGGCTGCGGCGGCACAAGCAGACTGAACAGGCGATTGAAAGGTTCTGGAAGACGGTGCTGGTAAGCGCTCTGAACGAAGATCTTAATCGCATCTCCGTGCGTTATGCTGCACAGGTTTTTCGCGAGTCATTTATGAAATCTGCCGCGGCAGGCCGGATGGGACTTCCGAGCATCCCGTTGTCAGATCTATACGGAAATGCAATTGAATATATACGCGCGCGGGACGGCGAAGTGCTGCTGCGGTCGTCTGTGACCGCGATCGGACCGAAGCAAGACCGGGCTGGTGTATTGATTGGCTCGGGCGAGCAGCAGTTTGATTTTGCGGTTCTGGCAGCGCCATTTCAGAACGTGGCAAACCTGCTGCCGTCGGACGAATCGGCCAAGCCTATCAAGCAACAGCTCGCACATTTTGAAGCGTCCTCCATTACAGGAATTCACCTGTGGTTTGATCGCGAGATCACGCCGTTACCGCATGCGGTGCTTCTGGACCGGACGATTCAGTGGATGTTTCATAAGTCGAAGTTTCATGAGAGTAAAGAAAGCGTCCACAAAGGCAGCTATTTGGAATTGGTCGTAAGCGCGTCAAAATCGTTGGTGCAGAAATCGCGGGAAGAAATCCTGGAACTGGCAACGCGCGAACTGACTGAGTTCTTTCCCGCAGTGCGGGATGCGAAGCTGGTGAAAGCCACGGTGATCAAGGAAATTTACGCCACATACGCGATTCTTCCCGGGCTGGACAAATATCGTCCGATGGCAAAGACGCAGTGGCCACGCATTTTCCTTGCGGGTGATTGGACATCCACAGGCTGGCCCGCCACCATGGAAGGCGCCGTCCGCAGCGGCTACCTTGCAGCTGAAGCTTTGATGGAAAGCCTGGGACGCGGAAAGAAATTTGTTGTCGCCGACTTGCCGGCGACAGGATTTATGAAGCTCTTTTGGTAAGACGCTTTGCGAGCAGTTATCATCTGCCGCTCACTTTTGCATGAATAATGCCATATAACCTTTGTTTTCAATACCTTGCAGCACGTCAGGATAAAGATCGACCCGATCTCGACGAAGCTTTTGACACCCAACAGAATTAAGAACTTTAACACCTCTTTAATTTGTTCCCATCCAGTGGGGGCGCATGATTCTGACTATTGAAAACTAGTACGGTCCTCCCCCCTTAGTTCAAGGATGAAAGGACAGACGAGATGAGCGAGACACAACAGTTTAAGAATTTCCGGATATGGGCAGCAGTGGGAGTTGCTCTGCTTTACGTCATTTTGGCTGTTAATGGAAATGCCTAGCAACTGAAGGCAACCCAAATTTTAGAAGCGCACCGACCCTCCCTTGCGCTTTACCAAAAGATCAGCACCGTCAAACCTGGCGTGCTGATCTTTTGTTTTTAGATCAGATTCTAGAACCCCCGCTGGATGAGGTCGGCCGCGGTGAGCTTGCCGTATGTTCTGCCGTGGGTCATCTTCTCCGCATATTTCGCAAGAACATCGACTTCAATATTCACCGGATCGCCGTTGCCCAGCGCGCGAAGGTTAGTAGCCTGCCAGGTGTGGGGAATAATCGCAATCTCCAGACGATTTCCTTGGATGTCGGCGACGGTCAGACTGATGCCCTCAATCGTGATCGAGCCTTGAGGGACCACATATCGCGACAGGTCCGGTGGCAGCTCGACTACCATACGCCAGTCGTCGCGATACTTGATCTTTTCCAGGCTGACGATAGAACCTACTCCGTCAACGTGTCCCTGCACCACGTGGCCGCCCATGCGGTCCTGGGCCAGGGCCGGCAATTCCAGGTTCACGATCGATCCAACCTGCAGGCGCTGAAGGGATGTACGGTTCAACGTTTCCTCCGCGAGATCGGCGGAAAATTGCTGTTCGTTGATATCCAGGGCAGTGAGGCAGACGCCGCTGACTGCGACGCTATCGCCAATCTTTAATTCAGACGGAATCTTTGCAGCCTTAACGGTGATACGGGTCGCGGAGCCGCGGTTCTGGCCTGCCGCACGCGCGGTAGAGACGATTTCGCCCGTTTCCTGAATGAGTCCGGTGAACATCAGATGTGCGCCTCCGGCGCTATATAAGGATCGCGCAAGTAGCCTTCGACCGCAAAATCTTCACCAAAGCGATGCAGGACAATATCTTTCACCTGCGCCGCTTCACTAACGCGGCGGAAGCCCTCGCCGCTGGCAAAAGGAATTGATCCGCCGCCAGCGAGAATCTTTGGAGCGTAATAAAGGAATATCTTGTCCACTACGTCTGCGGCCAGGGCGGTCCAGTTAACCAGTGCGCCGCCTTCGATCAAGAGACTAGTGATTTCCAGTTCACCGAGGCGAGCGATAATCCTGGCAAGGTCAGGGCGGCCGTCATTAGAATTGGACCCAAGCGCGACTTGTTCCACACGGATGCCTTTATCTTCGAGCTGGCGGCGTTTCTTCTCTTCCGCAAAGGAGCAGAAGATCAATACATCATTATTGGCGGTTGTAACCAGACGCGATTCCAGAGGACAGCGCAGGCGGGAATCCAGGACAACACGTAACAGAGGCCGGCGGCGCGGAAGGCTGGTGCGATCCGTGAGCAGCGGATCGTCGGCGATAATGGTACCCGCGCCCACCAGGATCGCATCTGATTCGTGCCGCAAGCTCTGAGCATGGGTGCGTGCTTCAGCGCTTGTAATCCAGCGGTCAGCCGCCACTGGCGCGTTCACGGAGCCCCCTTGTGGTCCCGCAATCTTGCCGTCCAGCGTCATTCCTGATTTCAGCGTTATCAGCGGTAGACGCGTGAGTATGTGCCGTGCAAACGCCTCGTTGATGCCGCGCGCCTCGGATTCCAGGAGTCCCACCTCGACCGTGATTCCAGCGGCACGCAACTGGTCAAAGCCTCTGCCTGCAACTTTGGGATTCGGGTCCGCCATAGCCGCGACCACCCGCTTGATTCCCGCGGCAATGATCGCATCCGTGCATGGTGGGGTGCGGCCCTGATGGCAGTGTGGTTCAAGATTGAGATAAATCGTGCCGCCGCGGGCGCGAGGTCCCGCCTGCTCCAGCGCAAAAATCTCAGCGTGCTTCACGCCGTCAAAGGTGTAGAATCCTTCGCCGACGAACTGGCCGCTGCTGTCCGCAATAACTGCGCCTACTCGTGCGCCTGGCGAGGTTAGTGCTGTTCCGAGGCGCGCGAGGTGTAGCGTCTGGCGCATGAATTGTTCGTCCTGTGGAGAAAATGCCATGATTTGACGATGGCCGTTCGCGCACTAATTCGGAGAAAACAATGAATCGGCAAAATTCTCAGCGTTGAACGGCAAGAGATCGCCAGCCTTTTCGCCCACGCCCACATAACGCACAGGCAAGCCGAGCTCACGCGAGATGGCAATTACAACTCCGCCTTTTGCTGTTCCGTCGAGCTTGGTCAGAACAATTCCCGTCACGCCCGCCGATTCCGTAAACAGTCGCGCCTGCTGCAACCCATTCTGGCCGGTGGTGGCGTCCATTACCAGCAAGACCTCATGCGGCGCGCCAGGAATAATTCGTTGGGCGGTACGCTTCATTTTTTCCAGCTCCGCCATCAAGCTGGTCTTAGTGTGAAGGCGTCCCGCGGTATCGACAATCACGATGTCGGTATGGCGCGCCTTGGCAGCGGTAAGTGCGTCATAAAGAACCGCAGAGGGATCGCCGCCCGGCTTCGTTTTGATCACTTCCACGCCGGTGCGCGAGCCCCACACTTCAAGCTGTTCAATGGCAGCAGCGCGGAAAGTGTCTGCGGCACAGAGCAGGACCGTTTTACGTTCGGTGCGCAAGGCATGTGCCAGCTTGCCGATGGTGGTGGTCTTACCTGTGCCATTCACTCCCACCACCATGATGACTTCCGGCTCTCCTTTGGCGGGTTTACCGGCGCGCGCCGGCGTGGCATTCATGATGGCGAGCACCTGTTCTTTGATAAGCTTTTTGAGTTCGGCTGTGTCCTTGATCTGCTTGCGGTCGGCTTTTTCGCGAAGTCTGGACAATATTTCCTGCGTGGTGCTCATGCCCAGGTCAGCGCCGAGCAGAATTCCTTCCAGATCGTCCAGCGTGCTGCTATCGATCTCCTTGGTGAGCGCCATCACTTCGTCAATGCGCTCGCTCAGGTTCTCGCGCGTGCGCGTGACCGCCTGCTTCATCTTGTCGAGAAACGACGGTTGCGGTGTTCCGAATAAAGTCTGAATCATTGCTTTATGAATGTATGGCGAACCCTTGATTATATCGGTAGTGGCCGCTGGTATTCACTCATGAGGCTCCCGCCACGGGATTTACGAGGACACAATCCGTGATCTTAAGCTACAGTTTTATTTGGGATTCCCGATTTTGACGCGCATTTCAATTCATTCTGCTGCGCGGGGACCAACCAGAGTGCATCTAAAAGTTATACTAATGCATGACCTATGGGGAGCATGAACATGATGAGCAAATCAAATAGAGGGCCACAGCTCGATGTTGAAGAAGTTCGCCTGATCGCGGATTTGCGGATCATGCATGCCAAGGTGCACGAATTATTCGAGGTCGTGACTGTGCTCAAACGGGGACATGAAGAAACCCACATTCGGAGATATGCCGATCGCGTGATGCTGGAAAAGGACATCCAGCGTGTGGATGAAATTTACCTCTGGTTTGTCAGCTTGAAAGAAGACGGACTGAAGCTGAGAAAAAAGTGAAGAACCCGCGCGACCGGACTTCAGACTTCTAGCAAACGCAAACCACTACGCTTGTGTAGGTGCGCTGACAGCCGCTGCCGCCGCGGCCTCTTCGCCGCTTACTGCCGCCGCGCGATGTATGCGCAGCTTGCCCGTCTCGAAAACCTTGGTCATCGCCGCCACCACGGTGGCATCAAACTTGGTGGCCGCCAGCGAATTGATAATGCGGATCACGTATTCCGGGTCCATGGCAGCCTGATACGGACGGTTCGTAGTCATGGCGTCAAATGTGTCTGCAACCATGATAATCCTCGCCATGAGCGGAATCTGTTCGCCCTTCAGGCCGTGAGGATAGCCACGCCCGTCGAGCGATTCATGGTGTAGTTCAATTCCCGGCAGCATGTCACGCAAAGCTTCCACCGGACGCAGAATCGCAGCGCCCTTCGTGGTATGCGTTTTCATGATTTCGAATTCTTCCGGCGTAAGCGCTCCCGGCTTTTTCAGGATGCGGTCTTCAATGCCGATCTTGCCCACGTCATGCAACTGGGCAGAGACGCGGATCTTTTCGATATCTTCATCTTTCAATCCCATCTCCGAGGCAATCAGGACGGAGTAACGCGTTACACGATCGGAGTGACCACGGGTGTAAGGATCTTTTTCGTCGACCGCGCCAGCCAGCATCTGGATAGAGCTCAGGAACAGCGCGCGGTTTTCTTCCGCTGCTTTCTTGAGGTCATCGACGAACTGTTCCAGATCGTCCGTCATGGTGTTGAAGGTCTGCGCCAGTTCGCCGAACTCGGTGCGGCTTTTCAGACGAACACGATGTTTAAAATCGCCGCCGGCAATGGTGCGGCTGGATTCGGTCAGCACGTGAAGTGGCGTGGTGAGACGCCGCGCGGCCCAGATACCGACAAAGATGCTGAAGGCGATGGCAATTAGAGCGGCGCGAATAGCATCGCGGCGCATGTCAGTAATATCGATATACGCTTCTTCCTGCGTTTTCTGCGCGACAACGGCCCAGCCCAAACCAGTTACAGGGAAGTATGTGCCGAGCATCGGGATGCGGTTCTTGCCTTCCTGTACCGAGTAGTCCATGGTTACAGCGACCGGCACTTTCCCGTTTTGATCGACGAAATTCTTTACCAGCTCATTAGAGTTCATGTCCTGGCCGGTGGCATAGCGCGGACTAGGCGATGCCACGACGCGGCCTGAGCGGTCGACAACAAAAGTATCCAAATTCTGGGTATTTTTGGCCTGCTGGAGCTGTTTGACCAAATATTGCAAATCAATTACAAGCTCGAGCGATCCGAGATAGATATGATCATCGCTGAGGACAGGCTTTCCCACCACCATGACGGTGCGGGCCTGTTTGCCGGAACCCACGGAGAGTGGATCTCCGCTGTACTCGCGTCCGTCATGGGCGGCAGCCAGACCACGATCCAGCTCTTTTTCCAGGAAGGTATCAGGTTCAATAGTGCCCAGTTTCAGCATCAGCTGGTTTTCTGTGTTAACCAGCCGAGCGTAAGGCACGATTGAGTCAGGATCTTCAATGTAGTTCTGCAGCAGCGCCTTTACATCGGCGGCTTCTACATTCTTGCCACTCAGATTACCGCCGCTTGTTACCTTAATGGAGAATGCAAGGCTGGATAGAGTTGAGCCGATGTCCTTCTCGCGTTGCGCGATTGATTGCGCCAGCGTTGTGGTCACGCTGTTCTGCAACAGCTTTTCATTGCTACCCAGAGTTTCGCGGTTTCGCCCCACCATCTTGGTGGCATAGAAATAAAGCGGCACCACTCCCACCGCGATCAAGACGATGAGAATCAGGTACAAAATCGGTATCCGGGCAGGCAACGGAAGTTTCATAAAGCTAGAGAAGTAATCCTCAGATTGTATGCTGAAAACGGGTCAAAACTAACCAAAAAGAGCACTTTTCCTCGATTACGGAAGTCACTCAGAAGTCCGCTGGGCATCGATTCAGTCGAGATCCCGCGCTGAGATTTAGCGGTTTGGAATGATGGTTATCGCGAACCACGAACGTATTGCCGGCGCAGATTCTTAGAATTTGTCTTCCACTTTGCCTGGGCGGGTCATAAGTTCCCTAATTGCGTCGTGTGGAGACTTGCCATCATGCAGGATGGCATACATTTGCTCGGTAATGGGCATCTCGACCCGGTATTTCTTAGCCAGGCCCAGGGCCGCATTCGTGGTAAGTACGCCTTCCGCCACCATGCCGTGCATGCCGGCAATAATCTGCTGTAGAGGCTGTCCCTTGCCCAAGGCCTCACCTACGCTGCGGTTGCGGGAAAGGCCACCAGTGCAGGTGAGCACCAGATCGCCCATGCCGGCCAAGCCAAACATGGTTTGCGAATTGGCGCCGCATGCCACCGCGAGTCGCGCTATTTCAGCCAGACCGCGGGTAATCAATGCGGCCACAGAATTGTGCCCCAATCCCAGACCGCTGCACACGCCGGCGGCAATCGCGATGACGTTCTTGAGCGCGCCTCCCAATTCCACTCCGATGAGATCATCATTCATGTACACGCGAAAGCTGGGGTCACTAAAGTCTTTTTGTACGCGGGACGCCAGGGCATTG